>NZ_JBEZWH010000117.1:0-13848 GCF_040703975.1 Spirillospora sp. NPDC029432
CTGGAGAGCGTCCACGCGGCCGAGCAGCGCCAGGTGGCGGGCGCCGCGGGCGGCCAGGTGCCGGGCCGTGGCCGCGCCCAGGCCGCCGAGCCCGCCGGTGATCAGGTACGTGCGGTCCGGGCGCGGGGCCGGCAGGGCGTCGGCGGCCGGCGGCTCCAGGGGGACGGGCTCGCCGAAGGTCACCACGATCTTGCCGACGTGACGGGAGTGCTGGAGCCGGGTGAAGGCCTCCTGGATGCGCGCGGCCGGGAAGGTCTGGAACGGCAGCGGCCGGTAGACGCCGGCCTGGACGGCCTCGGCGACGTCCTGCATGCCGATGCTGGAGTCGGCGCCGGTCATGCGCTCCTGGACGACGTTCACCGCGAAGAAATTGAGGTTGTCGTCGAACCGCCCCAGGGGCAGCAGGCTGTCCTCCAGGAAGTCGCGCTTGCCGATCTCGATGAAGCGGCCGTAGGGCTTGAGGATCTCCACCCCGCGCCGCAGGGCCTCCCCGGCCAGGGAGTTGAGGACGACGTCCACGCCCTCGCCGCCGGTGAGGTCCATGACCTGCTCGGCGAACTCCAGGGAGCGCGAGTCCAGCACGTCCCGGATGCCGAGGGCCCTCAGCATCTCGCGCTTGGCGGGCGTCCCGGCGGTGGCGATGACCCTGGCGCCGACGTGGCGGGCGTACTGGAGCGCGGCGAGCCCGACGCCGCCGGCCGCGCTGTGCACCAGCAGCGTCTCGCCGGCGCGCAGCCGGGCCCGGTGGTGGAGGCTCTGGTGGGCGGTGAGGGACACCAGCGGCAGGGTCGCCGCCTCGGCGAACGTCATGGTGTCGGGCATCCGGTAGAGGTTCTTGGTGGCCGCGGTGGTGTGCGAGGCCAGGCAGCCCTGCGCGCCGCCCGCGACCCGGTCGCCGGGGGCGAACCCGCTGACGCCGTCGCCCACGGCGACGACGGTGCCGGCGACGTCGATGCCGAGGTTCAGGGCGGCGGCCCCGCGCTCCATCTCTAGCGGCGGCATGATGCCCAGCGCGACCAGGACGTCGCGGTAGTTCAGTCCGACCGCCTCGACCTTGACGACCACCTGGCCGGGCCCCGGCACGGGCGCCGGGGCCGGTTTCCAGCCGAGGCGGTAGCGGTTGCCCTGGTCGTGGACGTCCAGCGCGTAGCAGCCCGAACCGGACGGCCGCGTCGCCGCCGGGATCGGGTCGGCCCGCAGGACGAAGCGTCCCGGGCCCGTCAGGACGACCTCGTCCTCCGGGGAGCCCGCCATCATCTCGGCCAGCGTCTGCTCGGCCAGCCGCCGCACCGGCGGGGCCACCGGATCGGCGGGCGCGACGGCGATGCGCCTCACCTGGATGCCGGGGTGCTCGGTTGCCAGGGCGCGGGCGGCGCCCCAGGCGGCGGCGCGGGCGCCGGGCATCGCGGGCGGGTGGCGGTAGTCGTCCGCGGTGGCGGTGCACAGCAGCCAGACCCGCACCGCGGGGCCGTCCGGGTGCGCGGCCGGGGCCGGGCCGGTGCCGTCCGGCCGTTCCGTGGCGCGGGCGATCGCCTGCAGGGCGGTCAGGTGGAACAGCGCCCGCCGGGTCTGGTCGCCGGGCGGGCCCGCCGCGCGGCCGGTGCTGAGCAGCACCACGTCGAGCGGCTCGCCGTGGCCGGCCATCGCCTCCCGCCAGGCCGCGGCCCAGGCGTCGGCGTCGGCGGCGGGCGGCACGATGTGCGGCCGGCCGCCGGACGCGCCGGTGAGCGCCTCGGCCAGCGCCCGGGCGTACTCGGCCGTCCAGTCGCCGGCGGGCGCGCCCGGGGACTCGGCCGCGGACGCACCGGCCTCCGTCAGATCGGCGATCACGATGCGTCCGCCGGCCAGTTCGCCGGAGGCGGCGGTGACCGGCGGCGCGGCGGGCCGGTCGCGGGGCGCCCGCGCGGCCAGCAGCACCGAGAAGTCGCTGCGCCAGGGATCGCCGGGGTCACCGGTCTGGACGGTGCCGGTGAAGCCGCACTCCTCCAGGACCGGGCTCCAGTCCTCGTACGGCAGGATGGGATGGTCGGGGCGCAGGTCGGTGTCGGTGTTGCCCCAGAACGAGGTCAGCAGCCCGAAGATCGCGGTCATGCTCTCCTGGTGGTGCGCCTCCAGCGCCACCAGCTGGCCGCCGTCGGCGAGGAGCGCGGCGACCCGCCGCAGCGTGGCCCTGAGGTCGTCGGTCGCGTGCAGCACGTTGGCGGCGATGACCAGGTCGTACGAGCCGGGGTCGAAGTCCTGCGCGGCCGGGTCCCGGTTGAGGTCGAGCGGGCGGTAGTCGAGGAGGTCATGGTCGGCGAAGCGCTGCCGGGCCCGGGGGAAGAAGGCCGTGGAGATGTCGGTGTAGGTGTAGCGGACGCGTTCGGGCGGCAGCACGTCCAGCAGCAGGGCGGTGGTGCCGCCGGTGCCCGCGCCGACCTCCAGGACGCGCAGCGGCCGGTCGGCGGGGAAGCGGGCGGCCGCCTCGGCGACCAGCTCCCGGACGACCCGGTTGTGGTGCTGCATGACGGGCGTGCCGTTGTACGCGCGCTCGGCCAGGGCGTCGGCGTCGGAGAACATCAGCTCCATCGCGTCGCAGTCGCCGCGGAGCACGTCGGCGAGGCGGCGGCCGCACACGGCCACGACCTGGCAGAGCACGCCCTCGGCCGGGTACCTGGTGATCGCCTCCTGGAGGATCGGCTCGGGGGCCGGCTCGGCGGTGATCGTCCAGCGGTCGCCGTCCCGGGCCAGGAGGCCGTGCCGGGCCGCCGCCCGCAGCAGGTTCCTCAGCAGCTTGGTGTAGACGGGCTGCGCGCCCGCGGCGAGCAGGTCGGCGAGGCGGAAGGACGTCCCCGCCGCGGCGGTTCCGGCCGGGGCCTCGGGCGGGGACAGGATCCGCCGTACGGCGGCCACGGTGAAGTGCGCCGACAGCCGGCACAGGATCGACTGCGACTCGGCGTGGGCGGAACCGGCGTGCCAGGCGTCGCTGAGCCGCCGGATCGGCTCGGCGCGGGCGGCCAGCAGGACGGCCGGGGCGGGCAGCGGGCTGGGTTCCGGCGGGGCCGGGTCGCCGGGGAGCGGGGCCGCGCGCAGCACCTCGCCGATCCGCACCGGGTCGGGCAGGCGGGCGCTGCCGAAACGCTCCAGCACCACTCCCCGCAGTTCCAGCGCCACCGCGCCGTCGCCGTCCAGCATGGCCACGTCCAGCACCGCCTGCTGGAACGTCACCTCGCGCACCCGCACGTGCACCAGGCCGCTGTCCGGGACGGGAGTCCAGCAGCGGACGGTCGCCACGGACTTGGGCAGGTACGCGACCGTCCCCTGGGCGGCGCTCATCACCGCGGGCAGGCATGCCTGGATCGCGCAGTCGAGGACGGTGGGGTGCACCACGTGGCCGGGACGCGGCTCGACCGCTATCGCGTACTCGGCCAGCACCTCGTCGCCGCCGTGGTGCAGCTCGACGAGCGGCCGGAAGGCCGGGCCGTAGGGCAGGCCCACCTTGGCGAAGTCGGCGTAGTGCCGGTCGACGGGCACCGCGTGCGGCAGCCGCGCCCGCAGCGCCGGGACGTCCACCGCCGCCGGCCGGGGCCGCAGCAGCTTGCGGACCTGCCCGCGGACGTGGTCGGACCAGTCGGAGTGCGCGCCGGCGCGGGCCGCGATGACGATCGACCCGGCGCGGTTGATGGCGGTGTGCAGCCGCAGGTCCATGGCCGGGTCGTCGAACGGCAGGGTCAGCGCGCGGATGATGGCCATCCGGTCGATCTGCACCGGCGCGCCGTGGACCTGCTCCCCCGCCGCCAGCGCCATGTCGATGAACGCGGCGGTCGGCATGACGATCGCCTCGCCGACCCTGTGGTCCTTGAGGTAGGCCAGCGGCGCGTGGTCGATCCGCCGGGACCACTGCGGGTCCGGGCTCGCGTGCCGCGCCCCCAGGAGCGGATGCGGCTCGGCTCCCGGACCGTCCGCCGCGGCGTCCCCGCCGCTGCGCTCCAGCCACCAGCTCGGGTCGCCGTTCCAGTGCCGGTCCCGCTGCCACGGGTACGCGGGCAGGTCGACGACCCGGCCCGGGCGGGGGAACACCCGGTCCCAGTCCAGCCGCGCTCCCGCCGCCACCGCGGTCGCGGCCGCGGTGTCGAGCGCCGCCGCTCCGGCGCCGGTGCGCGACAGCGTCCCGGTGACCACGGCCTGCCCGGTCCCGGTGTCCGGGGCGGTGACGGTGCGCCGCACGTACCCGGACAGGACGGGATGGGGCCCGATCTCCACCAGGACGTCGCAGCCGAGGCCCGCCGGCGTCCCTGCGGGCTCTTCGGCACCGGCGTCGCCGGTCAGGACGGCGACGGCCTCGGTGAAGCGCACGGGCTCGCGGATGTTCCGCCACCAGTAGAGGGCGTCGAGCCGCAGGTCGCCGGCCTCCCGGCCGGTGACCGTGGAGACCAGCGGGATGCGGCCGGGGGCGGCGTCCAGGCCGTCCAGGGCCTTGAGCAGGTCCTGCCGGACCGGGTCCAGCGCCGGGCTGTGGAAGGCGTAGTCCAGCCCCAGATCCCGGAAGAAGACCCCCTCCTCCTTCAGGGCCGCGCCCAGCCCGGCCAGTGCCTCGGCGCAGCCGGCGAGGGTGACGTCCCGGGGGCTGTTGACGCCCGCGACGGTGAGCAGCTTCGACAGGTGCTCCTCGCTCAGCCGCCGCTCGGCGTCGGCGGAGGCGAGCCCGACGGCGGCCATCCGGCCGGCGCCCGCGGTGACGGCCTGGGCCGCGCTGCGTTCGGCGATCACCCGGCAGGCCGCCGCGCGGTCCAGGATCCCGGCGCAGTAGGCGGCGGCGACCTCGCCGACGCTGTGCCCGGTGACCGCGGCGGGGCGCACGCCGCGGGCGGCCAGTGCCGCCACCACCCCGGCCTGGACGGCGAACAGCATCGGCTGGGCGACCTCCGTACGGTCCCAGCGGGCCGGGTCGGGGGCGGCCATCTCGGCCAGCACCGACCAGCCCAGCCGCGGCTCCAGCTCGGCGTCGACGGCGGCCACCTCGGCGGCGAACGCGGGGTCGGCGGGCAGCAGCTCCCGGCCCATCCCGGCCCACTGCGAGCCGTTGCCGCTGAACACGAAGCCGACCTTGCCGCGGGCGGTCCCGGCCGCCGTCGCGCCCCCGGCGACCTCCTCGCCGCGGGCCAGGGCCGCGAGCTTCCGCGCCGCCTCCGGGGCGCCGCCGGCGAGCACCGCCATGCGGTGCGGGTGGCGGCCGCGGCGCCGCGTGGCGGTGTAGGCGGTGTCGTAGAACTCCTCGTCGGGGGTCCGGTGCAGCCGTTCGGCCCAGTCCCGGGCCGCGTCGGCCAGCGCCCGCGGCGACCGCGCCGACACCAGCAGCGGCAGCGTTCCGGGCCGCCCGCCCGAGCGCGGCGCGGGCACCGGCCCGGCGGGCCCGGGTTCGGGGACGGCCAGGACGACGTGCCCGTTGGCGCCGCCGAAACCGAAGGAGTTGACCCCGGCGATCCGGCGCTCGGCGGCGGGCAGCGGCCGCGGTTCGGTCACCGGGTCCAGGCCGAGCGCGCCGAAGTCGACGTCCGGGTTGGGCCGGTCGAGGTGCAGGGTCGCCGGGATATGCCCGTGCCGCAGCACCAGCAGGGCCTTCAGCACCCCGGCGATCCCCGCGCCCGCCTCCATGTGCCCGATGTTGGACTTGATCGAGCCGATCGGGAGCGGCGCCCCGGTCCGGCGGCGGCCCAGCGTCTCGCCGATGGCCCGGCACTCGATCGGGTCGCCGACCGGCGTGCCGGTCCCGTGCGCCTCGACGTAGCAGACCTCGTCGGCGCCGATCCCCGCGGCGGTGTAGACGCGCTCCAGCAGCGCGGCCTGCGCGGCCGCCCCGGGGACGGTCAGGCCGCTGGTACGGCCGTCGGCGTTGATGTCACTGGCCAGGACGACCCCGTGCACGCGGTCGCCGTCGCGCAGCGCCGCCGCGTACGGCTTGAGCACCAGCACGCCCGCGCCCTCGGCCCGCACGAACCCGTCGGCGCCCGCCGAGAACGGCCGGCAGCGGCCGGAGGGCGACCCCATCGCCGCCGCGGAGAAGCCGATGTACCCGGCCGGGCCCACGATGAGGTTGACGGCGCCGGCCAGCGCCAGCGAGCTGCGCCCGTTCCGCAGCACCTCGCACGCCTGGTGGATCGCCGTCAGCGACGACGCGCACGCCGTGTCGAGCGCGTACGAGGGGCCGCCCAGATCGAAGAGGTAGGAGAGCCGGTTCGCCGCGTTGCACGGCGCGGTGCCCGACACCGAGTACGCGTTGAGCGTCCGCAGCCGCTGCGTCTGCAGGGCCTCGAAATCATGGGTCGACAGGCCCATGATCACCGCCGTGTCGCCGCCCGCGAGGGTCTCCGGCTCGATCGCGGCGTCGTCCAGGGCCTCGACCGCGCACTCCAGCAGCACCCGGTGCTGCGGGTCGAGCCGGGACGCCTCCTTGGGCGAGATCCCGAAGAAGTCCGCGTCGAACAGCGATATGTCCTCTTCCAGGAATCCGCCGTCATCGGTGTAGGCCTTCCCCACCCGCCCTTTCTCGGGATCCAGGATCGCTTCGCTGTCGAACCGGTCGGCGGGCACCTTCCCGACCAGGTCCCTGCCTTCCCGCAGGGCCTGCCACAGCCCGTCCAGCGAAGTGATCCCGCCCGGCAGCCGGAGGCCGACCCCCACCACCGCGATAGCGTCCTGAGGCAGTTCCCGGGCTACGGCGCTGTTCTTACCTGCCATGGTCGCTTCTCCTCCGTCTTGGAGTCTGCCGTCACCCCGCTGGACGGCAGGGAACGCCGGGCTGGACGAGCGCAGGAGTGATCCCGCACGGCGGCCGTACCGCCGGCCCCGCCCGATCGCGATACGCACAGTAGCGACTTGCTACTTTCGGTGAGATTGCTCGTGCGGCGGCACTGGACTGGCCGGACGGGCACGCAACCATGGCCCGCACGGGACGCGGCCAAAAGTCGTTGCAGGTCACCGCCTTTCCAGCCACTCCCCCACCTCCGGCCGGCCAACGAATCGGCCCACGAAATGAGGGAGCGGCCATCGCGTGACCGCGCACCACAGAACCCTCACCATCGAGTCGCTAACTCACGGTGCGTTGATAACTACTCTTAGTCGCGACCGTGCCGGCGCCGGAGCGCGCACCATCACCACTATTCGCGGCGATCCGCGTGGAGGTTGCCCGTGAGTTCCCACGACCTCTATTCGACCCCCGTTCCGACGGACACCTGGAACGTCCCGATGGCCGGGGACACGCGCTTCACCTGGGAGTACGACGGCGGCCGCGACCGGCTGCTGAACCTGTACCAGAAGGGCAAGGACAAGCAGTGGGACGCCCAGAAGCGCATCGACTGGGACCTGGAGATCGATCCCAACAACGTCGCCCAGCTCCCCGAGCAGTTCAACCCGCTGTTCGGCTCCGACATCTGGGAGAAGATGACCCAGAAGGAACGCGACGAGTTCTGGCGACACCAGGGCTCATGGATGTTCAGCCAGTTCCTGCACGGTGAGCAGGGCGCGCTGAACGTGTCGGCGCGGATCGTGCAGAGCGTCCCGGACCTGGACTCCAAGTTCTACGCCGCCACCCAGACCATGGACGAGGCGCGCCACGTCGAGCTGTACACCAGGTTCGTGCACGAGAAGATCGGGATGTACTACCCGATCAACCAGGACCTGGCCAAGCTACTCGCCGAATCCCTGGAGGACAGCCGCTGGGACCTGCCCTACCTCGGCATGCAGGTCCTCATCGAGGGGCTGGCGCTGGCGGCGTTCGGGCTCTACCGCGACATGTCCCAGAACGCCCTCGTCAAGCAGCTCCTCGCCTACGTCATGCAGGACGAGGCCCGCCACGTCGCGTTCGGCCGGCTCGCGCTCAAGGACCACTACGCCGCACTCACCTCCCGGGAACGCGCCGAACGCGAGGAGTTCGTCGTCGAAGGCTGCTACCTGATGCGCGACCGGTTCAAGGGCCGCGAGATCTTCGAGCGGCTCGGGCTGCCGGTCGGCGCCTGCATGGACTACGTCGAGCACTCCGACTCGTTCAAGCTCTACCAGTCGCTGCTCTTCAGCCGCATCGTTCCGTGCGTGCGCGACATCGGGCTGTGGGGGGACAAGGTGCAGGCCGCGTACGCCGACATGGGCGTGCTCGACAACGCCAAGTCCGACCTCGAGGTCCTGATGCGCCAGGACGAGGAGATCGCGGAGCGGATCGACGAGGAGCGGTACGAGCGGGAGCTGGCCGCGCGCAAGCAGGAGGTCGACGAGGCCATCGCGCTGGGCGGCGCGCCTGAGTGAACGCCCGGAGGTCTCGTGAACCGGACGACCCCGCCCAACCCTCACCCCATCGGAGGCCCATGTGGCGCGCAGGCTCCCCGCACTCCCCAAGAACGGCGGCCCTCCCCCGCCCGCCGAGCCGGACCGGCGCGGCGAGCGCGGTGGACGCCGGCTGTCCCCGCTGGACATGGCGTTCTGGTCGCTGACCGCGCCGCCGGCGCCCGACCTGCTGACGTTCGGGTTCTGGGCGCGGATCGAGGGGAGCCCGCCGGCGCTCAACGAGTTCATCGGCACCGTCCGCGGGCGGCTGGCGCCGCTGGAGATCCTGCGCTACTCGTTGGCGCCGTCCGGCGGCCGCCCGCAGTGGATCGGCCTGCCGGGCTTCGATCCGGCGGAGCACGTGTCCGCCGTGGTCGCCGCCCCCGGAGAATCCGGGCTCCGGGCACGGCTCGCCGAGCTGCTCGGCCAGAGCCTTCCCCTGTGCGGGCGGCCACCCTGGCGGATCGACCTCGTCGAGGGCTACAGCGAGGACGAGTTCACCGTCCTGGTGCGCACCCACCATGCGCTCATGGACGGGATCTCGAACGCCCACCTCCTCCAGAGACTGCTCGATCGCGACGGCGCGCAGCCGCCTCACGCGGGCGGCACGGCGCCCACGCTGCGCCCGGTCACGGGCAAGGAACGGCTCGCCGCCGCCGGCGCGTCACTCCCCTCCATCGGCAGATCGTCGCTCGCCGGACCTCTGGACCAGGGCCGCCACCTGACCTGGGCGACGCTCCCCCGGGCGGCGATGGAACGGGCCCGGAGCCGGGGCGCCACGCTCAACGACGTCTACCTGGCGCTCGTCGCCGGCGCGCTGTCCAGGACGTGCGGCCCGGACGCGGCGCGCGCCGTCCGGCACATCTCCGTTCCCAGCGACGTGCGGGTGCCCGGCGCCCTCGTGCGGCTGGGGAACGGCGCCTCGCCGTTCCGGATCGTGCCGCCGCTGGGACGGCACCGCCTCGACGAGCGGATCCGGATGGTGAGCGAACGTACCGGCCACGCCAAACGCGGCGGCTTCGCCGCGGCCGGAGTGGCGAACAGCGCCATGGCCGCCGCCCGCGGCAAGCGGTTCCTCGCACCGGTCGCGCGCTACGTGATGGGCGGCGCCTACGCCGACCTGATCTGCTCCAACACCCCGATCCCGCCCGGCACGCACACCTGGCACGGCCGCGCGGTGCTCGGGATCTACGGCACGACAGTGCTGTCCCCGTCCACCGGCCTGGGGCTCATGCTCCACGGCCACGGCCCCGACGTCACGGTCTCCGTCTACGCCGACTCCCGCCGCGCCCGGTTCGCCGACCGCCTCGCCGGCGCCATCACGGAGGAGGCGGCCGCACTGCCCTGAGACCGCCGGACCGGGCTCCATCGCATTCCGCGGAAATTCATCGAGGGGGTGGTACGGGACACAGGCAGTACCCGAACGCGCACGGCCGGGAACCGCCATGAGCGGAAACCCCTGCCGCGCGCAATGGCCTCACTTCCGAAGCGAACACCCACGGAAAGGAACGCAGTGAAGAAGATACTCGCCCTCGCCATCTCGTCACTCGTCGCGGCCGTTCTCCTGGGCGGCGCGCCCGCTCACGCCGCCGCGCCCACCTCGCCCTCTTCGCTTTCCTCGGCCCAGGTCGCCTCCGACTGGTACGACAGCGACGAGGACGGCTTCTGGGACTGGTGGGAGAAGTTCTGGTTCGGCGACGAAGACGACGACGACTGGTTCGACCGGTAGCCCGCCCCGCTCATCGCGTCACCGCCTACCTCGTCCCGCCCCGCGGGACCGGTAGGCGGTCGCGAGCGGCTCGGCGGTTTCCGCCGGGAGGTGGCGCACGGCTTCGCGGAAGGTCACGCCGGAGACGCGGGACGTGCGAGGGGCCAGCCAGGAGCCGACCCAGGCCGGGTCCTTCTTGGACAGCTCCCGCAGCACCCAGCCCAGGGCCTTGCGGATGAAGAAGTCGCGTTCCTCGATCAGGGCGTCACCGTACCGGGAGACGCGCTCCAGGTCAGGGCTCCCGGTACGGACGCCGGGGAGCAGCGCCAGCAGCGCCGAGCGACGGATCCACATGTACGGATCGGCGGACCAGGCGTCGAGGGTCGCGGCGAGGGGAGGGAAGCGCAGGACCAGCCGGCCGGCGACCTTCTCCGCGAGTCCGTCCACGTAGACCCAGCTCGCGGAGTCGCGGATCAGGCGTTCGGCGGCGGCCAGGTCGGCGGGTTCCAGGAGCCGGGTTCCGCGGACCAGCACTTCGATGGCCGCCATACGGGTCTCGTGGACGGGGCGGCCGTCCTCGGTCACGTCCCAGAGCGAGTCCGCGAGCGCCAGGACCTCATCGCGCGTCCGGGCGGACGAGCGGCACGTCTCGCGAACGACCCGGACCGGCACGCCGTAATGGACGAGGTCGCTCTTGAGGTAGCGGCGCTCGTACTCCGCGCGTTCCGCGTCGCCCTGGTCGCGCAGGACCGCGCGGATGCGGGCGGTCTCATCGGCGGTGTCCATGGGCGCAGCGTACCGATCACCCGCCGTGCCCGGCCCGTTCACGTGTCCTGGCGGAGGAGCCGCGCCCGGTCGAACCGGCGGGCGGCCAGGTCGTCGGCGGTGATGAACCAGTAGAGGTAGTTGGTGTCCCCGCACCACAGGCCGGTCTCGTAGTCGGGCATGAACTGGAGCAGCAGCCGCCAGCGGGCGATCTCGCGGCGCAGTTCGGGCCCGCTCCGCTCGGCGCCGGCGAACACCACGTACCTGGCCAGGTCCTCCTCGACCGGCGACTGCGGCGCGAAGGGGTGGCCGCCGAGCTGCCGCGCGGCGCGGCCCCACAGATCCAGCTCGTCGTCGAACCCGTCGTCGTAGAGCGCCCGGCTGGCGGCCTCGTCGGGCTCGCCGTACCGGGCGTGCCAGGCGTCCAGGTCGTCGGGGTACTGAGGCGCGGTCCAGATGACCGACGCGGTGAGCGGCTCGGCCGGCACCCGGTGGCGCAGCTCCGCCGGAGCCTCGCGGAGGCTGGTCGGGGTGCCCTCCGGGACGTAGACGACCCGGTGGGCGCCGCGGCTTTCGGGACCGTCGTCGCCGATATAGGGGGCGGTGCTCTCGCACAGCTGCCCGTCGAAGAGGAAGAAGAGCAGCCGCCCCGAGTCCGGGAGCGCGAGTTCGCCGGCCGGCAGCGCGGCGCAGTCGAGGCTCAGCCACAGCGACAGGGGGCCGTACCCCTCCCAGGCGGGCCAGGGCATGTCCGGCGGCAGCTCCGCGTCCCCGCCGAGGTGGCCGGCGACCGCGTCGTCACCGGTCGCGTGCGCCAGCCGCACGGCCGGCTTCAGCAGGCCGGTCCACTGCTCCACGACTCCGGCGGGCAGATGCTCGCGGGCGATGCCGACGAGCTGATCTTTGGAGGACATGCGCCGATTATGCAGGGATGGGAGCGGCACCGGCGTCCAGAGCCGGTCACGGGCCGGTGATCGCCCGGACCGGGGTGCGACAATCGGCCCGGCCACCGCGAGGCCGGGGCCGCTCGGCTCGAACGGTCACCGCGAGCGCACGGAATGTCGAGGTCGGCGCGTCCATGAAGGCAGCGGTTCACCACAGGTACGGCCCGCCGGACGTGGTCCGCGTCGCCGAGGTCGATCGGCCCGCGGCCGGGGACGGCGACGTCCTGGTGAGGGTCCACGCGACGACGGTCAACCGGACGGACTGCGCCTACCGGGCGGCCAGGCCCTTCTTCGTCAGGGCGGCCACCGGCCTCACCCGTCCAAGGCGCGCGGTGCTCGGCACCGAGTTCGCGGGCGTGGTGGAGGCGGTCGGCGCCGGCGTGACGGCGTTCGCCGCCGGAGACCGGGTGTTCGGGTACAACGAGGGCGCGTTCGGTACGCACGCCGAGTACCTGGCGGTGCCCGCGGGCGGCATGATCGCCGCCATCCCGGCGGGGGTGTCCTTCGCCGAGGCCGCGCCCGGCACCGAGGGGGCGCATTACGCGCTCTCCTTCATCAGGGCGAGCCGCGTCCGGGCCGGGCAGGACGTCCTCGTGTACGGGGCGACGGGCGCGATCGGCTCGGCGGCCGTCCAGCTGCTCAAGGATCTCGGTGTCACGGTGACCGCGGTGTGCGACACGGCGAACCTGGAGCTGGTTCGGGGACTGGGCGCCGACCGGGTCGTCGATTACACGGCCGAGGACTTCACCCGGGACGCGCGAACCTACGACGCGGTGTTCGACGCGGTCGGCAAGAGCACGTTCGGCCGCTGCAAGAGGCTGCTGAAGCCCCGCGGGAAGTACCTGTCCTCCGACCTCGGCCCCTGGTGGCAGAACCTGCTGCTGCCGCCGGCAACGCGCCTGCTCGGCGGCAGGAGGGTCGTGTTCCCGTTCCCCGTGCACGGGCAGGAGGTGGTGCGGCACCTCGGCGACCTGATCGGGTCGGGGCGGTTCCGGCCGGTCGTCGACCGGCGGTACCCGCTGGACGAGATCGTGGCCGCCCACCGCCATGCGGAGAGCGGCCGGAAGGTCGGCAACATCGTCATCGACGTCGTACCGCCGGCCTGATTCCCTGCGGCCAGATATGCGTAGATCGCGCGTTTATCGGGCGGGCGGAGTACCGTTTCCGGGAAATGGTTGATCTTCACGTACGGGGAGAACGCGGTGACCGATAGTAAAGTCCCATCGCCGGCCGGAATTCCGGACGACGTGCCCACCTCGGCCCGCGCCTACGGATGGCTTCTCGGCGGCAAGGACAACTATGAGGTGGACCGGCGGTTCATCAAGGCGCAGCTCGAGCACTTCCCGGCGGGCCTCGACATCACCCGGCAGAACCGGCTCTTCCTTTACCGCGCCGTCCGCCATCTGACGCTGGAGGCGGGGATCCGGCAGTTCATCGACATGGGCTGCGGGCTCCCGACGGACAACAACGTCCACCAGGTCGCGCAGGGGCTCGTCCCGGACGCGCGGGTCGTGTACGTCGACATCGACCCCGTCGTCCTGGCGCACGGCCGCGCGCTGCTGGCCGACAACGCCACCACCACCGTCATCAACGCGGACATGCGCGACCAGGAGGAGATCCTGGAGCACGAGGACGTGCGGCGGCTCATCGACTTCGACGAGCCGGTGGGCGTGCTGTTCCTGTCCGTGGGGCACCACCTGCCCGACGAGTTCGAGCCGCGCCGCGTCCTCACGACCATTCTCGACCGGAGCGCGCCCGGGAGCCATCTGACGTTCTCCCAGGTCGTCTGCGAGGACCCGGAGGAGGGCGCGCTGATGACCGAGCGGGTCACCGCCGCGGGCATTCCCTGGCAGACCCGTACGCCCGCTGAGGTCGACCGGCTCTTCGACGGGCTGGAGCCGGTGGAGCCGGGCCTGGTGAACCTGGCGGAATGGCGTCCCATGGACCTGCAGCCGCCGCTTCCCCCGGTCCCCGCGGAGATCGCCCAGTACGAGGGGGCCTCCAAGACCAACCCGAAGGTGTACGAGTACGGCGGCGTCCTCCGGAAGCCCTGACCCGTACGTCAGGCGCGGTGCGCGGGCTCGGCCGGGCCGAGCGCCGCGGCGGGCGCGCGCCGGCGGCGCTGCCGGCGGCGAT
>NZ_JBEZWH010000118.1:0-13703 GCF_040703975.1 Spirillospora sp. NPDC029432
AGGTGCTTCAGGAACGGCGGGTACGCGGTGATCACGTAGTCGTAGCCGGGCCCGAAGTGCTCCAGCGTGTCGACGATCTTCTCCAGGACGGGCGACCACGTCCGGGTGGCTGCGCGGCACCCAGTGCCCGGCCCTGATCGGCCGCAGCGACAGGTTCGGGACCCGGTCCGCGAGCCCGCCGACCAGGTGCGGCGAGACGAACAGGTCGCGGGTCGGGACGATCACCTGCGTGGGCACGTCGGTGCGGCGCTCGCGCGGCCGCCGCAGCCGCTCGAGCATGTTGGCGCGGTACAGCCCGACGCCGGCCGCGCCGTCGCGGGCCAGCGTCCGCGCGGGGTGGCCGGGGCGGGGCCGCACGCCCTCGCCGATCTCCAGGACGCGGGCGAACGGCCGGGCCAGCCCGGCCCGCCACAGCGTCTCCGGGAGCAGCGGCGTCTGGAAGAAGTAGATGTACCAGGAGCGCATGCCCTGCCCGGCCGCGCGCTTGAGGTTGCGGGGCGTCGGCCGGGTCAGGCCGCGCCGCGTCCACCGCGCCACGTGGTCCAGGCAGGGGCCCGAGATCGAGGTGAACGAGGCGAACCGCTCCGGCATCGTGCAGGCCGCCTCCCATGCCTGGATGGAGCCCCAGTCGTGGCCGGCGAGATGCACCGGGCGGTCCGGCGCGGTGGCGTCGAGGACGGCCCGCATGTCGGCCATCAGATGGTCGAACCCGTACCGCCGCCGCCCGTACGGCCGTGAGGAGGCCCCCGCGCCCCTCACGTCGTACCGGACCACGTGGAAGCGCGCCTCCAGCCGCTCGGCGACCTCGTCCCACACCGCGTGGGTGTCGGGGTAGCCGTGGACGAGCAGCACCGTGGGCCTGCTCGGGTCTCCCTGCTCGTAGACGGCCAGGTCCACGCCGTCGCCTCTGACCCGCCGCGCAGCGCCGCTCATGCCCGGTGCTCCCCTCGCTCGTGTGCCGCCCGTGCGTGTGCCGGTCGTGTGTGTACCGCTCGTGTATGTGCAGGTCGTGCGTGTGCCGTCCGCCGTTTCACTTCCGCGCGCCCCAGCGCCGTACGTGGGGCAGGTCGTCGTCGAGCCAGTACGCGTCGTCCCCGGTCACCACGAGGATCTCCTCGAACTTCACGCCCACGCCGCGGAAGGCGATGTGCGGCTCGACGGCCCACAGCCCCGGCGTCGGGGGGTGGGCGGACTGCTTGGCGCCGTTCCAGAGCGGCGAGCGGCCCGCCATCCGCTCCGTGACCAGCTCGCGGCCGATCGTCTGCAGGAACCGGACGCCGAACGGGAAGCCGACCCCCTTGGGCAGGGGCCCGCCGATGATCCCGACCTGGTGGCCGATGACGCGGCCCGGGTACTTGCGGTGCCGGTTGTCGTACCCCTGCCGCTCGATGAGCGCGTCCACCTCGGCGTAGATCGCGGCGAACGTCCGCCGTTCGCGCACCAGGTCCAGGATGAGCGTCCGGTACGCGGCGAGGTCGGCGTCGACCCGGTCCCAGATCCGGTTGTCGCCCAGGACGCCGCCGTACCCGATGTCGGCGGCGTGGCCGCGCTTCACGGGCGCCATGTCGAGGATGTACGGCATGCCCTCTTCGAGCCGCTTGCGGCTCGGCAGGAACTGGGTGGGCACCCGGAAGCCGCGGAAGGCGGTACGGTCGCCGAACCAGGCGAACGGCGTGTGCAGCCAGTCGTCCACGCCCCGGTCGCGCAGCCACCGGCGCATGCGCCGGCAGGCCTCCCGCTCGGTCACCCCGGGTTCCAGCCCGGCGGCGACCTCGGCGGCGCACTCGTAGCTCAGGCGCTGGATCTCGCGGAACCGGTCGAGTTCGGCGGCATCGCCGGTCCGGGCGAGCGTCACGTTATTGGACACGGTGTTAATTAAGCGCCTGCGGCCCGTCCTGGTCAAGCCGCCCCGGAGGTGACGCTCGCCACGCGCCCGCCGCGCGCGGCGTGCACGTCTAGTACGGGTCGTACCCGGCGGCCCGGGCGGCCGGGGAGCGCATGAGGTACTCCAGGGCCCGCGGTGTCGAGCAGATCTGCGAGGGGTGGTGCGAGGGCCGCAGGTAGACCGGGGCCTCACCGAGCAGCAGCCGGAAGATCCCCGGGACGTGGCCCTTGCGCACCGAGCGGCGGTACGCGCGCACGACGCGGTACAGGGTGACCCGCTTCCCGATCGCCGGGTCCTTCTTGAGCAGGAAGAGCGAGCCGCCGATCAGCGCCCAGTACAGGAAGAACAGCGAGACGACCCAGGCCAGCACGCGGGTGGGGTAGCGGCCGCCCATCGCGCGGTAGACGTCGAAGACGACCGAGCGGTGCTCGACCTCCTCGGCGCCGTGCCAGCGCAGCAGGTCGAGCATGGTGGGGTCGGCGCCGGCCGCGTCCAGCCGGTCGTTGTCCATGATCCACTGGCCGAGCACGGCGGTGTAGTGCTCGATGGCGGCCACCGCCGCCAGCTCGAAGCGCAGCCGCCGGCGCCACCTGCGCGGCGAGCGCTCCTTGAGCGCGGCCATCCGCGCGGGCCGCTCGGCGTTGCCGCGCCCGGCCGGGCCGGTGATCGCGGTGACGTCGATGCCGGCGGCCTCCAGC
The DNA here is from genome assembly GCF_040703975.1 of Spirillospora sp. NPDC029432. Taxonomy (NCBI): domain Bacteria; kingdom Bacillati; phylum Actinomycetota; class Actinomycetes; order Streptosporangiales; family Thermomonosporaceae; genus Spirillospora; species Spirillospora sp. NPDC029432. The sequence continues at coordinate 2,584 of NZ_JBEZWH010000118.1, forward strand.
AGCCCGTCCAGCACGCCCTGGTGGGAGCGGGCGTGCACCATCTCCTGGCCGATGAACCCCTTGATCTCCTGGAGCAGCCGGGCGTCCTCGATGTGCGGGCGCGCGTCCTTGACGCACTGGATGAACCACTTCTCGCCCTCGGGCAGGACGATGTGGAAGCTGTTGATGATGTGGGTGGCGACGGGGTCGCCCGGGATCCAGTGCAGCGGCGTCTGCGCCCAGTCGAAGGAGACCCGGCGCGTCCTGATCGGCGGATGCCGCTCGTCCACGTCCGGGCCGGTCCTCTGCCGAGCGGCGGGGGGTCTCGCCATGCCGATCCTCTCGTCCGTCCGAAGCCGGGGCGTCCCGATCCGGGCGGAGAGTGATCATTTCCGCGCGGTCGGTGTCCGGGACAGTGAACCGGCACGGGGGCGGCTTTTCTTGAGAGGCGGCAGACAACCGGGGGGCGCGGTTTTCGTCACCGGGTGAGCAATCGTCCCGACCGCGCCGGTCAGGAGGGGGTGACGATCCGGTGGGCGCCGGTGTAGACGTTCATGGTCTCCCCGCGCAGGAAGCCGACGAGGGTCATCCCGGCGTCCTCGGCCAGCTCGGCGGCCAGCGACGACGGCGCCGAGACCGCGGCGAGCACCGGGATCCCGGCCTGCATGGCCTTCTGCGTCAGCTCGAACGACGCGCGCCCGCTGACCATCAGGACGTGGCCGGTCAGGGGCGTGAGCCCCTTGTTCAGCGCCCAGCCGACGACCTTGTCGACGGCGTTGTGGCGGCCGACGTCCTCGCGCAGGACCAGCAGCTCGCCGTTCCCGTCGAAGAGCCCGGCGGCGTGCAGGCCGCCGGTCCGGTCGAAGACGCGCTGCGCCGCGCGCAGCCGCTCCGGGAGCGCGGCCAGCGTCGCGGCGCCGAGCCGCAGCCCGTCGGCGGCGATGTCGTACGGGCGGCTCACCCGCAGCGCCTGGATGCTGGACTTGCCGCACACGCCGCACGCGCTGGTGGTGGTGAACGCGCGCGCCATCAGGTCGCCGGGGAGCTCGACGCCCTCGGCCAGCGCCACGTCCAGCGTGTTCTGCTCGGTGGTGTCGGCGCAGTAGCGCATCGCGACCAGGTCGTCGGACCGGCCGATGATCCCCTCGGCGGCCAGGAACCCCGCGACCAGGTCGAAGTCGTCGCCCGGGGTGCGCATGGTGATCGTCAGCGGCCGGCCGGCGACCCGGATCTCCAGCGGCTCCTCGACCGCGAGGGTGTCGGGCCTGCGCCCCCGTACGCCGGTCGTGCTCAGCCGCAGGACCGGCCTGCGCACGGTGACTCGCCCCATGCCATGACCGTACCCCGTTCCGCCCGGCGCCGGCTCACCCGTCCGCGGGCGGTGCGCCCTGCCGCTCGTCGCGGCGGCGCGGGGTCTGCCAGCCGTACCGCATCGCCAGCGCCCGCAGCCCGAACGCCAGTGCCGCCCCGGCCACGACGACCGGGCCGTGCGGCCAGTACGGGTACGCGACCGCGACGACCGCCGCGCCGAGCAGCGCGGGCAGCGCGTACAGCTGCCGGTCCGACAGCACGGCCGGGATCTCGCCGCTCAGCACGTCGCGCACGATGCCGCCGCCGATCGCGGTCACGACGCCCAGCACCGCCGAGTGCAGCGGCGACAGGCCGTGGTCCAGCGCCTTGACCGTCCCGGTCGCGCAGAACAGGCCGAGCCCGGCGGCGTCGAACAGCATCACCCCGGGCAGCAGCCGCGCCACCTGCGGATGCCAGAAGAACACCAGCATGGCCGCGATCAGCGGGGTCAGCACGTACCCCAGGCTGGTGAACGCGGCCGGCGGCCCGTCGTCGATGACCAGGTCGCGCAGGATCCCGCCGCCCAGCCCGGTGATCTCGGCAAGCACCACCATGCCGACCACGTCCAGCCGCTTGCGCGCCGCCGCCAGCGCGCCCGAGATCGCGAACACGAAGATGCCCGCCAGGTCCAGCAGCCCGGCGACCTCCATGCCGCTCATGATCCAAGCGTACGCGCGGGGCCCGGACCTGCGGCGGAGCGGGCGGCGCGTGGCGGAGGCGTGCGGGAATCGAACCCGCCGTCCCGAGATCCTCGGGACCCTCGGTGTTGAAGACCGGGAAGGCCACCAGGCGCTCTCCCGCCTCCGCCGCGAGCCTAGGGCATGGAGATCACGAGCTGTAGAGGGTGTCGATCGCGTCGGTGTACTTGGTGTGGACGATCCGGCGCTTGAGCTTGAGGGTGGGGGTCAGCTCCTCGCTCTCGGCGGTCCACTCGGCGGGCAGCAGCCGCCACTTCTTGACCTGCTGGACGCGGGCGAGCCGGGCGTTGGCGTCCTCGACGGCCTTGCCCACCTCCTCCAGGACCAGCGGGTGCTCGGCCAGCGCCGCCAGGTCGGTGCTGTCGATCCCGTGCGCGGCGGCCCAGACGGGGGCGACCTCGCCGTCCAGGGTGATCAGCGCGACCACGTACGGGCGGCGGTCGCCGTAGGCCAGCGCCTGGCCGATCAGCGGGTGCTCCTTGAGGTGGTTCTCGATCAGCGACGGGGCGATGTTCTCGCCGCCGGCGGTGATGATCAGCTCCTTCTTGCGGTCGACGACGCGCAGGAAGCCGTCCTCGTCGAGCACGCCGATGTCGCCGGTGCGCACCCAGCCGTCGGCGTCGATCAGGTCGGCGGTCGCGTCCGGCCGGTTGAGGTAGCCGGGCGTGCAGGTCGCGCCGCGCACCATGATCTCGCCGTCCTCGGCCAGCTTCAGCTCGACGCCGGGGAAGGCCCGGCCGACGGTGCCGAGCTTGAACGAGTCGGCGAGGTTGGCGGTGATCGCGCCGGTGGTCTCGGTCATCCCGTACGCGTCGAAGATCTTCAGCCCGAGCCCGGCGAAGAAGCGGGCGACCTCCTCCGGCAGCGGCGCGGCGGCGCTGGACGCCTGGCGCACCCGGTCGAGGCCGAGCAGCGCCCGCATCGGCGTCAGCACGGCGGCGTCCATCCGCGCGAACTCCTCGGCCAGCTCGGGCGGGGTGGTGTTGCCGTACTCCTGGCTCTCCACGTACCGGCGGCCGACGTCCAGCGCGTGCGCGACCGCGGCCTTCTTCGCCGCGTCCTGCTCGCCGGCCAGCACCGCCTGGATGCCCGCCATGACCTTCTCCCAGATCCGCGGCACGCCGAAGAACGAGTGCGGCCGCACGGCGCCCAGGATGGCGGTGAGCTGGGTCGGGTCGGGGCAGAAGTGGATGTGCGAGGCCAGCCGGATGGGCAGGTAGTAGCTCAGCACGCGGTCGGCGATGTGCGCGAACGGCAGGTAGGACACGCCGCTGGGGTGGTCGGGGAGCACCGAGCTCCGCTTCACCAGCGCGGCCTCGTGCAGCACCATCGAGTGGGTGATCCGCACGCCCTTGGGGTTGCCGGTCGTCCCCGAGGTGTAGAGCAGCGTGACGGTGTCGTCCGGGGAGATCGCCGCGGTGCGCCGGTCGATCTCGGCGGCGGCGGCCGGGTCCGCCAGCCGCTCGCGGCCGAGTTCGGTGAACGCCTCCCAGCTGAGGAAGCGGTCGTCGCCGGCGGGCCCGGCCGCGGCGTCCACCACGATGATCCTGCGCAGCTCCGGCAGCCGCTCCAGCGCGGGCAGCCAGCGGTCGAGCTGGTCGCGGCCGTCCAGCACCGCGTAGCGCGCGGCGCAGTCGGCGGCGACGAACGCGATCTGGTCGGCGGCCAGCGTCGCGTACACCGTGGTCGGGATCCCGCCGGCGTGCACGGCGCCGAGGTCGGCCAGCACGTGCTCGGAGCGGTTGGGCATCATCAGCGCCACCACGTCGCCGGGCTCCAGTCCCAGCGCCGCGAACCCGGCGGCCGTCTCGCGGCCGCGCCGGCGCACGTCCGCCCAGGTCAGCGTGTTCCATTCGGTGCCGTCCCGGTCGGAGTAGGCCGGCCTTCCGCCGTGCTCCTCCACGGTCGCGGCCAGCGCGCCGGGGATCGTCAGCCCCGCCAGCTCGCGCGCCAGCTCCGCCCGGACCTGCTGAATCTCCGACTCGCCCATTCGCGCCCCAATCCGTTCCGGTTCCGGTGCATCGCCCACTCATGCGAAGTAAGTGCACACTTGCGTGGGGGGTATCGCACCATGTCCCGGCGCCGCCCGGCAAGCCCCCGGCGTGGATCTCCGAAGGAATCCGCCGGCGGTGCGAGCATCGGGGGCATGATGAGGCCACGGGGTAACCGGATCGTCGCGGACGGCACATTGATCGTTTGGGGGCGATCTGGGATAGATTTCCCAAGGTGAACCCCCTGCCCGCTTTGCCCTCTGCGTCGTCCAAGCCGCCCGGGGTGCGGCTCACCCAGTACGCGCACGGCGGCGGCTGCGCCTGCAAGATCCCGCCGGGCGAGCTGGAACGGGTGGTGGCCGGGCTGGCCGGCCCCGCCGGCACCGGTGACCTGGTCGTGGGCGGCGAGGACGGCGACGACGCGGCGGTGCTGCGGATCGGCGACGGCCGCGCGATCGTGTCCACCGCGGACTTCTTCACCCCGGTCGTCGACGACCCGTACGACTGGGGCCGGATCGCGGCGGCCAACGCGCTCTCCGACGTCTACGCGGTCGGCGGCGAGCCGGTGATGGCCCTGAACCTGCTGGGCTGGCCGCGCGACGCGCTGCCCGCCGAGCTGGCCCGGGAGGTGCTGCGCGGCGGCCGCGACGTGGCCGCCGCGGCGGGCTGCCCCATCGCCGGCGGGCACAGCATCGACGACCCCGAGCCCAAGTACGGGCTGGCGGTCACCGGCACCGCCGACCCGGACCGGCTGCTGCGGCTGGACGCCGCCGAGGCCGGCCTGCCGCTGTCGCTGACCAAGCCGCTGGGGATCGGCGTCCTCAACGCGCGCCACAAGGCCACCGGCGAGGTGTTCGCCGAGGCGGTCGCGACGATGACCGAGCTGAACGCCGCCGCCGCCCGGCGCGCCCTGGACGGCGGCGCCCGCTGCGCCACCGACGTGACCGGCTTCGGGCTGCTGGGCCACCTGTACAAGCTGGCCCGCGCGGGCGGCGTCACCGCGGTCGTCGACGCCGCGGCCGTCCCGTACCTGGACGGCGCCCGGCAGGCCGTCCGGGACGGCTTCGTCCCCGGCGGGACGCGCCGGAACCTGTCCTGGGTCGCGCCGCACACCGGCTTCGGCCGGATCGCCGAGGAGGAGCGGCTGCTGCTGGCCGACGCGCAGACCTCCGGCGGGCTGCTGATCGCGGGCGAGATCCCCGGCGCGACGGTCATCGGCGAGCTGCTGCCGCGCGGCCGGCACGCCCTCGTCGTGCGCTGACCTGGCGCACCGCTCGAACCTCCGCCGATCCGGCTATCTCCGGCACATCACCGCACGTCGTGTCATTGATCCCCACGCTGGGTATTGCCACCGTGACGGATCCGCGGGGGGCGCGGGACCGCCACCCTCATGACCGAAGGAGCGGACATGACCATCGGGGGAATCATCACCGCGATCATCTTCGGCGCGATCATCGGTGCGCTGGGGCGGCTGATCGTGCCCGGCAAGCAGAACATGTCGATCTGGCTCACCGTGCTGGTCGGCATCGTCGCCGCCTTCGCCGGTACCGGACTGGCCCACCTGTTCGGGCTCAACACCGAAGGCTGGAACTTCTGGGAGACGATCTTCCAGATCGCGGCGGCGGTGATCGGGGTGTGGCTGGTCGCCGCCCTGTGGCCGAAGAAGACCGGAACCCACTAGGACGCAACCCACTGGGACGCGACCTACTGGAACGCTAGGGCGCGGATGGGCGCAGGATCGGCCGCAGCTCCTCCAGCACGGCCGGATCCTCGATCGTCGACGGCACCGGGACCTCCCGGCCGTCGGCGATGCCGCGCATCGCGCCGCGCAGGATCTTCCCGGACCGGGTCTTCGGCAGGCCCGGCACCACCGACACCTCCCTGATCGCGGCGACCGGGCCGATCTGCTCGCGGACCATCCGCACCAGCTCGTCGCGCAGCGCGGCGGGATCGGCCTCCGCGCCGCTCTTGAGCACCACGAAGCCGCGCGGCACCTGGCCCTTGAGCGGGTCCGCCACGCCGATCACCGCGCACTCGGCCACCGCCGGATGCGCCGCGATGACCTCCTCCATCGCGCCGGTCGACAGCCGGTGCCCGGCCACGTTGATCACGTCGTCGGTACGGCCCATCACCCACACGTAGCCGTCCTCGTCGATGTGGCCGCCGTCGCCGGTCAGGTAGTGGCCCGGATGGCGGGACAGGTACGACTCCACGAAGCGCTCGTCGTCCTGCCACAGCGTGGCGAGATTGCCCGGTGGCAGCGGCAGCCGCACCACGATGTCGCCGTCGGTGCCGGGGGCCGCCGGGGCGCCGCCCGGATCGAGCACGCGGACGTCGTACCCGGGGACCGGCACCGACGGCGAGCCCGGCTTGACCGGCAGCGGCTCCAGGCCGCGGGGGTTCGCCACCATCGGCCAGCCGCTCTCGGTCTGCCACCAGTGGTCGACCACCGGCCGGTCCAGCATCCGCGACGCCCACCGGTAGGTCTCCGGGTCCAGCCGCTCGCCGGCCAGGAACAGCGTGTCGAGGGCCGACAGGTCGTGCCCGGCGAGCAGCTCCCCGTCCGGGTCCATCTTCTTGATCGCGCGGATGGCCGTGGGCGCGGTGAACAGCGCCTTCACCCGGTGCTGCGCCGCCACCCGCCAGAACGCGCCCGCGTCCGGCGTGCCGACCGGCTTGCCCTCGTACAGGACGGTCGTGCAGCCGGTGAGCAGCGGCGCGTACACGATGTACGAGTGGCCGACCACCCAGCCGACGTCGGAGGCGGCCCAGAAGACGTCGCCGGGGCCGACGCCGTACACGTTCTCCATGGACCAGCGCAGCGCGACCGCGTGCCCGCCGTTGTCGCGCACGACGCCCTTGGGACGGCCGGTGGTGCCGGAGGTGTAGAGGATGTAGAGCGGGTCGGTCGCCGCCACCGGCACGCACCCGGCGGCCGCCGCGCCCGCCACGGCCTCGTCCCATTCGATGTCGCGCGCCGGGTCCAGGTCGGCGTGCAGCTGCGGGCGCTGCCGGATCACGCACCGGTCGACCTTGTGCGAGGCCAGCTCCAGCGCCTGGTCGAGCAGCGGCTTGTACGGCACGACCCGGTCGCCCTCGATGCCGCAGGACGCCGACACCACCGCCTTGGGGCGGGCGTCGTCGATCCGCACCGCCAGCTCCTTGGCCGCGAAGCCGCCGAAGACCACCGAGTGGACCGCGCCGAGCCGCGCGCAGGCCAGCATGGCGATCACCGCTTCGGGCACCATCGGCAGGTAGATCACGACCCGGTCGCCGCGCTGGACGCCCTGCGCCCGCAGCGCCCCGGCGAACCGCGCCACCAGCCCGGTCAGCTCCCGGTAGGTGTAGGTGCGGACGGTGCCGGTCACCGGGCTGTCGTAGATCAGCGCGGCCTGGTCGCCGCGGCCCTCCTCCACATGCCGGTCCAGGGCGTTGTCGCAGGTGTTGAGCTCACCGCCGGTGAACCAGCGGTAGAACGGCGGCGCGCCGTCGTCCAGCACCCGGTCCGGCGGGACGAGCCAGCGGACGTCCCGGGCGGCCAGCCCCCAGAAACGGGTCGGGTCGGCGATGCTGCGTTCGTACGCGGCGGCGTAGGCGCCCATCTGCTTCCTCCGGAGCGGCGGTCCACTGGCCCCGGTTACCGGTACGGGGCGCATCCCTATAGGGCCCGCCGGAGGCGCCGTTCGTCAAGGCCCCGCGCCGGATCCGCGGACGGTCAGGCGGCCGGCTCGCGGTGCCGCACGCCGTGCACCACGGCCACGACCGCGGCCAGCGCCGCGCCCGCCGCCGTGATCCAGAAGCACAGCTCGTAGGCCGCCAGCGTGGGCGTGTCGGTCCCCGCGACCGTGTACGCGGTGAGCACCGCCGCGACGGCCGCGCCGGAGATGCTGCCCCCGGTGGTGCGGACGAGCGCGTTGATGCCGCTGGCGATGCCGCTCTGGTGCATCGGCACGTGCTCCACCGCCAGCGTGCCCAGCGCCGCGTACGCGATCCCGAAGCCGACGCCCTGGATGGCGTTGAACGCGAGCATGTCGTACACGTGCGCGTTGGAGAACGCCAGCCACATCCAGGACAGGCCCGCGAACACCGACCCGACCGCCAGCGTGAACGCCGGGCCGATCCGGCCCGCCATCCGCCCGGCCAGCACCGAGCAGGCCAGCATGGTGACCGTGCTCGGTAGCGTGTAGAGGCCCACGTCCAGCACCGAGCCGCTCAGCCCGTACCCGAGCTCGTCGCGGGGCGCCTGGATGAACCCGGCGATGAGCGTGAACATGGCGTACATGGAGAAGCCGAGCAGCGCCGAGGCGAGGTTGGCCGACAGCGACCGCGACCCCACCAGCAGGCTCAGCCGCACGAGCGGCTCGCGGATCCGCGTCTCCAGGACCACCCAGACCGCGCACAGCACGGCCGCGGCGGCGAAGAGGCCGAGGACGCCGGGGGAGGTCCAGCCCCACGCGTTGCCCTGGCTGACGGCCAGCAGCATGCAGATCAGCCAGGCCGCCAGCAGCACCGCGCCGGCGTAGTCGGGGCGGCCGCCGGGCCGCTCGCCGACGTCGGGCGCGCAGACGGCGATCAGCGCCATGCCGACCAGGGCGAGCCCGGCGGCGACCAGGAACACCGGCGCGTGGCTGGTGGTGCGGTCGGCGATCAGGCCGGTCACGAGCATGCCGACCGTGCCGCCGACGCCCATCGTCGCGCTGATCACGCCGATCGCGGTGGTCACGCGGTGGGCCGGGAACGCGTCGCGGATCGTTCCAATGGCCAGCGGGATCAGCGCCACCGAGACGCCCTGCAGGGCGCGCCCCGCGATGAGGACTCCCAGCGAGCCCGACAGCGCGCAGACCACCGATCCGGCCGCCAGCGTCCCGATGGCCAGCAGGATCATCCGCTTCTTGCCGTACATGTCGCCGAACCGCGACAGCAGCGGCGTGGCCACCGCGCCGGCCAGCAGCGAGGCGGTGAACACCCACGTCACGGCGGTGACCGAGACGTGGAAGGTCTCCATCAGGCGGGGGAGCAGCGGGATGACGAGGGTCTGCTGGACGGAGACGACGAGCCCGGCGGTGGCGAGCGCCACCAGGATCATCGCGGTGCGCGGAGCGCCCGCGGGCGGCGCGAGCCGCCCGGGCGCGGTCGTGCTCGCGCCGGTCACATGACCTCCTGGGCCGGGGGGAGAACCGTAAGGAGCCGGTCGCCCGGATTCTACTTACTTAACGAAACGAAGGAGGTGCCCGGGGTGGCCGCACCGGCCCGAAGAGACCCCTATCTCGCCGGTTGCGGGCGATCTGCTTTCGCGACGGGCCCGCGCGTCCATAGGGTTGTCCGGCGTGGACCTCCGCCGACTCGTGCCCCGTACCGACGCCGTCCTGGCCGACCCCCGGCTGGCGGCGGCGCGCCGCCGGCTCGGCCCGGCGATCGTGAAATCGGCGGTGGCCGGCGCCCGGCAGCGCGCCCGCGACGGGGAGATCCCGCCCGAGGACGTCGCCGACGCCGCGGTGGCCGCGCTGCCCGAGCGCGCGGCGAGCCTGCGCCCGGTCGTGAACGCCACCGGCGTGCTGCTGCACACCAACCTGGGCCGGGCGCCCCTGTCGGAGGCCGCCCGGGAGGCCGTGGCCGCCGCCTCCGGCTGCGCGGACGTCGAGTACGACCTGGACACCGGAGGCCGCGGCACGCGCGGCAGCGGGGCGCTGGCCGCGCTGCGCGCCGCCTGCCCGGCCGCCGGGGACGTCCAGGTGGTCAACAACAACGCCGCCGCGCTCGTGCTGGCCGCCACCGCGCTGGCCGCCGGCCGCGAGATCGTCATCGGCCGCGGCGAGCTGGTCGAGATCGGCGACGGGTTCCGGCTGCCCGAGCTGCTGGCCGCGACCGGCGCGCGGCTCCGCGAGGTCGGCACCACCAACCGCACCACCGCCGCCGACTACGCCGCCGCGATCGGCCCCGAGACCGGGTTCGTGCTCAAGGTGCACCCGTCCAACTTCCGGATCGAGGGCTTCACGGCCGCCGCGGACGTGGCCGAGCTCGCCGGGCTGGGCGTGCCGGTCGTCGCCGACATCGGCTCCGGCCTGCTCGCCCCCGACCCCGTGCTGCCGGATGAGCCGGACGCCGCGACCGCGCTCGCCGCCGGCGCCGCGCTCGTCACCGCCAGCGGCGACAAGCTGCTCGGCGGCCCGCAGGCGGGACTGATCCTCGGCGACCGCGAGCTGGTGGCGCGGCTGCGCCGGCACCCCCTCTACCGGGCGCTGCGCGTCGACAAGATGACGCTGGCCGCCCTGGAGGCGACGCTGCGCGGACCGCTCCCGCCGGTGGCGCGCATGCTCCACGCCGACCCCGGCGAGCTGCGCCGCCGCGCCGAGGCCCTGGCCGAACGGCTGACCGCCGCCGGCGTCGACGCGCGCGCGGCCGACTCGACCGCGGCCGTCGGGGGCGGCGGCGCGCCCGGCGTCGGGCTGCCCAGCGCGGCGGTGTCGCTGCCGCCGTCGTACGAGCGGCCGCTGCGCGCGCGCCGCGTCATCGGGCGGGTGGAGAACGGCCGTCTCCTCCTCGACCTGCGCTCCACCGATCCGGCCGCCGACCACGAGCTCCGCGCCGCCGTCCTGGCGTCCCGGGAAGGGAACTGATGCAGGTCGTCGCGACCGCCGGGCACGTCGACCACGGCAAGTCCACCCTCGTGCGCGCCCTCACCGGCACCGACCCCGACCGGCTGGCCGAGGAGAAGCGCCGCGGCCTCACGCTCGACCTCGGGTTCGCCTGGACCGAACTGCCGTCCGGCGAGCAGGTGGCGTTCGTGGACGTCCCCGGCCACGAGCGGTTCGTCGGCACGATGCTGGCCGGGGTCGGGCCGGTGCCCGCCGTCCTGCTGGCCGTGGCCGCCGACGAGGGCTGGAAACCGCAGACCGAGGAGCATCTGGCCGCCATCGACGCGCTGGGCGTCCGGCACGGCGTCCTGGCGATCACCCGGTCCGACCTCGCCGACCCCACCCACGCGCTGCGCCAGGCCCGCGAGCGGCCGCGCCGGTGGTCGTCCTCTTCCACGGCTGCGGCGGCTCCGCCGAGGACCTCGACGTGAACACCGGCTGGCGCAAGTTCGCCGACGCCTACGGCT
>NZ_JBEZWH010000119.1:0-13557 GCF_040703975.1 Spirillospora sp. NPDC029432
GCTGGTCCGCGACGCGGGCGGCCGGGCGCACCAGGACTTCAAGATCACTCGAAGCCTCGCCGGGCAGGTGACCTGGTCCTACCGGTCGACCTTGGAGGACCGTTCCCGCGGCCGTTCCGCTCGGGGGCCTTGGGCCTGCGCTTGGACGGCGCGGGCTTGGAGCCCGTCTCCTTCTTCGGCGGCTTGGCCGTCTTGGTGGGGGAGGGCGCCGGGGTCGCGGGCTTCTTCGGCTCCAGGCCCTCGCGGATGTTGTCGAGCTGGCACTTCCAGTTGTCGATGGTGCTGGCCGGGTCGGTGCCCTTGGGGCAGGGCGCGGCGGCCCGCCCCGCGGCGGCCGCCGGCGGCGCGCTGAGGGCGACCAGGACCAGCGCTCCGCCCGCCGAGACCGCCGTGGCCGAACCGAGTCGCTTCAGGCGCTGCTGGGGCATCTCACTCCTCCGACACTATTGACGAACCGCCAATAAGCCTAGGTGAGACGCGGGTCTCGCCACAAGAACGACGTTCGGTGCATTTCTGCCTCGGGAGCATCCCGCCAAACCTCGACACAGGCGTTCACGCCCGTGTTGCGGGCACCGTCAGCCCCGCCCGTTCAGAGGACGACGAGCCTGGCCAGGCGGGTGCGGCGGGGCGGCGCCTGGCGCTCGCGGACGGCCTGGGCCAGGGCCGGCCCGGCCGCCTGGACGACCGACAGATGCCGGCGGGCCAGCCCGAAGGCGGTGGCCACCAGCGGCCGCGACAGCGCCGCGGTGTCGTCGCCGCCGTCGGGCGGCAGCACCGCCACCACGGCCGGCCGCCGCGCGCCCCGGCCCAGCGCCACCGTGGCGGCCCAGCCGTGCCGCAGCCGGGACGCCAGCGCCGGCGGCACGACCGCCGCGCCGCCCGCGAACTCCACGTGCAGCCCTTCGGCGCCCGCGCCGGTGACGGTGCCGGTCTCGCCCACCGCCGCCTGCGGCAGCGGCGCCGCGACCAGCACGCGGTCGCCCGGGTCGAACCCGGCGTACTTGCCGGGGCCGGGGTTGAGCCGGGCCTTGAGCGCGGTGTTGAGCGCCGCGGTGGCCGCGGCGGCCGGCGCCAGCACCTGGACGTCCTCCACGGGGATCCCCAGCGCGCGCGGGATCGAGTCGGTGACCAGCTGGACGGCCCGGTGCACGGCCTCCTCGGCGGCCGCCGCCGGGACGATCACGACCTCCTTGCCGGGCGCCTCCACGGCCGCCAGCTCGCCGCCGCGCACGGCGGCGGTGAGCGCCGCGAGCGGGTCGCCGGGCGGGCCGGGCTCCAGCTCGACCACCGGCACGGTCTCCGACGCCTCCAGATCGTCCAGCGCCCGGCCGGGGCCGGCGGGCGGCAGCGCGCCGGGCTCGCCGCACAGCACCAGGTGCGTGCCGTCGGCGCACGCCTCCACCAGCACCGCGCACAGCTCCACGTCCAGCTGCGCCGCGTCCGTGAGGATCACGAGGTCGAGGTCCAGGGGGCGCTGCTCCCCGCGCGCGAAGACGACCTCCAGGCCCTCCTGCGGCTCCAGCAGCGGGTGCAGGCCGGTGACGAGGAAGGCGGGCTCGGCGTCCAGGTCCGCGAGCAGGTCCGCCGCCGCCCTCGCGGTCGGGGTGACGACGGCGGCGCGCACGCCCTGCCCGGCGGCGGCCGCGGCGATGCCCGCCGCCGCGCGGGCCAGGTCGCCGGCCGTCCCGCGCAGCACGCTCACGCCGGTGCGCAGCGCCGCCGTGAGCGCCAGCGAGCGGTCCTCGGCCAGCCCCGACCGCAGCGTCTTGATCGCGGCGTCGTCCAGGAGCGGCGCGGCCGTGGCGGTGAGGCGCTGGAACCCCTCGCCCGCCGCCTCCTCGGCCATCGCCCAGCGCGCCAGCCCGAGCACCTCCTCGGGCTCGGGGATCTCGTCCATCTCCTCCGCGTCCAGGGCGGCCTCGTCGAACTCGGCCTCCTCGGCCAGCGCCATCACCTCGGCCCCGGCCAAGGCGGCGTCCACCGCGCCCTGGGGGTCGGGCACGTTCAGCCGTTCCAGCGCGGCGACCACGTCGGCCGGCGGCGTGATCGTGTGGCCGTGCCGCGCCGCCTCGGTCAGCAGGTGGACGACCAGCGCCCGGCCCCGCCGCGGATCGTCCGGGCGGGCCTGGTCGCCCAGCGCGCGGCGGGCGAAGTGGTCGGCCTGCGCCGGCGCCACCCCCGGGACGCGCAGCAGCCCCCACGGGTCCTCGCGCAGCCGCCCGGCCGCGCCCGGCCCGAGCCGGGCCAGCGCCCGGCCCGCCAGCGACTCCGGCACGCCCGTCGCGGCGAACAGCTCGGCGAGCGCGGCGCGCTCGGCCCGCTCGTCGGATACGGGCGGGGTACCGGGGACGGCAGGGGCGACGGGGGCGCCGGAGGCCGCGGGAGCACCGGGAGCGGCCCCCGAGGGGGAGTCGGAGTGCGAGTCGGTCACGGGGACCGGATCGTAGTCGATGAACGGGCCCGTCAGGGGGATGCGGGCGCGATGTCGGAAACGTCGTCGAGCGCCGCCCGGATCTCCATCGGGAGCGTGAGGCCCTCGCTCAGCAGCGCCTGCTCCAGCTGCGCCGCCGTGCGCGCCCCGACGATCGGCGCCGCCACCCCGGGCCGGTCGCGCACCCACGCGAGCGCCACGCTGAGCGGCGTCACGCCCAGCCCCTCGGCCGCGGTCACCACCGACTCCACGATCCGCGCGCACTCCTCGTCCAGGTACGGCTGGACGAAGTCGGCGAAATGCGGTGCGGCGGCGCGCGAGCCCGCCGGGATCCCGGTCCGGTACTTGCCGGTCAGCACCCCGCGGCCCAGCGGCGACCACGGCAGCAGCCCGGCGCCGGCGTCCAGCGCCGCGGGCACCGCCTCCCGCTCGATGTCGCGGCGCAGCAGCGAGTACTCCAGCTGGGCGGAGATGATCGGCTCGCGGCCGGGCCAGGCGCGCTGCCACGCCCCCGCCTTGGCGATCTGCCAGCCGGCGTAGTTGGACACCCCGACGTAGCGGGTGCGGCCCGACACGACCGCCTCGTCCAGCGCCGACAGCGTCTCCTCAAGGGGAGTGCCCGGGTCGTAGGCGTGCAGCTGCCACAGGTCGACGTACTCCAGCCCCATCCGGTCCAGGGAGGCGTCCAGCGCGCCCAGAAGGTGCCGCCGGGACGCGTCGTAGCGGCCGTTGGGCCGGATGGCGGCCTTGGTGGCGACGACGACGGCGTCCCGGTCGACGGTCTCGCGCAGCAGGTGGCCGAGGATCCGCTCGCTCAGGCCGTCGCTGTAGACGTCGGCGGTGTCGATCAGGGTGCCCCCGGCCTCGACGAACGCCGTCAGCTGCGCGGCCGCCTCTTCGGGCTCGGTGTCGTGCCCCCAGGTCATGGTGCCCAGGCCCAGCCGGGACACCACGAGCCCGCTTCGCCCGAGGTGACGCTCTTCCATGGTCGGAACAGTAGCGGGACCGCGACCTGGTGACCCGCCGGGGTGCCGCGGGTTAGAGTGCCCAGCCATGGCGCCACCGCAGTTCTCGATGTACTCGCCGGGGCCCGGCCCCGACGACGGGACGTCCGTCGAGCCGCTCTTCGGCGCGGGCCGCGAGCGGGACCCCGGCTTCGCCGCCTCGGTCCGGGACGGGTCGGTCATCGGGCAGCTGCGGCGCCTCGTGCTGGTCCTGGTGGCCGCGCCGGTGCTCATCCTGGCCATCACCCCGCTGATCGTCCGCGGGGAGGCGCACGCCGGCGCGGTGCCCTGGTGCTGCCTGGCCCTGGCCGCAGTAGCCGCGGCGGTCGCGGCCGCCGGCCCCCGCACCCCGCCCCCGATGAGCCCGGGCCGGGCGCCCCGGGCGGCCGCCGCCGAGTCCCTGGGGCACTTCCGGCAGGCCCTCATGGTCCGGTACGCGCTGGCCGAGGGCGTGATCCTGCTCGGACTGGTGCTGGCCATCGCCTTCCGCAGCGAGCTGGTGTACCTGGCCGGGTTCGTGCTGGGCCAGCCGCTGCTGCTGTGGCTGACGCTGCCCACCGGCGGCCGGATCGAGTCCGTGCGGCGGCGCCTGGAGTCGCGGGGTGCCGAGTCGCATCTGTGGGCGGCGCTGCTGGCCTCGGCGCCGCGTCCCGACCGGTCCGCGTACACCGTGCCCCGCGAGGGCCCCGCCGCCGGCGCCGGTCAGGACCCCGGACCGGACGCGGACGGCGTCGCGAAGCCCTGACCGGGAGAGCCCTGAACGGGGACGGGCGCGGGCGCGGCCGAGGCGGGCCAGCGCGGCAGCCGGGGCCCGTTGTGCACGAGCAGGAAGATCAGCAGGATCCACAGCAGCACCAGCGTGATCACGGTGGCCGGCCAGACCTTGTGCCGCCTGCGCGGCGGCCGCCCCGGCCCCTCCGGCCCCTTCACAGCCACCCGCTCTTGCGGAGCCGGAGGTAGACGATGACGCATACGGTCACCATCACCAGCATCACGGTCGGGTACCCGTACAGCCAGCGCAGCTCGGGCATGTAGTCGAAGTTCATCCCGTACAGGCCCGCGATCATGGTCGGTACCGCGATGACGGCCGCCCACGCGGAGATCTTGCGCATGTCCTCGTTCTGCTGCTTGCCCATCAGCGCCAGGTGTGCGGTCAGCACGCTGTTGAGCAGCTCGTTGTGCGCGTCCACCTGGGCGTCCACGCGCAGCAGGTGGTCCAGGACGTCGCGGAAGTACTCCTGCGCGCCCCGGAACTCGGGCACCCGCCCGCGGACGATCTCCTGCAGCACCGGGATCAGCGGGTCCTGCGCGGTGCGGAACTCCAGCACCTCCCGCTTGAGGGAGTAGATGTCGGCGGTGACGTCGGCGGGGCCGGTCCGGAACACGGCGCGCTCCAGCTCGATGATGTCGAGCTCCACCTCGCGGGTCACCACGCCGTAGTGGTCGACGACCTCGTCGCACACCGCGTACAGCACCCCGGCGGGCCCGTGCGCGAGCAGCTCGGCGTCGCCCTCGAGCCGGTCGCGGACCGGCTTGAGCGGGTTGCCCTCGCCGTGCCGGACGGTCACCACGAAGCCGTCGCCGAGGAACAGCATGATCTCGCCGACCTCGATGTCGGAGGTGGCGTCCTTGTAGACCAGCGTCTTCAGCACGACGAAGAGCGTGTCGCCGTAGCGTTCGAGCTTGGGGCGCTGGTGGGCGGAGACGGCGTCCTCGGCGGCCAGCGGGTGCAGCCCCAGCTCGTCGCGGACGAGGGCGAACTCGTCCGGGGTCGGCTCGTGCAGGCCGATCCACACGAAGCAGCCGTCGGCCCCGCCGCCGCCGGCGGCCCGCGCGGTCTCGGCGCGCGCCGCGTCGAAGGCGTCGCTGATGTCGCCCTCGATGTCGCGCCGCACGCCCCGGGCGTAGATGGCCTTGTCGACGATCACAGGAGGCCATCCTGGCGCATCGGGCGGCGCCCGGGGAACCCCGGCCGGCCGGCGGGCCGGGATCGCGGCCCGTGATGATCTCGTAGAGTGCCTGGCGTGACGACGCTTCTGCTGGTGCGGCACGGCCTCACCGCGATGACCGGCCCGCTGCTCGCCGGGTGGACGCCCGGGCTGGGCCTGGACGAGCGGGGCCGCGCCCAGGCGCGGGACCTGGCCGCCCGGCTGGCCCCCGTCCCGCTGGCCGCCGTGGTCTCCAGCCCGCTGGACCGCTGCGTGCAGACCGCCGAGGCCGTCGTGCGGGCGCACGGCACCCCGGTCGAGAAGATCGAGCTGGACGAGCGGTTCGGCGAGGTCCACTACGGCGACTGGACCGGCCGCCCGCTCAAGGAGCTGGCCGAGGAGCCGCTGTGGAAGGTCGTGCAGGCCCACCCCAGCGCGGCCCGCTTCCCCGGCGAGGACGGTGAGGCGATGGCGGACGCGCAGCACCGCGCGGTGAGCGCCGTGCGCGACTGGAACGCGCGGATCGCCGCCGAGCACGGCCCCGGCGCCACCTACGCGGTGTGCAGCCACGGCGACATCATCAAGGCGATCGTGGCCGACGCGATGGGCCTGCACCTGGACCAGTTCCAGCGGATCCAGGCCGCGCCCGCGTCGCTGACGGTGATCCGCTACACCGAGCTGCGGCCGTTCCTGGTGCGGCTGAACGACACCGGCGGCGATGTCGCGGATCTGCTGCCCCCGCCGCCCGGCGAGGACGGCGGTGGAGACGGGGGAGACGGTGACGCGGCGGTGGGCGGCGGCGCGTAGGGTCGAGTCATGCCCGTCATCTCCTATGAACTGCCGGAAAGGTTCGTCGCCGGGGCCGTGGGGCGGCCCGGTGACCGCGCCTTCTACCTGCAGGCCCGGTCGGGCCGCCGGGTCACCAGCGTGGGGCTGGAGAAGTTCCAGGTGACCCTGCTGGCCGAGCGGCTGGAGGAGCTGCTGGACGAGGTGCTGCGCCGCAGCGGCGGCGACGCGCCGGTGCCGGCGGCGACCCCGGCCGAGCTGCGCGACGACGGGCCGCTCGACCAGCCGGTGGAGGAGGAGTTCAAGGTCGGCACGATGGCGCTGGCCTGGGACCCCGAGGACGAGCACGTCGTCATCGAGGCGCAGGAGGTCACCGAGGGCGACGACGACGCCGAGGTCGGCGAGGACGACCCGGCGATCGTGGTGCTGCGGGTGCGGATCACCGCCGCGCAGGCCAGGGCGTTCGCGGAGCGGGCGCTGAAGGTGGTGGCGGCGGGCCGGCCGCCGTGCCCGCTGTGCGGGCTGCCGCTGGACACCGAGGGGCACGTCTGCCCCCGGCAGAACGGGTATCTCGGGTAGGAACGACTAGGACGTCTGGGAACGGCCGCGAACGGCTGCGAACGGCCACGAACCGTTCAGTGGCGGCGGAACGACACGGGGCGGATCGGGTGTGCTGGATCATGGACGGGACGGACGGAAGAATGAACGCATGACGCAGTCCTCCCGGGATCGTTCCCCCGCCGGCGACGGGCGCGGCGTGTCGCCCCGCGACACCGAGGGGGCGGAGGCGCTGCTGGCGCGCGGGCGCCTGGCGGTGGAGGGGCGGCTGGTCCAGGCGTCCAACGCCACGCTGTACTGCGCGATCGAGCTGGACGGGCTGAGCGCCGCCTGCGTGTACAAGCCGGTCGCGGGGGAGCGCCCGCTGTGGGACTTCCCCGACGGGACGCTCGCCGAGCGCGAGGTGGCGGCGTACGAGGTGTCGAAGGCGATGGGGCTGGACGTGGTGCCGCCCACGGTGCACCGCGACGGCCCGTACGGGCCCGGCATGGTGCAGTTGTGGGTGGAG
Organism: Spirillospora sp. NPDC029432; assembly: GCF_040703975.1. Lineage (NCBI taxonomy): Bacteria > Bacillati > Actinomycetota > Actinomycetes > Streptosporangiales > Thermomonosporaceae > Spirillospora > Spirillospora sp. NPDC029432. The sequence goes on from NZ_JBEZWH010000119.1 coordinate 7,216, forward strand.
CCCGATCCGGACGTGGACCTGGTGGCGCTGTCGCGCTCGGACGACGCGGCGATCCGCCGGATGGCGGTGTTCGACGCGGTCGTCAACAACGCCGACCGCAAGATCGGGCACCTGCTGCCGCCGGGGGACGGGCACGTGTACGGCTGCGACCACGGCGTGTGCTTCTCGGTGGAGTACAAGCTGCGCACGGTGCTGTGGCAGTGGCGCGGCAAGAAGCTCACCGGCGAGGCCGTCGAGGCGCTCGGCCGGGTCGAGGCGGACCTGCGGTCGGGGCCGCTGCGGGAGCGGCTGGAGGCGCTGCTGACGCGCGACGAGGTGGACGCGACCCGGCGCCGGGTGGACCTGATGCTCAAGCACCGCATCCACCCGTACCCGCCGGAGGACTGGCCCGCGATCCCCTGGCCCCCGATGTAGCGGAGCGGATGTAGCGGACCCCGGTGGGGCGGGCATTTCCGGCATGGTGCTCAAATAGGGGCCATGTGTACGGCGATCGTCAGCGTCGACCCCTCCTCCCCGGTCCCCGTCATCCTCGTGGGCGTGCGCGACGAGTTCACCGCGCGCTCCTGGGACCCGCCCGCCCGGCACTGGCCGGACCGCCCGCGCCTGGTCGGCGGGCGCGACCGGCGGGCCGGGGGCACCTGGCTGGCCGCCGACCCGGTCGCGCCGCGAGCCGCGACCGTCCTGAACGCCCGCGGCCCGATGGCGCCCGAGGACGCCCGCCTCTCGCGCGGCGAGCTGCCGCTGCGGGTCGCCGCCGACGGCAAGCTCGGCCGGATCGACCTGCCGCGCTTCGACCCGTTCCTGCTGATCGGCGCCGAGCCCGGCACGGTGCGGCTGTGGCACTGGGACGGCGCCGAGCTGGCCGAGCGGGAGCTGGGGCCGGGCCTGCACATGGTCCTCAACAGCGGGCTGGAGGGGGAGGGGCAGCGGGCCGGCGAGACCGAGGACCTGCACATGATCGCGCGGCTGGGGCACTTCCGGCCGCTGTTCGCCGGCGCCGCGCGCCCCGAGCCGCGCCCGGACGCCCGTACCGCGCGGGAGGCCTGGGGCGAGTGGCTGCCGCTGGCCGAGGGCGGCGGGCTGCCCCGCGCCGATCCGGCGTCGCTGCTGCCGCTCGTCGAGATCGGCGACGGCCGGGTCTGGGGCACCACCTCGGTCTCCCTGATCGCCCTGTCGGCCGACGGCCTGCGCTACGACTTCCGCGCCGTGGGCGGCACGGACGACGCGGGGGACGCGGGCGCCCCGGGAGCCGCCGGCGGATGGACCCGCGTGGTCTGAACGCGGCGGCCGGGGGCCTCTTGCGCGGGCACCCCTCCTTGTCTCACCCTGAGTGCTACCTTGACTACCTCGTGCGATCTTTGGGCGTCCGGACGGGGCCGGTCAGCGGCGGGACGAGGGGAGTTGCGCATGGCAGGCAGCCGGCCGCGGGGGGCGCCGCGATGACGTTCACCGAGCCGAAGGGCGCGGCCGGCGCCGGTGCGGGGACCGGCACCGGGGAGGGCGCCGAGGCGGGGCCGGCCGACGAGGAGCCCCGAGAACGGCCCGGCGGGCGAGAGCGGCGGGAACGACGGGAAGGGCCGGAGCGGCCGGAATACGTCCCCGCGCGCCGCGCCTGGCGGCGGTTCCGCCGCGACCGCGCCGCGGTGGCGTCGCTGGCGGTGCTGGCGGTGGTGGGGCTGTTCGCGCTCCTGGCGCCGCTGTGGGAATCGCTGACCGGGCACCCCTATGACGCCACGTTCCCGCGCACCGGGCTCGGCCCGTCGGGGCAGCCGGTGGGGCCGGGCGCGGAGTTCTGGCTGGGCGCCGACCAGCTCGGCCGGGACGTGCTGGTCCGCGCCGCGTACGGGGGGCGGATCTCGCTGCTGGTCGGGATCGGCTCGGCGGCGCTGGCCGCGGTGGCGGGCGTCACCGCGGGCCTGGTCGCCGGCTTCGCGGGCGGGGCGGTGGACGCGGTGCTGGCCCGGCTGATGGACCTCACGCTCGCGCTGCCGTACCTGCTGGTGGCGATCACGCTGGCCACCACGTTCCAGATCTCCTCGGCCGGGGCCGGGCTGGCGATGACCGTGCTGGTGATCGCGTTCTTCTCGTTCGCCGCGCTGGGCCGGGTGGTGCGCGGGCAGGTGCTGTCGCTGAAGGAGAAGCCGTTCGTGGAGGCGGCGCGGGCGCTCGGCGCGAGCCGCACCCGGATCATGTTCGTGGACGTGCTGCCCAACCTGGCGGCGCAGGTGACGGTGCTGGCCTCGCTGCTGGTCCCGACGGCGATGATGTTCGAGGCGACGCTGTCGTTCCTGGGCGCGGGGGTGCGGCCGCCGATGCCGAGCTGGGGCTCCATGCTCGGCGAGGGCGGTGAGGTGTTCCAGACGGCCTGGTGGACGCTGGCGGTGCCGGGCTCCCTGCTGCTGCTCACCACGCTGGCGTTCAACCTGCTGGGGGACGGCATCCGCGCCGCGCTCGGCGGCCCGGGCGGCGGCGGCCGCGCCCGGGTGCCGCGGGCCGACCGGGGGAGGTGACCGCCGATGGCGGCACTGCTGGTCCGGCGGCTGCTCCACGCCGTCCTGGTGCTGTGGCTGGTGTCGACGCTGGTGTTCGCGTTCCTGCACCTGTCGCCCGCGCCGGTCGAGCGCGTCATCGGCGGCCCGCGCGCCGGCGCGGAGACGCTCGCCCTGATCCGCGCCAACCTGGGGCTGGACCGCCCGCTGCCGGTGCAGTACGCGGAGTTCCTGCTGCGGCTGGCGCGCGGCGACCTCGGCGACTCCTACGTCAACGGCGGCGCGGTCGCGGGCCTGATCGCCGACCGGCTGCCGACCACGCTGGTGCTGGTGGCCGGCGCCGCCGTGCTGTGGCTGGCCGGCGGGGTGGCGGCCGGGGCGCTGACCGCCACCCGGGCGCGCGGCCTGTGGGACCGCGCCACGACCGTCCTGGTGCTGCTGGGGATGTCGATGCCGGCGTTCGTGATGGCGCTGGCGCTGCTGCTCCTGCTGTCGTCGTGGCCCGCGCAGGCCGGGCTGCCGCACTTCGAGGCGGGCCCGCCGATGCAGGAGCACTTCTGGCGCCGGATGGTGCTGCCGTGGATCTCGCTGGCGCTGCTGCTGACGGCCGCGTACGCCCGGCTCACCCGGGGGTCGATGCTGGACGTGCTGGAGGAGGACTACATCCGCACGGCGCGTTCCAAGGGGCTGCCGGAGCGGCGGGTCGTCTACCGGCACGGGCTGCGGGCCGCGATGGCGCCGGTGCTGACCCAGTTCGGCGTGGACGTGGGGATGCTGATGGGCTCGACGATCGTCACCGAGAAGGTCTTCGGGCTGCAGGGGGTGGGCCAGCTGGTCCACCAGTCGATCGCGGTGGGCGACAGCCCGGTGATCATCGGGGTGACGCTGACCGTCACCCTGTTCGTGATCGCGGCGAACCTGGCCGTCGACCTCGGCTACGCGCTGCTGGACCCGCGCGTCCGCCCGGCCTGAGCCGGCGGCCGGGCCCGCCCCGGCCCGTTCCGCCGGCCGATCTCGGTGATCTCGGCGTAGGGGGACGAACGGGGCATGGATAAGCTTTCCGGTATGCGATCGTGGCCCGTTCCCCAAGTGCCCAGCCTCTCCGCCGCAGGTCTGCCCGCCCCGGGCGGGCGGCTGCGCCTGCACGACACCGGGACGGGTTCGCTTCGCCCCACCGAGCCGGGCGAGACCGCCCGCATGTACGTGTGCGGCATCACCCCCTACGACGCCACGCATCTGGGTCACGCCAACACCTACCTCGCGTTCGACCTGGTCAACCGGGTGTGGCGGGATCTGGGGCACACCGTCCACTACGTCCAGAACGCCACCGACGTCGACGACCCGCTGCTGGAACGTGCCCAGCAGACCGGCGAGGACTGGCGCGAGCTGGCCGACCGCGAGATCGAGCTGTTCCGGGAGGACATGACCGCGCTGCGGATCCTGCCGCCCGACCAGTACATCGGCGCGGTGGAGGCGATCCCGCTGATCGTGCGGATGGTGGAGAAGCTGCGCGCCCGCGGCGCCACCTACGAGGTGGGCGACGACCTGTACTTCCCGGTCTCCGCCGACCCGGCGTTCGGCGAGGTGAGCCGGCTGAGCCGCGCGGAGATGGCGCCGCTGTTCGCCGAGCGCGGCGGCGACCCCGACCGGGCGGGCAAGAAGGACCCCCTGGACGCGCTGGTCTGGATGGCGCAGCGGCCCGGCGAGCCGGGCTGGGAGTCGCCGTTCGGCACCGGCCGCCCCGGCTGGCACGTGGAGTGCTCGGCGATCTCGATCGAGTACCTGGGGATGGGGTTCGACGTCGAGGGCGGCGGTTCGGACCTGGCGTTTCCGCACCACGAGATGGGCGCCTCGCACGCCCACGCCGCCACCGGGGAGTACCCGCACGCCCGCGCGTACGTGCACGCGGGCATGGTCGGGCTGGACGGCGAGAAGATGTCGAAGTCGCGGGGCAACCTGGTCTTCGTCTCCCGGCTGCGGCGCGGCGGCGCCGACCCGATGGCGATCCGGCTGGCGCTGCTGGCCCACCACTACCGGTCGGACTGGGAGTGGACCGCCGCCGACCTGGAGGCCGCGACCGCCCGGCTGGAGCGCTGGCGCGCCGCCGCCGCGCGCCCGGCCGGCCCGGCCGCCGCGCCGGTGGCCGCCGCGGTGCGCGGGCACCTGGCCGAGGACCTGGACGCGCCGGCCGCCCTGGAGGCGATCGACCGCTGGGCCGCCGAGCCGGGGGACGACACCGCCGCGCCCGACCAGATCCGCGCGCTGACCGACGCGCTTCTCGGCGTCCTCCTCTAGCCCGCAGCCCGCTGGACTCCGCGGCGCCCGGTCGCCAGGACGGCCGGGTGGCCCGGGCGGCTTGGGCCGGTTGCGGCGCCTGCCGGGGCGTCAGGCGGGGGTCGCCGACTGCTGGGCCGCGTACTTGCGCGCCCGGCGGGCGACCCGGCGCCGCGAGGCCCACAGCATCACCGGGATGCCGATCTGCCGCAGCCGCCGCGGGACGAGCCGGTAGAAGAACGCGTGGAACCTCAGCAGGCCCCACAGGACGCGGTCCTTGCGCTCGCTCCAGGGCAGCCCGTACTGGTCCCTGATCCGCTCGGGCAGCAGGCCGGTGGTGACGAACCGGTTGAGCCACAGGGCGGGCGCCATCCAGCGCAGCTTGCGCGCCCACAGCACCTCGCGCATGACCTCGCGGCCCGCGTCGGTGACCTCCAGCGACCCGATCATGCCGTCCATGTAGCGGCGGAACGCGTCGATGTCCTCGGGCTGGGCCCCGGGCGGGCAGCCGAGCACGTCCGCCACGTACCGGGCCTGGTCGATGTAGGCGGCGGCGCGATCGCCGCTGGGGGAGCCGAGCACCCGCTCGTAGACGAAAAGGGCGGCGTCGATCAGGGTGGCGTTCACCCAGACCTGGAGGTCGGGATCGTTGCCGGAGTATCCGGGGCCGGTGATCCGCTCGTGCATGCGGCGGATCGCGCGGCCCATCCGCGCGGCCTCCTCCTCGGTGCCGAACGTCACGATCATCAGGAAGTCGAGGGTGCCGAACAGCCGGTCGAGGGGCCGGTTGCGCAGGTCGCTGTGGTCGGCGACGCCCTGGGCGACCTTGGGGTGGGCGACCTGGAGCAGCAGCGCGCGGCCGGCGCCCAGCATGACGGCGGGCTCGGCGGCCACCAGGCGGAGAACGGAGCGGTCCGGTGCAGAGGCCACAGAGGTCGCGGCGGACACAGAGGCCGCGGGGGCCGCAGTGGACACTGAGTGGCCGGAGGGCGCAGGCGAGTCCGAGGGCCCAATGGAGTCGGGGGACGCGGCGGGCTCGGGGGTAACGGAGGGGTCGGGGGACACGGGGGGCACGGGCGGCACGGTGATCCTTCCGCCGAGGGCATGCGGTAAGTGCATACTTCCGCACGGTCCGTCCCGTCACAAGACTTCTTGGCCAATTGCCAACAAGCCCCGGCGGGCAAGGCGTCACTTCAGGACGTAGCAGTCCCAGTCCCCGGGCGTGCCCGCGCTGCCGCCGAGCCGGGCCTCGGCGTCGGGCGCGTACTGCGACCGGCAGACCTGCGTCATCGTGATGTGCGTGTCGACGCCGACGCCCTCGGGCTTGCAGTACCACTCGCCCGACCGGAAGTCCGCGGTGAAGTCGCCGCTCGCGTCGCAGTAGCGCTGCGGGTCGGGGGAGCCGAGCACCACGGGCGCCGGGTCCGGCCGCCCGCCGCCGCCCGCCGGATCGTCGCCGCCACCGCCCGTCCCGCCGGTGGGGGCCGGGGGGGCGCGGCGAAGTTCGAGGAGTTCACCGACGACGACAACGCCCAGTACGGGCACATGATGAACTACAATTACCCGACGGACCACACCC
>NZ_JBEZWH010000120.1:0-13429 GCF_040703975.1 Spirillospora sp. NPDC029432
CTGCGAGCAGGCCGCGAAGCTCGGCGGCAAGGTCGCGCTGGAGCCGAGCACCTCGCCGAGCGGCCTGGTCTTCGCCTACCTGGACGACCCGTCCGTGTCCAGGCCGTCGACGCGCTGGACGAGGGCGGCGGCGGTGACGGCGTCACGCTCGCGCTGAGCGGGCCGGGCGTCCCCGGCGAGCGGCGGCTGACCGTACGGGGGCTGCCCGCCGCGTACTTCCGCGCCCTGGCGGACGCGAACGCCGCGTTCCCCGCCGGGATCGACACGTTCCTGGTCGCGCCCGACGGAACGGTCGCGGGCCTGCCCAGGAGCGTCCACCTGACCATCGCGAGTACCGGACAGGAGAGCTGATGGGGTACTCCAACGCGCGCGGCGGGGAGCAGGCCATCCTCGCCGCCGAGCGGCTCGTCCGCGACGAGCGGCGCGCGGGCGCCAGCCCGTTCCTGCGGCTCGACCAGATCACCGAGCGGATGCGGCTCGCGGTCGACCGGGTGATGGGCGAGGGCGGCCTGTGGGCGCCCGAGCTGGCCGCCCGCGCGATCCGGCAGGCCGAGGGCGACGTGCTGGAGGCGGCGCAGCTGCTGCGCGCGCACCGCTCCACGCTGCCGCGGCTGGCCTACTCCGAGCCGGTCGCGGCCGGCGAGCTGGTCGTGCTGCGGCGGATCTCCTCGGCGTTCCGCAACCCGCCGGGACGGCAGCTGCTCGGCCGCACCCTCGACTACGTCGGCCGGCTGCTGGACCTGATGCCCGACGACCAGGCCCAGGCCGCCGAGCCCGCCCCCGGCCCGGAGCCGGGGCACCACCACGAGCACCGGCACGAGCACGGGCACGAGCCCGCGGAGGTACGGCGGCCCCAGCGGCTGCTGCACCTGCTGCGCGAGATGGACATGGTCGTCGAGCGGCGCGGCGGCGGCGACCCCGAGCCGTACGACATCACCCGCGCCCCCGCCCGGCCCGGCGCCCCGCGCTCGGCCAGGCTGACCGCGATGGCGCGGGCCGAGACCGGCGCGCTGGTCAACCTCTGGTACGCCAACACCTTCCAGCCGAACAAGCACAACCACGAGATCCCCGGCGAGGTCCGGCACGGGCGGCTGCCGGTCCGGGTCCGGCACCCGCTGACCGGCGACCCGGTCACGGTCGGCGAGGTCCGGGTGACCGAGGTCGAGACGATCGACGACCTGGACCGGCCCGGCGAGGACCGCACCCGGCTGGACGTCGGGTACGGCCTGTGCTTCGGCCACAACGAGCGCAAGGCGATCGCGATGGCCGGGCTGGACCTGCTGGCGCACCGCGACGGCGGCCGCACCGACGTCGAGCAGCGCGTCCTGATCACCCTCGACGGCATGGAGGCGTCCGGGTTCCTGGAGCACCTCAAGCTGCCGCACTACGTGGACTTCCGTTCCATCCTCGACCGCAAGCGCGCGGTGCGCGCGAGCGCCCAGGGAGGCGACCGATGACTTCCGCCACCGCCCCCGCACCGGCCCGCGCGGCCGGCGCGGGGGAACCCACCGGGCCGGCCGGGCTGGCCGGGCTGGCCGGCGACGGCGGCCCCGGCGGCATCTTCGACGAGCTGTCCAAGCGGGAGGTGCGGCGGGCCGCGCTCACCGCGGTGGCCGTCCCCGGCTACCAGGTGCCGTTCGGCTCCCGCGAGATGCCGGTGGCGCGCGGCTGGGGCTCGGGCGGCCTCCAGGTCACGCTCGCCCTGGCCGGGCCCGACGACCGGCTCAAGGTGATCGACCAGGGCGAGGACGCCGGCGTCAACGCCGCCAACCTGCGCCGCCTCATCACCGGCGAGGTCGGCGCCGAGGAGGTCACCGACACCCGCGCGGCGACCGTCGTGCAGTCCCGGCACCGCATCCCCGAGACGCGCATGCGCGCCGGCCAGGTGCTGGTGCTGCAGGTGCCCGTCCCCGAGCCGCTGCGCGCGGTCGAGAGCGACATGACCGAGCAGCGCCGCATGCACGCCGAGGCCGACTACGCCAAGATCTGGGTGAGCCTGTACGAGGACCTGGTCCGCAACGGCGTCATCACCCAGGCGGCGGGCTACCCGTGCCTGGTGAACGGCCGGTACGTCATCTCCCCCACGCCGATCCCGCGCTTCGACGTCCCCAAGCTGGACGGCGCCGACCACCTGACGCTGTTCGGCGCGGGCCGCGAGAAGCGCATCTACGCGGTGCCGCCGCACACCCGCGTCGAGCCGCTGGCCTTCGACGACGTGCCGTTCCAGGTGGAGCACACCCCGGGCGCCGCGTGCGCGCACTGCGGCGGCGACGGCACCTACCTGGTCGAGGAGCCGGCGGCCGACGGCAGCGTCCGCTGGCTGTGCAGCGACACCGACTTCTGCTCCCGCAACCGCCCGGAAGGGGACGAACAGTGACCGCGACCGCGGTGACGGCCGCCGCGCTCTCCGTCGAGGGGCTCGGCAAGATCTACGGCGATCCGGGGCCCGCGTCGCTGCCCGGCACCGGGCCCGCGCACGGCACCCCGATCTCGCCCGCGACCGGCGCCGTGGTGGCGTGCTGGGACGTGTCGTTCCACGTCGCGCCCGGCGAGGCGCTGGGCGTGATCGGCGAGTCCGGGTCCGGCAAGTCCACCGTGCTGCGTTGCGTGGCCGGCGATGAGCGCGCCACCGCCGGCACCGCCCGCCTCGCCGACGGCGCGGACGTCCTCTCCTTGGACGACACCGCGCGGCGGCGGCTGCGCGTCGACCGGCTCTCGGTCGTCTACCAGGACCCCGCCGCCGGGCTCGACCTGGACATCTCGGCGGGCGGCAACGTCGCCGAGCGGCTCACCGCCGCCGGCTGGCGCGACTTCGGGAGGATCCGGGCACGCGCCGCGGAGCTGCTGGAGCGCACCGAGGTGCCGCTGGAGCGCATGGACCACGTCGTGCGGGACTTCTCCGGCGGGATGCGCCAGCGCGTCCAGATCGCCAAGGCGCTGGCCAACGACCCGCCGGTGCTGCTGCTGGACGAGCCCACCACCGGCCTGGACGCCTCCGTCGCGGCCGGCGTGCTGGACCTGCTGCGCGGCCTGCTGGAGGAGCTGGGCGTCGCGGCGGTCGTCGTCTCGCACGACTTCGCGGTCGTGGAGGCCCTCACCCGGCGGGTCGTGGTGATGCAGCACGGCCGGATCGTGGAGGCCGGCCTGACCGACCAGCTGCTGGAGGACCCGCAGCACCCGTACAGCCAGCGCCTGGTCGCGGCGGCGAGGGGATGACGATGAACGAGGCACCCCAGATGCCGGACGCGGTCCTGTCGGTGCGCGGGCTGGCCAAGTCGTTCACGCTGCACACCATCGACGGGCGGCGGGTGCCGGCGCTGCTGGGCGTCGACCTGGACGTGCGGGCCGGCGAGCACGTCGCGCTGGCCGGGACGTCGGGCGCCGGGAAGTCGTCGCTGCTGCGCTGCGTCTACCGCACGTACGTGCCGGGCGGCGGCGCGATGCTGTTCCGTACCGGCACGGGCGAGGTCGTGGACCTGGCGGCGCTGCCGGACCCGGCGGTGGCCGACCTGCGCGGCCGGGAGATCGGGTACGTGTCGCAGTTCCTGCGGGGCGAGCCGCGCCGCGGCGTGCTGGACCTGGTGGCCCGGGCGGGCGCCGCCCGCGGCATGGACCCGGGGACGGCCCGCGAGGCCGCCGCGGCGGCGCTGCGCCGGCTGGGCATCGACGAGCGGCTGTGGGCCATGCACACCACGGTCCTGTCGGGCGGCCAGAAGCAGCGCGTCAACCTGGCCGCCGGGACGATCTCGCCGCCCCGGCTGCTGCTGCTGGACGAGCCGGTCTCGGCGCTGGACCCGGTGAACCGGGAGGCGGTGCTGGAGATGATCGCCGGTCTCGGCGCGGCCGGGACCGCCGTGCTGTCGGTCTTCCACGACCTGGACGCCATCGAGCGGCTCGCCACCCGCGCGGCCGTGCTCGAGGGCGGCCGCATCATCGCCGAGGGCGCGCCCGCCGAGGTGCTGCGCGCCCACGATCTGGAGGTGGCCCGATGACCCCGAACCCGGCGGCGCCGAACCAGGCGCCGGACCCGCCCGCGCCTGCACCCACAAGGAGGATCTTCGCGCACGCGACCGCGGTGCTGCCCGGCCGGCTGCTGGAGGACGCGCTGGTGGCCGTGGAGGACGGCGTGATCACCGAGGTGCGGGCGGCCGGCGGCCGCGTTCCGGCCGAGGCCGAGGACGTGCGCGGCGCGCTGCTGCTGCCCGGCCTGGTCGACACCCACAGCGACGGGCTGGAGAAGGAGATCGCGCCGCGGCCCGGCGCCCGCTTCGACGTGGACTTCGCGGTCGGCAGCTTCGAGGGCCGGGTGCGGGCCGCCGGGGTCACCACGGTCTTCCACGGCATCGGGTACGAGGTGAACGTCCGCAAGGGCCGTACCGTCGAGGGCGCCGAGCTGATCGCCGACGCGCTGCGGCGGCGCGGCGCCGGCGGCCGGGCGCTGGTCGACCACCGGATGCTGTACCGGCTGGACGCCCGCGATCCGCAGGCGCTCCCGGCGCTGCGGGCCCAGCTGGAGCGGCCGGGGCCGGCAGGCACGCCGCCGCTGGTGTCGTTCGAGGACCACACCCCCGGCCAGGGCCAGTACCGCGACCCGGCGTACTTCCGCCGCTGGCTGCAGGGCGAGGAGGGGCTGACCGAGGAGGAGGCGCAGGCCCGGCTGGAGGCGATGGTCGCCGACCGCGACACCCGCGAGTGGCACCGGCCGGTCGCGCTGCGCTGGCTCGCCGGGGAGGCCGCGGCGGGCCGGGCGCGGCTGCTGGCGCACGATCCGGTGACGCGCGCCGAGGTCGCCGACGCCCGCGGGCACGGCGTCGCGGTCGCCGAGTTCCCCACCACCGTGGAGGCGGCGCGCGCGGCCCGCGAGCTGGGCATGCTCATCGTCGCCGGCGCCCCGAACGTGCTGCGCGGCGGCTCCCACTCGGGGAACGTCGCGGCGGCCGAGCTGGTCGCCGAGGGGCTGGTGGACGCGCTGTCCAGCGACTACCTGCCCTCGGCGCTGCTGGCGGCCGTGTTCCTGCTGGAGCGCGCCGGCGCGGCGACGCTGCCGGAGGCCGTGCGGCTGGTGACGGCGGGCGCCGCGGGCGTGGCGGGCCTGCCGGACCGGGGCGAGATCCGGCCGGGGGCGCGCGGCGACCTGCTCCTCGCGACGGTCGACGGCGGCTGGCCCACCGTCCGCCGCACGCTGTCGGCGAACGACCTCACCGCCGGAGGCGCGGACGCGTACGCATACTCCGGCCGCCCCGCCGCGGCGGTGGCGCGGTGAGCCCGGACCCGATGCACCCGAACCCGATGCACCCGGCGCTGCGGATCGCGGCCGAGGCGGCGCGGGCGGCGTTCGAGGAGGCCCGCGCGTCCCACTCGCGGGAGGCGCTGGCCGAGTACGTGGCCGACGGCGCCGACGGCACCCCGACCATGCTCATCGACATGCTGGTCGAGCCCGCCATCCTGGCGGCGCTGGAGCGGGCGGGCCCGGACGGCCGGGTGAACGTGCTGTCGGAGGAGGCCGGGCACATCGACCGCGGGGCGGCCGTCACGCTGGTGATGGACCCGGTGGACGGGTCGGCGAACGCGGCCGCGGGGGTGCCGCTGTGCGCGTTCTCGGGGGCGCTGGCGGTGGACGGGGCGTTCACCGAGGCCGTGACCGTCTGGCTGGACACCGGGCGCTCCTGGTGGGCCGCGCGGGGCCGGGAGACGCCGCTGCGGACGTCGGGGCGGCGGGAGCTGGCCGGGGCGGCGGTGTCGCTGCTGCGGCCGCGCACCGACCTGCCGGGCGCGTGGGCGGCGTGGCGGGCGGTGGCCGGGCGGGCCGGCCGGATCCGGGTCCTGTCCACCTCCTGCCTGGAGGCGGCGCTCGTGGCCGAGGGCGCGGTGGACGCGTTCGCGGACGCCGCCAGCGACACCCACCGGCTGGTGGACGTCGCGGCGGCGGTCGTGCTGGCGGAGGCGGCGGGCGGCGCGGTCCGGGACGTGCACGGGCGGCCGATCGAGCCCTGCACCGACCTGACCCGCCGGTGGAGCGCCGTCGTCGGCGCCACGCCCGAGCTGGCGGAGGAGCTGGCGGCCACGCTGCGCGGCGCGGCGGAGGCCGCCGCCGGGACCGGGTAGCGCCGGCGGCGCGCACGGGCGCACGGAGCGGGCACACGGAGCGGGCACGGAAAAGGGCCCGTGACATCCCTCGGGCCGAAGTCGCCCCACAGGCGGTGAGAACGATCTCCGTTTTCTACTGGATGTCCGGGCCCTTTCCGGGTCCAAGCCCCCGCCCGATCGGGCGGCTCCGCCCTGGCACGGCTGCCGGTCACCACCCCTGGCTCGGACGGGCTCGCGTGCTCCGCCGTCGATCCCGTCATGGCGCGGTCCGGTGGCGCCGTGGGCGGCCGATCGGTGAGTCCTGTGCTGGACTGCAGCAAAACTACCGAAGTCCCCGTCCTTGTCAACCGCCGCATGTTCTGCGGCGACTCCACGTTCGGCCAGCTCAGCCCCATGATCGGCGCAGCGGCGGGAAATCCCGCCGGTCACAGGGGTCACAGCGGCCCGCCCGGCCCCGTCAGCCGCCGGGCGGCGGGACCACCACGGTGCCGGTCGCGGTGACCGCGACGATCGGCTCGGCCAGCGCCTCGGCCGCCGACTCCCCCTTGTCGGGGCGGCCCCGGCACACCACCCGCGCCTCGAACTCCATCACCCGGCTGCGCCGCCCGGCCCGTACCACGGTCGCGACGGTCTCCAGCACGTCCCCGGCCCGCACGGGGGCGCGGAACTGCACGTCGGAGTACGAGGCGAACAGCCCCTCGTCGCCGTCGGCGCGGATGCTCGCCTCGGTGGCCACGTCCCCGAACAGCGCCAGCACGTACGCGCCGTCCACCAGGTTCCCGGCGTAGTGGGCGTGCGAGTACGGGATGTAGCGGCGGTGGGTGACGGTCAGTCCCTCGCGCGGGTCGCTCATCGGGTCGCTCATCGGGTCTCCTCCGTGGCGTCGGCCGGCGGCGGGCCGGCGGGCAGCAGCGCGTGCACGATGAAGCTGGCGACCTCGGCGGGCGTGGTGCCCTTGCCGAAGACGCGGTCGACGCCGAGGTCCTCGGCGGTGACGGTGTCGAAGCGGGGGCCGCCCACGATCAGCAGCGGCCGGCCCATCCCGGCGGCGACGGCGGTCGGGTACTCGGCGTGGAACGCGGCGGCCATCTGCTTGGTGTTGTGCAGGTGGGCGTTGCGCTGCGTCACCACCTGGGAGACCAGGACGGCGTCGGCGTCCTCGGCCTTGGCGCGCTCGACGAGCTCCTCGACGGTGACCTGGGCGCCCATGTTCACCACCTGGATCTCCCGGTAGTACTCCAGGCCCTTCTCCCCCGCGAACCCCTTGACGTTGAGGATCGCGTCGATGCCGACGGTGTGGGCGTCGGTGCCGATGCAGGCGCCGACCACCACCAGCCGCCGGTTCAGCGCCCGCCGGATCGCCAGGTTGACCTCCTTGGAGGTCAGCAGCGGGTACTCGCGCTCGGGCGGCGCCGGGATGCCCGCGTAGTCGATGAGGTGGTTCACCCGGCCGTACACGATGAAGAACGTGTAGTCGGGCCCCATCGCCTTGGCGTGCACGACGCTGGCCGGGTCCAGCCCCATCTTCCCGGCCAGCTGCAGCGCGGCGGCGTCGGCGCGCTTGCCCGCCGGGACCGGGAGGGTGAACGACACCTGCACCATGGCGTCGCCGGTGGTGTCCCCGTACGGGCGGATCACCTGCCGGGAGTCGGCGGGCTGGGCCGGGGCGTCCGTGCTGCCGGCCGGGCTCGCGGGCGTGGCGGGCGTCATGCGGGCACCTCCTCGTGCGCGTGGGCGGCGTGCGGGTCCTCGTCGTCCAGGATCTCGATGGCGGGGTTGAAGTACCCGTCCGCGCGGGGCGCGACGCCGTCCAGGCCCTTGCCGCCGTCCGGGGGGCGCCGGGTGACGCCGAACGTGCCGTCGGCGATGGCGTTCAGCAGGCCGTCGCGCTCGATCCGCTCCAGCAGCTCGACCGACTCCCCCAGCACCCGGCGGGCGCGCCCGGCGACGAACCCGCCGGGGCGCGGCGCGAAGTCCTCGGCCAGCCCGCCGGCGGCGGCGCGGACGTACCGGACGTTCTCCAGCGCCAGGTCGCGGTCCGACAGCCAGGGCGTGTGGATGCCCTCGGTCATCATCCCGATCAGGATGATCGACTGCCCGGTCATCACGCCGGCCAGGTTGAAGAACGCGTCCAGCAGGTAGCCGGCGAAGATGTTGCCGGTCATGTGCTTGGTCGGCGGCATGTACTTCAGCGTCGCGTCGGGGAACAGCTCCCGCACCAGCTGCGCGTGCGCCAGCTCCAGCCGGAACGACTCGGGCACGGCCGGGTCGATCTCGAACGCGTGGCCCAGCCCGAGCTGGGCGTCGGTCAGCCCGGCCTCGTGCCCGAACCGCTCGTTCAGCAGCTGGCTGACGACCACGGTGTGCGCGGCGTCGACCGCGTCGGCGGTGGTGAGGTAGTTGTCCTCGCCGGTGTTGATGGTGATCCCGGCGCGGGCGTGCACCTGCCGGGAGAAGCGCTGGTCGATGAACGTGCGGCGGGGGTTGATGTCGCGGAAGATGATCCCGTACATGCAGTCGTTGAGCATCATGTCCAGGCGCTCCAGCCCGGCCAGCGCCGCGATCTCGGGCATGCACAGGCCCGAGGCGTAGTTGGTGAGCCGCACGTAGCGGCCCAGCTCGCGGGAGACGTCGTCCAGCGCGGCCCGCATCAGGCGGAAGTTCTCCTGCGTGGCGTAGGTGCCGGCGTACCCCTCGCGGGTGGCTCCCTCGGGGACGAAGTCCAGCAGCGACTGCCCGGTCGAGCGGATCACCGCGACCACGTCGGCGCCCTCGCGGGCGGCGGCCTGCGCCTGCGGGATGTCCTCGTAGATGTC
This sequence comes from Spirillospora sp. NPDC029432, assembly GCF_040703975.1. Taxonomy (NCBI): domain Bacteria; kingdom Bacillati; phylum Actinomycetota; class Actinomycetes; order Streptosporangiales; family Thermomonosporaceae; genus Spirillospora; species Spirillospora sp. NPDC029432. Next base: position 8,904 of record NZ_JBEZWH010000120.1, read on the forward strand.
GCCGGTCGCGACGATGAGGTAGATCCACGGCTTGGGCGGGTCGCCGGCCGCCGCCAGCATCCGGTCCCGCTCGGCGCGGCGGCGGTCGATGCGCGCGATGCCCGACCGGGCCGCCGCCCGCGCCGCCTCCCTGGCCTCCTTGGCCTCCGCGCCCGCCGGGAGCCGGAACCGCACTCGCCCTTCGGCGGCGGCGCGGGCCAGGTCCTCCGCGGTCCGGTACGGGCCGGTCAGCAGCGCGTCCCAGACCGGCAGCGCGACCCCGTGCTCGAGCCCCACCTGGTCGCGGACCGCGTCGGCCAGGTGGTTGACCCACGGCCGGCCGTCGGCGTCGGCGCCGGCCAGCCCGGCGATCCGCAGCAGCGCGCGCTCGACCGACACCGTGGTGTGCGTCCGGGCCATCGTGATGACCGGCTCGGCGGCGCGCGCGGCCAGCGCCCGGGCCCGGCGCACCACCCCCGGATCGAGATCGAGTTTTCCCTGCGGCGCCATTGCCGCCTCCCCTCCGCCTCGATCGTTCACCAATATCTACTCCGTCTCCCGTTTCATCCATGAGATCTTCCTGCGTTCCCTGCTTGATTCGCAAGAGCCTTCACCTTGACGATCAAGCTCCTCCGGTATCGTTCCCATCCCGGCAGGATTGTCCCCATGGCGAGACGGCGGCTCAGCAGACCCGAGAAGCTCCTCTGGAAGGCGTTCCCGCACGGCGGATGGGCCGACCTCCGCACCGGCGACCCGGCCGCGGACGCCGTCTCGGCCGCCGCGGCCTGGGGCCCCGAACGCACGATCCGCGCCGAGGTCATCGCCGCGCTGCTGCTCGGCGCCGTCGCCCCCGCCCCCGGGCGCCGTCCCGCCATCCGGCTGCGCGGCGCCCGCGTCGAGGGCCGCCTCGACCTCATCGGCGCCGAGGTCCCCTACACCCTGGTGTGCGAGGACTGCCGCTTCGACGGGCCGGTCCGGCTGGTCGAGGCCACCACCCGGACGGTCCGGCTCACCGGCTGCGACATCCCCCACGTCAACGCGCCCCGGCTCACCATGGACGGGCTGCTCAACCTGCACCGCACCCGCGTCCGCCACGGCCTGCGGCTCGACCGCGCCCGCGTCAGCGGCGAGATCTCGCTCCGCGGCGCCCGGATCGGTCCCGACCCCGACGGCGTCGCGGTCGCCGCCGACGGCCTGGTCGTGGACGGCCCCATGGAGGCGAACGAGGGCTTCCACGCCACCGGCGCGGTCCGCCTCCGCAACTCTCGTATCGCGGCCCTCCTCAGCCTGGAGGACGCCGTCGTCGAGGCGCCGGGCTTCGCCGGCGCGGCGCTCTCGCTCAACCGCGCCGCTCTCGGCGGCGGTCTCACCGCCTCCGGGCTCACCGTCCACGGCGAGATGTCGCTGCGCGGCGCCCGGGCCGAGGGCGTCCATCTCGACCGGGCCGCTCTCCGCAACCCCGGCGGCATCGCCCTGGGCGCCGGGGGACTGGTCGTCGAGGGGCCGTTCTTCGCACGGAACGGCTTCACCGCCGAGGGCGAGGTACGCCTCCCCGGCGCGCAGATCCGCACGTTCCTCACCATCCCCGGAGCGGCACTGTCGGCTCCGGGCGGCATGGCGCTCTGGCTCGACCAGCTCACCGTGAACGACGTCGACGCCACCGGCCTGACCGCCACCGGCAAGGTGCGGCTGGCGGGCGCCCAGATCGCCAACGACCTCACCCTCGCCGGCGCGCGCGTGGACGGCGAGGGCGCCGGGATCGCCGCCGACAACGTCACGGTCGGCGCCACGTTCGACTGCAAGGGGCTGCGGGTGCGCGGGGAGTTCACCGCCACCGTCGCCCGGGTCGCCGGGCGCCTGCTGCTGGGCGGAGCGCGCCTGGAACGGCCCGGCCGGACCTGCCTGCGGCTGTCGCGCGCCGAGATCGGCGCCGACCTGTTCTGCTCGGGCTTGACCGCGATCGGCAAGGTCAAGGTGACCGGCGCCCGCGTCGGGCGGGTGCTGGACCTCAAGGACGCCCGGCTGGCCAATCCCGGCGGTACCGCGCTCGACGGGCGCCACCTACAGGCCGGCCAGCTCGCCCTACGCCCGGCCGAGCCCATCCAGGGCGCGGTCGCGCTCGACCACGCCCGGCTCGGCCTCCTCCGCGACGACCCGGACCGGTGGCCGGCGGCGCTGTCCCTCAACGGGCTGGCCTACGAGGCGCTGGAGCCGCGGCTGCCCGCCCGGCGGCGGCTGCGCTGGCTGGCCCTCGAACCGGACGGCTACCAGCCGCACCCGTACGAGCAGCTCGCCGCCTCGTACGCCGCCCTCGGCCAGCCCAAGGAGGCACGCCGGATCCTGCTGGCCAAGGAGCGCGCGCACCGGCGCGGCGGCACCCCGTTCGGGAAGGTGTGGGGCGTCGTCCAGGACGGCGCCGTCGGCTACGGGTACCAGCCGTGGCGGGCGGTGCTGTGGCTGGCGCTGCTGGTGACGGCGGGGAGCCTGGTGTACGCGGCGGACCCGCCCGCGCCCCTCAAGCCGGGCGAGGCGCCGCACTTCAACCCGGTCGTCTACACCCTCGACCTGCTGCTGCCGCTGGTCGACCTCGGCCAGGAGCGCGCCTTCAACCCGGCCGGCGGCCACCAGTGGTTCTCGTACGCGCTGGTGGCCGCGGGCTGGATCCTGGTCACGGTCATCGCCGCCGCGGTCGCCCGCGTCCTGACCCGGCGCTGAGCGGCGGGCGGCCTCAGAGGCCGGGGATCTCCCCGTTCCGGAACGCGTCGACGAAGAGCCTGTGGTCGTCGCGGACGATGGCGGCGTACTCGGTGCCGAACGCGACCATCGCCTCCACGAACGCGGTCTCGTCCGGGCCGATGACCGCGTCGATGGCGTCCTCGACCTGGAAGCCGACCAGGGTGTGGTCGGAGTCGGTGTCGGACACGCAGTGGATCTTGGCGGTGGCGCGGCCCAGGTCGGCCAGGAGGGAGATCATGTCCTCCGGCTCGGTCAGCCCCGACCAGTCCAGGTCGGCCTCGTACGGCGACAGCTCCTGCACGACGAAGCCGACGCCGTCGATCTCGGTGTAGCCGAGCCAGGGGTCGGTGTTGGCCTGCAGGGCGCGGCGGGAGACGGCGGTGCGGTGGCCGTGGTGGCGGAAGTACTCGCGGATGCGCGGGTCGTCGACGACCCGGCTGGGCGCGGCGACGTTGCCCTGCTTCATCGACAGGATGACGTCGTTCTCCAGGGCCTGGCTGCGGCCCTCCACCAGGATGTTGTACGCCGACAGCCCGGCCGAGCCGATGCCGAAGCCGGAGGCGCCGACGATGTCCTTGACCTCGTAGGTGAGGCTGCCGAAGCGCTTCTCCTTGGGGATGGTCTGCAGGTACTCCTGGTAGGCGCGCTCGACCTTGGCGCGCTCCTCCTCGCCGAGGCGGCGCACGCCGGACCGCTCCCGGAAGCGGCGCTCGTGCTGGTCGACCAGCGTCTTGCCCTCCAGCAGCTCGATCCGGGTGGACGACAGCGCCGCGATCAGCACGTCGCGGATGTGGCCCTCGGTGTTGTCGAGGGTGAGCGCGAACCCGTGGTCGCCGGTGTCCGCGGCGAACCTGCGGACCTGGTCGACGTAGGCGCGCACGTAGGTCTCGATCAGCCGGCGGATGTCGGCGTCGGAGATCGCCTTGCTCCAGGCCAGCAGCGCCAGGCTCGCCACCAGCCGCTTGACGTCCCAGGTGAAGTGGCCGACGTAGGCCTCGTCGAAGTCGTTGACGTCGAAGACGAAGACGCCGTCGTCGTTCATGTACGTGCCGAAGTTCTGCGCGTGCAGGTCGCCCTGGATCCACACGCGGGCGGTGCGCTCGTCGGCCCACGGGTCGTCGTCGCCGACGATGTCGGCGTAGAACAGGCAGGCGCTCCCCCGGTAGAACGCGAACGGGTCGGACGCCATCTTGCGGAAGCGCCGGCGGAACTCGGCCGGGCTGCGTTCCATCAGGTCCGAGAACGCCTCGACCAGGACCTCGACGATCCGGCCCTGCCGCTCCTTGGGGTCGATCTCGCTCAAAGCCCGGGTGATGCTCGCCATCGGTGTTCTCCTCGATGCTCGGATCCGCTCCCCCGCCGGGGCATACCCGGGTCATTGTGCCGAATCGCGACCCTGCCCGGCGGTGAACAGGGCACGAACCCCGGGTTCGGAGCGCAGCAGGTCCAGCGCCATCTCCGCGTGCCCGGGGACGTAGCCGTTGCCGACGAGCATGGTGACGTCGGCGGCCAGCCCCTCGGCGCCCAGCGCGGCGGCCGAGAAGGAGGTGGCCATCGAGAAGAAGACGACGGTGCCGCCCGCGGCGGTGGCCAGGATCGCGCCGTGCTCGCAGCCCGGCACGTCCACGCACACGACCGTCACGTCCGCGGGCTCGCCGATCGCGGCGGCGACGGCGACGGGGTCGCGCGCGTCCGCCCGCACGACGCGGTCGGCCAGGCCCGCCGCGGCCAGGCGGCGCTCCTCGTCCTCGGTGGGGACCAGCCCGATCGTGCGGGCGGCGCCGGCCCGCCGGGCGGCGGCCAGCGACAGC
>NZ_JBEZWH010000121.1:0-13273 GCF_040703975.1 Spirillospora sp. NPDC029432
GCCGGGGGCGGTGCGCACCAGCGCCGCGCCCAGGTCGGCGGTGGCGGCGACCGACACCGCGGGCCCGGTCCCGAACGGGCCGGTCACCTCCGGCCGGCCCGCCTCGCCGTCCCGTACGGTCAGCTCCGCCGGGAACAGCGGCCCGTGCCCCTGCTCCCACAGCCAGTGCCGTACGGCGTCCTTCACCGCGATCCGGCCGAGCAGCCAGGGGCCGCGCTCGCGCGGCCGCATCGCGAGGTACTCGGCGCGCTCGGCGCCGCCGAGGTACTGCCGCATCAGCATGTCGCGGGCCGAGGTGCCGTCCCAGTGCCGGCGCGCCAGGCACCAGCCGCCGGGCTGCGGCTCGGCCACCCCGGACAGCTCCGGGGTGAACTTCATCCGCCAGGTCGCCTCGTCGGTGTGGAAGCGGCGGGTCGTCCAGCCCTCGACGCGGGCCCACAGGCCGCCGTCGCCGCCGGCCCGGACGAGTTCGGCGTCGTACTTGACGGTGCTCTCGGACACCGCGCGGTTCCGGACGGTCGCGCCGACGCGCTCGCCGGCGGCCGGGTGCGGGCCGTACAGGGTGACGCGGCCGATGCCGATCGGGAAGACGATCTGGTCCTTCTCGCCGTACACCTGGATCCAGTGGCCGCACAGCTGCCCGGCGCTGTCCAGCAGCGCGCCGGGCGCGTCCGTCGCGGTCAGCACGCCGCGCACCCCGTCGCGGGCCATCGCGGTGATCTCGGTGACGCCCCGGAAGCGCGGGCCGTGGAACATCCAGCGCTCGTCGTACAGCTGCGCCGCCGTCACCGGCGGCGGGCCCTCGGCCTCCAGCGCGGCGCGGTCGTCCAGGGCCCGCACCGGCACGGCCGGGTACCGCTCGGCGAGCAGGACGGTGCCCTCCACGTGCCCCTCGATCTCGACCTTCACGCGGCGCGGCCCGCCGTGCCAGTCGGCCGGGTCGGCGCGGATGTCGGCGGTGGTCGGCGGGCAGGCCACCACCCACCGCATCGCGCGGACGTCCTCGAAGCCGATGACGGCCAGTTCGGGCAGCAGCTCGCGCGCCGCCTCGGCCATCACCTCCAGGAGGGTCGTCAGCGGGACGACCGGGAACCGGTCGGCGATGTCGGGCCAGCCGGGCGGCTGCTGGATGACGCAGTGGTCCGCCAGGAACGGCATCGCGTCCAGCGAGAACGTGCGGGACGTGGTCAGCGACGTCGCCGCCGCCGGCCCCTGATCGGCTCCATGCGGGTCCCGGTCCATGGCGACATGGACGTCGGCATGGGCGGGTGCGCCGTCGCCCAGGCCCGCGTCCAGCGCGTCCACCACGCTCTGCGCGCCGGCGGTGGCCTCGCGCAGCAGCGCGTCCAGCTCGGCCATGACCGGGTCGCGGGCGGGCAGGTCGGGCCAGTCCGCGGCGCCGCCCGGCAGGGCCAGGCCGATCGGCGGTACGGATCCGGCGAGCCGGACCAGCGGCGTGCCGAGGTCGAGCCGCATCCCGGCCGGGCCGGCGCCGTCCTGAACGGGCGGCGCGCCGTACCCCTCGGCCCACAGCGCGGCCACGACGCGGCGCAGCTGGTCCAGGCCGGTGCGCTTGGGGACGTTCACCGCCAGCGCCAGGTGGTCGCGCTCGCCGAGCCGGTCGGCGACGAACCCGGTCAGGCTCCCGGGGCCGACCTGGACGAACGCGCGGACGCCCGTCCCGTACAGCTCCTCGATCAGCTCGCTGAACCGCACCGGCTCCAGCAGGTGCCGGACGACCAGTTCCCGCACCGCCGCCGGGTCGGACGGGAACGGCGCGACCGTCGTGGCCGACCACACCGGCACGGCGGGCTCGCCGACCTTCAGCGCCTCGAACGAGCGGCGCGCGTGCTCCAGGTACACCTCGGCGAGCGGGGTGTGGAACCCGGACCGGAACGGCAGCTCCTGCCCGAGCACGCCCTCGGCGGCGAGCCGTCCCAGCAGCTCGCGGACGGCCTCGGGCGGGCCGCAGATCACCGACTGGTGCGGGCAGTTGTCGTGGCTGACGACCACGTCGGTGCGGGTGCCGAGGGCCTCCAGCGCGCGGTGGGCGCCGCAGCCGAGCGCCGCGTACGCGGCCTCGGGGACCTCGATGGGCGCCCGGTCGAGCGCGGCGGTGAACGCCTCGACGGCCGCCGGCTCGTGCATCCCCGCGACGATCATCGCGGTCCATTCGCCGAGGCTGTGCCCGGCGACGAGGTCCGGCTCGACGCCCAGCCGGGCCAGCGCGGCGGCCAGCAGCCGGCCGACCGCGATCACGTCGGTGGCGTGGCCGAGCGGGTCGGTGCGGCCGGTCAGCGGCGGCGGCTCCATGCCGAAGTGCTCGGCGATGTCGTCGACGCGCGGCTCGAACGCGGGCTCGAACCCCGGGAACAGGAACGCGGTCCTGCCGCCGCCGCGCGCCAGCAGCGGGCGCGGCGTGAACCAGATGTCGCTGCGGCCCCGCCACGGCGTGCCGCGCGCGACGACGGCGCGGGCCAGGTCGAGCTTGCGGGCGGTCGGCTCGACGATCGCGACGCGGCACGGCAGCTCCGGGTCCGGGTCGCCGTGCGCCAGGATCTCCTCGCCGGGCCCGGCCAGCAGGGCGGCCAGCCTCTCGGGCGTGGCGGCGGCCAGCCGCAGGACGGGCTCGCCGCCGCCGCCGCGGCTCTCGGCGGACCGGCCGGTGAACGCGGCGCGCCGCGTCCGCGCGGGCGCCGGCGCCGGCGGCTCCTCCAGGACGACGTGCGCGTTGACCCCGCCGAACCCGAACGCGTTCACGACGGCGCGGCGCGGGACCCCGCCGCCGGGCGGCTCCCACTCGGCCGCCTCCCGCACGGGGCGCAGCCGCGTCCCGGCGAGCGCGGCGTGCGGCTCGTCGATGTGCAGCGTCGGCGGCAGCACGCCGTCGCGCAGCGCGCAGGACGCCTTGATGAGCCCGGCGATCCCGGCCGCCGGCATCGCGTGCCCGATCATCGACTTGACCGTGCCGAGCCACAGCGGCGGCGCGGCGCCCGCCCCGCCCTCGGCGCACTCGAAGACGCGGCGCAGCGTCGCCAGCTCGGCCGCGTCGCCGGCGGGCGTCGCGGTGCCGTGCGCCTCGACCAGACCGGCCGCGCCCGGGACGGACGGGTCGAGCCCGGCGTCGGCCCAGGCCCGTTCCACCGCCAGGACCTGGCCGTCCACCTGCGGGCTGAGGATGCCGCCGGCCCGGCCGTCGCTGGACGACCCGACGCCGCGGATCACCGCGTGCACGCGGTCGCCGTCCCGGACGGCGTCGGCGAGGCGCTTCAGCAGGACGACGCCGGTGCCCTCCGCCAGGAGCGTGCCGTCGGCGGCGCGGTCGAACGGGCGGATCCGCTCGCTGCGGCTCAGCGCCCGCAGCTGGCTGAACACGCTCCAGACGGTCGCGTGGTGCGCGTGGTGCACCGCGCCCGCCAGCATCGCGTCGCACTGGCCGCCGCGCAGCGCGCGCACGGCGTGCTCCACGGCCACCAGCGACGACGCGCACGCGGCGTCCACCGTGTACGCGGGCCCGCGCAGGTCGAACCGGTCGGCGATGCGGGACGCGGTGAGGCTCGGCACCAGCCCGACGGGGTCCTCCAGCCGCCCGAGCCGGGCCCGGAACGCGGCGGCGATCTCCGCCAGCCGGTCCGCGCCCAGCTCCGGGAGCAGCTCGGCCAGCACGCCGGTGAGCTGGTGCGGGGCGCTCACCCGCTGGTCGAAGCGGGCGACGCCGGGCGTGAGGTAGCCGCCCCGGCCGATGACCACGCCGATCCGGCGGCGGTCGGGCAGCCGGTCCTCGCCGCCCGCGTCCGCGATGGCCTCGGCGGCGGTGCGCAGCGCGAGCAGCTGGTCGGGCTCCATCCCGGCGACCGCGGCCGGCATGATCCCGAACCGGGCCGGGTCGAACGTCGCCAGGTCGTCGACGAACCCGCCGCGGCGGCAGTAGAAGCGGTCGCTCTCGGGCGGCCGGTCGTACGCCCCGGGGTCGTAGTAGACGCCCGGATCCCACCGGTTCGGCGGGACGTCGCCGATCGCGTCGACGCCGCCGCGGACGTTGCGCCAGAACTCGGCGGCGGTGCCGGCGCCCGGGAACACCGCGCCGAGGCCGACCACCGCGATCGGGGCGCCGCCGTCGCCGCTCACGGCGTCCCCGTGAAGACGGCCTGGAGCTCGCCGCCGTACGCGATCTCGCGGAGCAGCGCGGCCACGCCCGCGTCCGGGTCGATCAGCGGGATGCCGCGCCGGGCGTACTCGCGGGCCAGCTCGGGCGTGACCATTCCGCCGCCCCCGCCGCCGCCGTCCCACGGCCCCCAGTCGGCCACCAGCACCCGGCCGCGCAGCTGCGTCCGCCAGACGTGGGCGAGGGTGTCGCAGGCGTCGTTGGCGGCGGCGTAGTCGGCCTGGCCGCGGTTCCCCTGGACGCCGGCGACGCTGCCGAAGACGACGAAGAACCCGAGGTCGGGGCGGACGGCGGCGGCCAGCGCGCGGGCCCCGTCCACCTTGGTCCGGTAGACCCGGGCGAACGAGGCCGGGTCCTTGTCGCGGACGAGCCGGTCGTCGACGACCCCGGCCCCGTGGACGACGCCGTCGAGCCGGCCGTGCCGGGCGTAGACGTCCTCGACGGCGGCGCGCACGGCCTGCGCGTCCCGGACGTCCACCCGCGTGTAGCGGACGGACGCGGCGTGCCCGGCCAGCGCGTCCAGCGTGGCGCGGACCTCCCGGTCGGCGAGGATCCGGCGGATCAGCGCCTCGATCTCCGCCGGGGTCCGGCCGCCGCCCCGCGCGACGAGCGCGCGCCGCAGCGCCGCCTCGTCCGCCGCGGCGGCCAGCGCCGGATCGGGCACGGGATCGTGCCCGGGATCGGGATGCGGTGGCGGCGTCCGGCCGATCAGCTCGACGTGGCAGCCGGTGCGGCGGGCCAGCTCCACGGCCGTGCGGGCGGTGATGCCGCGCCCGCCGCCGGTCAGGAGCACGACGCCGGCCGCGTCCAGGCCGAGGTCGATGTCGTCGCCGTCCGGGCCGGGCGGGTCGGCGGGGACGGTCGTCAGCGTGTACCGGGCGCCGTCGAAGTGGCCGACCTCGACCGGCGTGCCGTTGCCCGCGGCGGCCAGCTCGGCGAGGATCCGCAGCGCGACGGCGCGCGGGGTGTCCTTGGTGTCGACGTCCAGCGCCCGGACGAGCACCCGCGGGTACTCCAGCGCCAGCGTCCGGGCCAGGCCGCGCAGCCCGGCGCCCGGGGTCGGGTCGCCCGCGCCGCTGCCGTCGTACCCGCGGCCGAACGTCCCGCTCGACCCGCTGGCGAGCACCAGCCACCGCAGGCCGCCCGCGGCCAGCGCGTCCCGGATCCCGCCGTACGCGCCGGGCAGCACGGGCCCGCCGCCGGGGCGGAGCGCGGCCAGGTGGATCAGGCCGTCGCAGGGGCCGCCGTCCGGCTCGGTCGGGGTGCGCACCTGGGCGCCGCGGCGTTCGAGCAGGTCGGCCAGTTCGAGCGCGATGCCGCCGCCGTCGTCCACGATCACGAACGCGCGGCCGGCGAACCGGTCCGCGGCGGGCTCGCCGGCCGGGCCGGTCGGCTCGGGCGACTCGGGCAGCTGGGGCAGCGGGACGGTCTCGACCAGGTACCGCTGGACGGCCGGCCGCTCGTCCGGCGCGGCGAGGTGCTCGCCCAGCCGGCCGACCAGCTCGCCGATCGTCCGGACGGCCGCGAGCCGCTCGGCGAAGGCCCCGTCCGGGCGGGCCCCGGCCCGGCCCTGGCCGAACCGGTCGGCCAGCTCGCCGAGGATCTCGGTGCGCTTGATGGAGTCGATCGACAGATCGGCCTCCAGGTCCAGGCCCGGGGCGAGCATCTCGCGGGGGTAGCCGGTACGGGCGCTGATCACGCCGAGCACGGCGGCCTCGATCCGGTCCCTGTCCGGCACGGGCTCCGGCGCGGCTTCCGGGGCCGGTTCCGAGACCGCGTCCGGGGCCGGCTCTGTGGCGGGCTCTGTGGCGGGATCAAGGGCGGGCGCCGGTGCCTGCGCGCTCACGACCTCGCCGGGCAGCGCGCGGCGCGGGCCGGGCACCGGCGGCGCTCCCTCGGGCGGCACGGGCGCCCGCCGCGCCCCCGGGCCCGCGCCGAGGTAGTCCAGGACGACCTCCCGCTGGGCGGCGATGATCTCGCGGCCCGCGCGCAGGAACTCCACCACCGTGCCCTCGGCCGCGCTGCCCGCCCGCTGCGGCCGCGGCCGGGCGGGGCGCGGCGTGCGCGCGGGCGCCGGGAAGTCCGCGGTGCCGTGGACGGTCTCCGCCGCGGCGGGCGGCGCGATCCGCTCCGCGGGCCGCAGCCCGTTCGGCAGCGGGGCGCCGTCGGCCGTCCGGACGAGGTGCCCGTTGACGATCCAGACGGGCACGGGCGGCGCGGCGCCGTCGCCGGACCCGTCCTCCGCGCCGGCGGCCGCGGCCCGCGCGCCCCGGCCCGCGAGCAGCCGCGCCGCGTCCACCGGGACGCCCGCGACGGCCAGCTCCGCGAGCGCGAGCAGCAGCCCCTCCACGCCCCCGGCGCCGTCCCGGCCGGGCGCGTCCACCGCGACGGCGGTGTGCGGCCGGCCGCCGAGGATCATGCCGGTCAGCCGGGTCAGCACCCGCCCCGGCCCGGCCTCCACGAACACCCGCGCGCCCGCCGCGTACATCGCCTCGATCTGCTCGGCGAACCGCACCGGCGCGGCGACCTGGGCGGCGAGCGTGCCGCGCAGCTCCGCCGGGGACGTGCCGTACGGGACGGCGCCGGCGTTGGACCACACCGGGTACGCGGGCGGCCGCACGGCGCGGGCGTCCAGCTCGGCGCGCAGCGCGGTGGCGGCCGCCGCGACCAGCGGGCTGTGGAAGGCGCACGCGACCGGCAGCCGCCGGGTCGCGATCCCGTGCTCGCCCAGGATCTCCAGCGCCTGCGCCAGCCCGGCCTCCGTACCGGAGATCACGACCTGGCGGGGCGCGTTGTGGTTGGCGATGACGACCTCGCCGACGTCGGCCAGCGTCAGCCGGACGTCCTCCGGCCGCGCGGCGACGGCCGCCATGCCGCCGCGCTCCCCGGCCCGCTCGGCGGCGGCCAGCACGGCCTCGGCGCGGGCGGCGCTCAGCGCGACCAGGTCCTCCTCGCCGAACGCCCCGGCGGCGCACAGCGCGGTCAGCTCGCCGTGGCTGTGCCCGGCGGCCATGTCCGGCCGCACGCCCAGCTCGCCGAGGAGCCGGTGCGCGGCCAGCCCGGCGATGCCGAGGGCGGGCTGGGCGACGCGCGTGTCGGTGAGCGCGAGCCGCTGCCGCTCCGCCTCCTCGGGCGTGAACGCGGCGGGCGGGAACATCGCGTCGGCGTAGACCCCGCCGCCCAGGCGCAGCAGCCGCTGCAGGCGCGGGAACGCCACGAACAGGCCGGCGAGCATGTCCGGCCGCTGGCTGCCCTGCCCCGGGTAGAGGAACGCCACCCGCCCGCCCGGCGCGGCGTGCTCCTCGTCCGCGACGAACACGCCCGGGCCGGCGCGGAGGTCGCGCGCGGCGGCGAGCTTGGCGGCGAGGTCGTCCAGGCCGGTGGCGACCAGCGCCACCTGCACGGTGCCGGTCCCGGACCCGTCGCCCGCCATCGCGGCGGCCAGGTCGCGCAGCCGCGCGCCGCGCGCCGCCGCCGAGTCGAGCAGCGCGCCGAGCCGGTCCAGCTCCGCCCGGGCCTCGGCGCGCCCGGCCCCGCGGATCAGGAACAGCTCGGCGGGCCACTCCGCGACCCCGGAGACCGGCTCCGGGGCGCCGTCGTACCCGGACAGCACCGCGTGGAAGTTGGCGCCGCCGAACCCGAACGCGCTCAGCCCCGCGTACCGCTCCCCCGGCGCCGCCGCCCAGGGGCGCGCCGACCGGCCGAAGTGGAACGGGCTGGTGGCCGCGTCCCAGGCCCGGTTCGGCTCCTCCAGGTGCAGGGTGCCGGGGCGGACGCCGGTGTGCAGCGCGTACGCCGTCTTGATCAGCCCGGCCAGCCCGGCGGCGCACTTGGTGTGGCCGATCTGCGACTTCACCGAGCCGAGCGCGGTACCGCCCGGCCGCGCCCCGGCGGCCGCATACGTCGCGGTCAGGGTGGCCAGCTCGGTGCGGTCGCCGAGCTCGGTGCCGGTGCCGTGCGCCTCGACCAGGCCCACCCGGGCCGGGGAGACGCCGGCCCGCCGGTACGCGCGGTCGAGCGCGCGGCGCTGGCCCTCGGCCCGCGGCGCGGTGATGCCGGCCGAGCGGCCGTCGCTGGCCCCGGCGACCGACTTGACCACCGCGTAGATCCGGTCGCCGTCCCGCTCGGCGTCGGCCAGCCGCTTCAGCACCACGCAGCCGACGCCCTCGCCGAGCGCGATCCCGTCGGACGAGGCGTCGAACGCGGCGCACCGGCCCCGCGGCGACAGCGCGTGCACCGCCGAGAAGAGCAGGTAGTCGTAGATGGAGTTGTGCAGGTCGGCGCCGCCGCACAGGACCATGTCGCTGCCGCCCGACACCAGCTCCTTGCAGGCCGCGTCGAGCGCCGCCAGCGACGCGGCGCACGCGGCGTCCACCGTGTAGTTGGCGCCGCCGAGGTCCAGCCGGTCGGCGATCCGCCCGGCGATCACGTTGGTGAGCACGCCCGGGCAGGAGTCCTCGGTCAGCCGCGGCAGCTGCTCGTCCAGGCCGGGCGGCACCTCGCCGTAGTAGGACGGCAGCAGCGCCCGGGTCCCGTACGCGGTGCCGAGGTCGGTGCCCGCCTCCGCGCCGAAGAACACCGAGGTCCGGGAGCGGTCGAACGGCCGCGTGCCGTACCCGGCGTCCTCCAGCGCCCGCGCCGCCACCTCCAGGCTCAGCAGCTGGACGGGCTCGACGCCCGCGAGCGACTGCGGCGGGATGCCGTACTCCAGCGCGTCGAACGGCACGTCCGGCAGGAACCCGCCCCACTTGGACGGCGTCCGGTCGCCCGCGCCGTCCCGTACCGCCGCCGGGTCGAAGTAGACGGCCGGGTCCCAGCGGCCCGGCGGCACCTCGGTGACCGCGTCCACGCCGCGCACCACGTTGCCCCAGAACGCCGCCGCGTCCGGGGCCTGCGGGAACACGCAGCCGATCCCGACGATCGCGATGTCCATCGGGCCCGCCGCGTCCTCCGGCGCGGCCGGGCCGGTAGCGGACGCGATCAGCCCGAGCTTGGCGGCCCGGGTCGCCAGGAAGAACGTGGCGCCCGTGCTGACCTGCTCGTGCAGGCCGGTGACGCTGGTGGTCGCCGAGCGCAGCGCCGCCACCTGGCCGAGCATGTACATGCCCTCGCGCAGCTGCTCGTCCGCGCCGACCGGGACGAGGCCGTGCCCGTCCGTCCTCGGCTCGTCGGCGTGCTCGCGGCGCAGGCCCTTGCTCGCCACCCGCAGCCGGCCGAGGTTCAGCTCCTCCAGGACCCGCCACGCCTTCTCGCGCGGCGTCCCGGCCTCCTCCAGGCGGCGCCGCTCCGCCTCGAACGTCTCGACGTACGGGGTGCGGGCGCAGCGGGTGGCGTGCCCCGGCGAGGTCTCCAGCAGCGCGGTCCCGGCGCAGTCGACGGCGGCCCGCTGGAAGCCGGGCGTGATCGCCCCGGCTTCGACGGCCTCGTACGTGAACAGGTACGCCGTCCCCATCAGGACGCGGATCTCCGCGCCGCGCTCGGCCAGCGGCCCGGCCAGCGCGGCGACCATCGCCGCCGACCGCTCGTCGTGGATCCCGCCGGCGAACATGATCGACAGCTCGCCCGCGTCCCCATCCCCGCCCGCGTCGCAGAACGCGAGCAGGCGCTCCACCTGCGCCTCCCACAGCGGGAAGCTGCCGCGCGGGCCGACATGGCCGCCGCACTCCATGCCCTCGAACACGAACTTGCGGGCACCCTCGGCGAGGAACCGGTCCAGCAGCCCGGGCGAGGGGACGTGCAGGTAGGTGCTGATCCCGGCGTCCTCCAGCGGCCGCGCCTGGGCCGGCCGGCCGCCCGCGATCAGCGCGTACGGGGGGCGGGCCGCGCGCACCGCGTCCAGCTGCGCGGCGCGCAGCTCCGGCGGCGCGAAGCCGAGGATCCCGGCGCCCCACGGCCGGTCCGCGAGCCGCGCGGCGGTGTCGGCGAGCAGCTCCCGCGCCTCCTCGCCGTTCATCAGCGACAGCGCCAGGAACGGCAGGCCGCCGTCCTGCGCGACGGCGGCGGCGAACGCGGCCCGGTCGCTGACCCGCGTCATCGGGCCCTGCACGACCGGGTACGCGCGGGCCGCGGCGGCGCCCGCGGGCAGGTCGCGCGGCGCCAGCGGCTCGGCCCGCACGGCCGCCCGGATGTGCGCGGCGATCTGCTCCCGGACGGCCTGCACGACGCCGCCCGCCGTCCCGTACCGCTCGGCCAGCGGGCGCGCGAACGCCCCGTCCTGGCCGACGGCGACCGGCCGGTCGCGCAGCCCGCCCGCGGCGCCCAGCGCGGCGTTGACCTCGGCGATGCCCAGCCCGTCCAGGTCGAAGTCCGGCAGGTCGGGACGCGCGTACAGGCGATGGCCGCGGACGATCCGGGTCTCGCCGCCGTCCATCGCGGCCACGGCGGCGGCGATGTCGGCGGGGGCGTCCAGCTCGCGGACCAGGGCGAGCTGGGAGTCCAGCACCACGCCCGCGGCACCGCCCGCCACCGCCGCGGCGGCCGTGTGCGGGCCGATGCCCCCGGCCGCCCAGACCGGCACGCCCACGCGGGCGTCCCCGAGCAGCCGCTGGAGCAGCACGAA
The DNA here is from genome assembly GCF_040703975.1 of Spirillospora sp. NPDC029432. Lineage (NCBI taxonomy): Bacteria > Bacillati > Actinomycetota > Actinomycetes > Streptosporangiales > Thermomonosporaceae > Spirillospora > Spirillospora sp. NPDC029432. Next base: position 10,725 of record NZ_JBEZWH010000121.1, read on the forward strand.
CGTGGTCAGGTCGCCGACCCGGCCCGCGCCCTCCCGGCCGCGCGCGATGATCCCGTGCAGGCAGCCGCCGGCCGTCCCGCCGAACCTGCGGACGGCCGCGGCCGCCTCGTCCGGGTCGACGACCTCGATCAGCAGGCGGCGGCCGCGGGCGAACGCCTCGGCGTCGACGAGCCCGCCCTCCGGCGCCTCATCGGTCTCGTCGGTCTCATCGGTCTCGCCGTCCTCGCCGTCCCCGTCCGGTGGCCGTACCGGCTCGGGCTCGGGCGCGGCGTCGTCCAGGTGCGCGGCGTCCTTCGGCGGCGCGGGGGCCTTCTTGGGCTTCGGCGGGATGACGCGGACCGACCAGCCCGCCTCCTCGCCGCCGTCGCGGTCCCATTCCGGCTCGGCCGCCGGCTCCGGTACGCGCTCGGGCAGTGGGGCGGCGGCCGCCGGGGCGGGCGCGGCAGGAGTCTCGGTGGAAGGCGTGGGAGGCACGGTGCGGGGTGTCGGCTCCGGCTCCGGCGCCAGCGCGGCGGCGTCGACGATGACGGTGCCGACGGCGGCGGGCAGGTCGCGGGGCCGCAGGCCGCAGCCCGCCGGGACGCGGACCGCGAGCGGCCCCGCCCACCAGCGGCAGGCGTCGGCCAGCGCCGTGAGGGCGGCCGCACGGTCCGTCCCGAGGTCCAGGACGCCGAGGCCGCCGGCCCGGGCCACCGCCACCGCCAGATGCGGCGCGGGCCGCCCGAACGGGCCGATTCCGATGATCTGGGGCACCGGGCGGCCGCCCGCGCCTCCCGGCGCGCCCGAGTCCCGCGAGTCCGTCCCAGCCGTCATGCGCGTCGCCCCCCGACCGCGTGGCTCATCCAACGCCAGCACACATTACGGTCGGCGATCGGACGGTCACTCCGCCGACACACAGGGGGCGCCGCGATTACGGGGACCGAAAAGCATCCCTGGGGGTTTCCTTGACACAGGATGACCCCGGGTGACCGAGGATCACCCGGGGGTTCAGCCCGGAATGCCGCCGGAGGGCCCGGTCGGATCGCCGCGGGGCGGCCCGGTCAGATGGCCGCGGGGCGGCGGCGGCGCGGCGCGCGCAGCCCGTGCCGGACGATGCCCTCGTCCAGCCAGCGGTCGAGGTGCGCCCACGTCGTCGCGCGGGCGGCGCTGCCGGTCAGCACGCCCAGGTGCCCGCCGGGCGCGATCTCGAAGCGCACCTCCGGGGCGTTGGGCAGCAGCCGGATCAGCGGCCGGACCGCGCTCGCGGGCGCCAGCCGGTCGTCCCGGCCGGCGATGGCCAGAACCGGCACCCGGATCCCGTCCAGGCCGATCCGCCGGCCCTCGAACTCGATCTCCCCGGTGTCCCGCAGAAGTGCCGAGCGGAGCCCTTCGCGGGCGCGGCCGGAAGAGGCCACCATCGCGTTCGCGAAATGATCGAGAGCCTCGGCCTGCGCCAGAAATTCGGCATCGTCAAGATGAGTCAATATTTGGTAAGGGCGCACCAGGTATTTCTCGACGCCCGGCAGCCCGCGGGCCGGGTCGGGCGGCGGTGCCGCGGGTCCGCCGAACAGCGCCCCGGCGACCGCCTCCTCCGGCCGCGAGGCGGCCCCGCCGGGCGCCGGGACCGGCACCGCGGCCGGGTCGGCCGGCGCCGCGACGAGCACCACGGACGCGATCGGCGCCGCCCGCTCGGCGGCCGCCAGCAGCGCCCGGACCCCGCCCAGCGACCAGCCGACCAGCTGCACCGGCTGGCCCCCGGCGTCCCGGCCGACCGCCTCGATCGCCTCCGCCAGCCCCGCTCCCGGCGTCCCGCCCGCCCCCTGTTCCAGCAGGTAGCTGCGGCGTCCCGCGTTCACCAGATGCTCGGCGAGGCTGTATCCGCGGCGCAGGTCGTAGCAGCGCGCCGGGCCGTCCGGAGGCGGGACGAGCAGCACCGGCGGACCGGCCGCGATCAGCCCGCGCGGCCCGCGGTAGCGGCGCACCGCGGCCCCGCCGGGCCAGTCGGCGACCACCTCCGCGGGCGTCGGGCGCAGGTCGGCCAGCCGGCCGTGGACGAGCTTGCGGGCGAGGTTGGACGCCGCGGCGCGCAGGCTGCGGGGGGACGGCACCATGACGGGAATCCAGCTCCATTCGACAGAGCCACGGGGAACGGACCGGTCGGTTCATGCTCGCTTTCCCGCATTCTTACACCGGCCCTCGTCCGGCAGATATCACAGGCCCGTGAAGCGCGTGTTAATTCGCCTTGACAGCGCCGCCGCGAGCAACTGGAATGGGACCGCGAAAAGCGACCGGCCGGTCAGGCCGGCGGTGGCGGCCCGCGCCGCGCGGTCCGTCCCCTCCTCGCCTCACCCCCGCGACCTCGCGCATAATGTCGATCACAGCCCGTAGCGGTCCCGCGCGGGCCACGCCACCAGGGCGGGGTGTGCGATGACGACACTCGACCAAGTCCAGCCGATCACCCCACCGGGGGACCTCCTCTCCGCGGCGCTGGCCGTCGGGGCGGGGGTGGGCGGGGACGTCCCGCGCCCGGCCGCACCCGGCCTGCCCGGCCTGCCCGTCCGGCCCCGGCC
>NZ_JBEZWH010000122.1:0-12448 GCF_040703975.1 Spirillospora sp. NPDC029432
GCGGCGCCGTACCGGGGCCGGGTGACCCGGGCCCGGTACGGCGCGCCGGGGTGTTCAGGGGGCCGGGGCGGGCGCGGGCGCGACGTCGCCCTTGTTCCCCGTGTCGCTCTTGTCGTCCTTTCCGGCCGCGGGTGGGGAGTGGGGTGGGGGGTGTTCGGTGAGGGCGATGCGGTGGTGCAGGCGGCGGAGCGGGGCGGGGGCCCACCAATTGGCGTGGCCGGCCAGGCTCATGGCGGCCGGGAGCAGGACGCCGCGGATGAGGGTGGCGTCGATGAGGACGGCCAGGGCCATGCCGATGCCGAGCTGCTGGAGGAAGACGACGCGGCCGGTGGCGTAGGCGGCGAAGGAGGCGGCGAGGATGAGGGCGGCGGCGGTGACCAGGGGGCCGCTGCGGGCGATGCCGAGGGGGATGGAGCGGCGGGGGTCGCCGGTGCGGTCGTACTCGTCCTTGATGCGGGCGAGCAGGAACACCTCGTAGTCCATGGACAGGCCGTAGGCGACGCAGAACATCAGGATGGGGATGCTCGGTTCGATGGTGCCGGTGGGGGTGAAGCCGAGCAGGCCGGACAGGTGGCCGTCCTGGAAGATCCATACCAGGGCGCCGAACATGACCGAGAGGCTGAGCAGGTTCAGGACGGTGGCCTTGAGCGGGGCGACGAGGCTGCCGGTCATCAGGAACAGCACGGCGAAGGTGACCAGGACGATGATCGCGGCGACCAGCGGGAGGCGGCGGGTGACGCCGTCGCGGTAGTCGGTGAGTTCGGCGGGGTAGCCGCCGACGAGGACGCGGTAGGGGGCGGGGACCGAGCGCACCTGGCGGACCAGGCCGACGGCGTCGGCCTCCAGGCGTCGCGAGGAGGGGACGGCCGCCAGCCAGGTGCCGGTCCCTGACGTGCCGATGTGGGAGGTGCCGGTGGGGGCGGGGACGCGGCGGCCGGCGGTGTAGGAGCCGGCGGCGGAGTCGACGCGGACGATGCCCTCGGCGCGGGAGAGGCGGGCGGCGTAGCCGGCGGTCGCGGGGGTGTCGGCGGTGGTGGCGGCGGGGGCGACGATGGTGAGCGCGTCGGCCTCCTCGACGGGGAAGGAGGCGCGGACCTGGTCGTACATCTGGCGGGCGGGGGCGTCGGAGCGCAGGACGCGGTCGTCGGGCAGGCCGAAGCGGACGCCGAGGAAGGGGGCGCCCATGAGCAGGACCAGGCCGAGGGCGGCGCCGCCGAGCAGCAGGGGGCGGCGGACGACGCGGGCGGCGGCGCCGTACCAGAGTCCGCCGGGTCCCCGGCCGGTGCGGGCGCGGTGCGGGTGGCGGCGCTGGACGCGGTGGCCGAGCAGGGTCAGGGCGGCGGGCAGCAGGACGGTGGCGCCGGTGACGGCGGCGGCCACGACGGCGACGCCGGCGTAGGCGAAGGAGGCCAGGAACGGGAAGGGGAAGGCCAGCAGGGCCGACAGGGCGGCGGCGACGGTCAGGCCGCTGAACAGCACGGTGCGGCCGGCGCCGCGGACGGTGGCGGCGACGGCGTCGGGGACGGGCAGGCCGCGGGCCAGTTCCTCGCGGAAGCGGGTGATGACGAACAGGCCGTAGTCGACGCCGAGGCCGATGCCCATGACCAGGGCGATGTTGGAGGCGAAGGTGGAGATCTCGGTGAGGGCGAGGGCGCCGCGCAGCAGGGCCAGCGCGCCGGCGACGGCGAACAGGCCGACGCCGAGGGTGACCAGGGCGGCGGCCAGGCGGCGGTAGACGGCCCACAGCAGGAGCAGGACCAGGGGCAGGATGATGAGTTCGGCGCGGACGAAGTCCTGGCGGGCCTGTTGCATGACCTGGCGGAAGACCTCGTCGCCGCCGCCGACGGCGACGGTGATGTGCGGGGTGCGGCGGGTGAGGTCGGTGGCCAGGTCGGGGAGCAGGTCGCGGCGGACGTGGTCGGCGTCGCCGGGCAGCCAGGCCAGGACCAGGGCGTGGCGGGCGTCGGCGCTGCGCAGGGTGGTGGTGCCGCCGCGGGTCCAGTAGGACCAGGCGGCGCCGACGCCGTCGCGGGCGGCGAGTTCGGCGGTGAGGGCGCGGCCTTCGGCGGCGACGGCGGGGTCGTCGACGGTGCCGGTGCGGGCGGTGACCATGAGGGCGAGGTTGGGGCTGCCGGTGGAGTGGCCGCGGGCCAGGGCGTCGCGGGCGGCCATCGATTCGGAGCCGGGGGCCTCGAACCGGTTGAGGGACAGGGCGTCGATGGTGCCGGCCCCGATGGCGCCGGCGGCGATCATCGCTGCCAGCCCGGCGGCGATGATCCAGCGTGCCCGGCGGGCGATGAGGCCGCCGAGGCCCGGTCGTGGGTGCATGGGTGGTCTCCCCCTGGGTGCGCGGACCCGAATATGCGAGCATTGACTCGTATCTAGTGGCCGAGAATACGAGCGACTACTCGTGTTTGCAATACTCGGATGATCCGGAAGGGGGTGGAGGCGTGGCCGAGGGGGCCTCAGGGCGCGGCGAGGAGCCGGACGCGCGGGACGGTGACGCGCGCGGCGACGCGGGGCGTGACGGCGCCGCGCGGCCGCGCAAGCGGCAGGCGCGCGGCGAGCGGCGGATGCGGGAGATCCTGGACGCGGCCGCGGGCGTGTTCGCCGAGTGCGGGTACGAGAAGGCCACCACCAACGCGATCGCGGCCCGGGCGCGGATCTCGCCGGGGTCGCTGTACCAGTTCTTCCCCAACAAGGAGGCGATCGCGCAGGCGCTGGCCGACCGGTTCACCGAGCAGATGGGGGCCGCGCACCGCGAGGCGTTCGGGTCGCCGGGCGTCGGGGCGCTGCCGGCGGCGGAGATGGTCGACCGGATGGTGGATCCGATCATCGCGTTCAACATCGCCAATCCGGGGTTCAAGGCGCTGTTCGCCCGCGCGGACATGCCGGCCGGGCTGGCGGCCGCGGCGCGGCCGATCCAGGCGGCGCTGCTGGGCCGGGTGGAGGCGGTGCTGGCCGAGCGGGCGCCGGCGCTGTCGGCCGAGGAGCGCACCCGCTCGGCGCGGGTGCTGATCCAGATCTTCCAGGCGATGGTGCCGATGGCCACGGCGGCGGACGGCGCCGAGCGCGACGCGGTGATCGCCGAGGTGAAGAAGGTGCTGCTCGGCTATCTGGAGCCGCTGGAGCGGCGGCGCCCCTGACCCGGCCGGGCCGCGGCGCCCGCGCTCAGCACGCCGCCCGCACGGCCGGCGCGCCCGCCTCCGCCTCCGCGTCCGTCTCGGTGTCCGTCTGGGTGGGGGCCGAGCCGGCGGGCGCGGGGTCGTGGCGGGTGTGGATGTCCAGGCCGGCGCGGCCGGGCTCCAGGTGGGGGCGCAGGATCAGGTCGGTGTCGTAGTCGCCGCCGGACTCGCGGCGGTACGGGACGGGCGCGTCGGTGGCCAGGCCGCGCAGCCGCTCGCGCAGGCGGGCGGCGGCGGGCGCGTACCGGGCGGGGGTGAGGCGGTCGGCGCCGGGGATCAGCAGGGGCGGCAGGACGGTCATGCCGGTGTACCACAGGGTGCCGTGCAGCAGGGGGAACAGCAGCTGCTCGGTGTCGCCGTGCAGGCCGCGGGGGCCCATGCCGGTGCCGCGGGCGCCGGCGGTGGTCACCACCAGGGCGCGCTTGCCGGCCAGGTTGCCCTCGCCGTAGCGCAGGGTGCGGCCTTGGGTGTCGGTGACGCCGAAGGCGAAGCCCTGCACGAAGACGCGGTCGAACCAGCCTTTGAGGATGGCGGGCATGCCGTGCCACCACAGCGGGAACTGCAGCACGACCGCGTCCGCCCAGGCGATCTTGTCCTGCTCGGCGCGGATGTCGGGGCCGAGGGCGCCGGCGGCCTGGGCGCGTTCGGACGCCGCGCCGACCTGGAGCCGTTCGCGGGGGTCGTGGCCGTAGTCGGCGGCGCGCACGACCGGGTCCCAGTCCATGGCGTACAGGTCGGAGCCGCGGGTGCGGTGGCCGAGGCGGGCCAGCTCGCGCAGGCCCTCGTCGCGCAGGGCGCCGTTCAGCGAGCGCGGTTCGGGATGGGCGAAGATCCACAGCACGTTCACGGGGATCGTCCTCCTTGGATTCCCGGCGGGACTTGGCGGGGCTTGGCGGGGTGGTGTGTCCGGTTCCGATGCTGGCGTGCCGTGCCGGGCGCCGAAAGTGGCCCGATGGCCATGATGTGAAAGGATCCGGCCATGGGTGAGCGGGTGGCGGTCCTGGTCCGCGACGGGGTGCTGCCGATGGAGCTGGGGCTGGTGCACCAGCTGTTCGGCGCGGCGGTGTCGGCGGGCGGCGAGCGGCTGTACGAGGTGGTGACGTGCGCGCCGGAGGCGGGGCCGGTGCGTACCGACGCCGATTTCACGATCGTGGCCGAGCACGGGCCGGAGGCGCTGGAGGGGGCGGGGACGGTGGTCGTCCCGGCCTCGCACGAGCTGGACGAGCGGGACGCGGAGCTGCCGGCGCCGGTCGCGGCGGCGCTGGCGCGGATCGTTCCGGGCACGCGGATCGCCTCGATCTGCACGGGGGCGTTCGTGCTGGCGGCCGCGGGGCTGCTGGAGGGGCGGCGGGCGACCACGCACTGGCGCTCGTGCGCGCGGTTCGCCGAGCTGTTCCCGCACATCGAGCTGGATCCGGGCGTGCTGTACACCGACGGCGGGGACGTGCTGACCTCGGCGGGCGAGGCGGCGGGGATCGATCTGTGCCTGCACATGATCCGGTGCGACCACGGCGCGGGGGTGGCGGCGGAGGCGGCGCGGCGCACGGTGGTGCCGCCGCACCGGGAGGGCGGGCAGGCGCAGTACGTGCCGCGGCCGGTGGCCGAGCCGGGCGGGGCGTCGACGGGGGCGGCGCGGGCGTGGGCGCTGGCGCGGCTGGACCGGCCGGTGACGCTGGCGGAGATGGCGGCGCGGTCGTCGATGAGCGTGCGGACGTTCACCCGGCGGTTCCGGCAGGAGACGGGGATGGCGGCGGGGCGGTGGCTGGCGCTGCGGCGGGTGGAGCGGGCGCGGCAGCTGCTGGAGGAGACCGACCTGCCGGTGGACCGGGTGGCGGCGGAGGCGGGCTTCGGGACGGGGGCGTCGCTGCGGCAGCATCTGCAGGCGGAGCTGGGGGTGTCCCCCACCGCCTACCGGGCCACGTTCCGCGGCCCGGCCGCCTGACCGCCCGGCCCCGCCTTCCGCCGGGCGGAGGCGGGTGGGGCGGGTGGGGGTCAGGCGTGTTCGGCGTCGAGTTCGACGGGTTCGGCGATGACGTCGACCATGGCGCCGTTGCGCAGGACGGTGATGGGCAGGGGGCGTCCGATGGCCTCGGCGAACATCAGGCGCTGCAGGCTCTGGGCCTGGCTGACGGGCGCGCCGCCGGCGGTGAGGACCAGGTCGCCGCGGCGCAGGCCGGCGCGGTCGGCGGGGGCACCGGGGACGACCTCGGCGACGCGCAGGGCGCGGTCCTGGCCGAGGCGCTCGCGCTGGGCGGCCGGGACGGGCACGGGGACGGCGGCGACGCCCAGGTAGGCGCGGCGGACGCGGCCGTCGCGCATGAGGGCGCCGATGATGCGGCGCGTGGTGGCGTTGATGGGGACGGCCAGCCCCAGGCCGATGCCGGCGACGGCGGTGCTGACGCCGACGACGCGGGCGGCCGAGTCGGCCAGGGCGCCGCCGGAGTTGCCGGGGTTGAGGGCGGCGTCGGTCTGGATGACGTCCTCGATGACGCGGGCGGCGGTGCCGCCGCGGGTGGGGACGCTGGTGGGCAGGGAGCGGCCGAGGGCGGACACGACGCCGGCGGTGACCGAGCCGGCCAGGCCGAGGGGGTTGCCGACGGCGACGACGAGCTGGCCGGTGACCAGGTCGTCGCTGTCGCCGAGGGTGACGGGGCCGGGGGTGTCGCCGGCGGCGCGGACGACGGCCAGGTCCGACAGGGGGTCGGTGCCGACGACGGTGAACGGGGTGGTGGTGCCGTCGGCGAAGGCGGCCTGGCCGGTGCGGGCGCGGCCGACGACGTGGGCGTTGGTGAGCAGGAAGCCGTCGGCGGTGAAGGTGACCGCCGAGCCGGCGCCTTCGCGGCCGCGGTGGCGTACGCGCAGGGCGGCCACGCGCGGGGTGAGCTCGCGGGCCACGGCGGTGACCACGCGGGAGTAGGCGTCCAGGGGCCGTTCCAGGGGCCGTTCCGGGGGCTGGTCGAGCGGCTGGCCGGCTGACTTGCCGTGGGGCTGGTCAGGGGGCTGGGCGGCGTTGCCGCCGGGGTCCGCGGGGCCGCCGGTTCGAGGGTCGTCCATCGCACCTCCCGAGATGATTACATCGTTACACGGTAACCCGGGGAGGGGAAGGCCGCTTCCCGCCTCATCGAAACGATTGCGTACACTTTCGCGGGCGGCTAGTGTACGAAACGGTTTCGTTTCGAACTGTGCCGTTGCATTCCAGGCGAGTGGTTGCCGGTTCGCGGGCGGGCACGGTCCCCTTCGGCAGTGAGGATCGGCGCATGTGGCAGGCGATCGTTCTCGGGTTCCTCGGCGGCGTGATGGGCGGCAACGCGGTCCCGCATTTCGTGCGCGGCATCACGCGCCGCCGCTACCCCAATGTCATGGGCAGCGGGCCGGTGCCCAACGTGGTGGCCGGGTGGGCCGGGCTGGTGATCGCGTGGCTGCTGCTGGAGCCGGTGGCCGGCGGCGGGCACCGCGGCTGGGCGCTGGGTGCCGCGGCGGCGGGCGTGCTGGTGATCGGCCTGTTCCACGCCGGGCCGGGCGCGTTCGGCGGCAAGGACCCGGACCCGGACCGGGGGCGGCACGAGGCCGCCGGCGCCGCGTCCTGACCCGCTCCCCTGCTCCGCGTTCAGGGGGACCTCCGGGAACTCCCCCGTTGGCGGAGTTCCCGGAGGTCCGATAGGAATCTCCCGTCGCTTTCGGGCTAGGCGTGGCCGTGGGGGCAGGCGCAGGGCGTGACGCAAGACCGCGTTCTTGCCCTTCAGCGGTGCGTGTTTTCCCGCACCGTCAGGAGCGGCAGGCCCGCCGCGTACCGGCGGAGGAAGCCGGCGGTGGGGGTGTCGGTGGTCGCGATGGTGTCGGGGGTGCCTTCCGCGACGATGGTGCCCCCGTCCGGGCCGGCTCCCGGCCCCAGGTCGATCACCCAGTCCGCGGACGCGGCCACGGGGATGTCGTGTTCGGCCAGGACGACGGTGTTGCCGGAGTCGAGTAGCACGTCGAGCGCGTCCACCACGCGCTGGACGTCGGACGGGTGCAGGCCCGAGACGGGCTCGTCGAGGACGACGAGGCCCGCCTTGCGGCTCGCGGCACCGCGCTGGATCGCGGACGCCAGCTTCAGCCGCTGCGCCTCGCCGCCGGACAGCTCTGTGGCGCTCTGGCCGAGCTGGAGGTAGCCGAGCCCGACCTGGTTCAGGGCTCCCAGGGTCGCCGCGAGCTGCCGGGGCTCGGTGAACCGGTCTGCGGCCTCGGCGACGGTCAGCTCCAGCACCTGATCGATGGCCAGCCCCTGGTACCTGATCTCCAAGGCCTCTGGCTTGTAGCGCCGGCCCTCGCACGCGTCGCAGACCACCCACACATCCGGCAGGAAGTGCATGTCGACCAGCTTGCGGCCGTGACCGGTGCAGGTCTCGCAGCGGCCGCCGTCGGTGGTGTTGAAGCTGAACCAGGAGCCGTTGAGTCCGCGCCCGCGTGCCGCGTCGGTCTCGGCGAACAGCCTGCGGATGATGTCGAACGCCTTGCTGTAGGTGGCGGGGTTGGACCGCGGTGTTCGCCCGAGCGGGTCCTGGTCGAGGACGGCGACCCAGCCGAACCCTCCGATGCCGGTCACCTCCCGCACCGTGCCGGTCGCGGTCCCGTTCAGGGCGGCCTCCACGCTCGCCCCGAGCGCGCCGAGCAGGCTGCTCTTGCCGCTGCCGCTCACGCCGGTCAGGCAGGTGAGCCGGCCGGCGGGGAAGCGCACCAGATCCGCGGTCACGTTGTGCGTGCGCAGGCCGTGCAGCTCCACCCAGCCGGTGCCGTCCCCGGCCGGGCGGCGGGTTCGGCGCAGCCGCGGTCCCTCGCCGGCCAGGTAGCGCCCGGTCAGCGACCGCGGGTGGGCGGCCGCGTCGGCGGGAGGCCCCGACACCATGACCTCGCCGCCCAGGCGGCCCGCGCCGGGCCCCATGTCGATCACCCAGTCGGCTCGGGCGATCAGCTCGGGGTCGTGCTCGACCAGGAGCACGGTGTTGCCGGCCTCGCGCAGTTCCAGGGCGATGTCGAGCAGGTGCGCCTTGTCCGCCGGATGCAGCCCGGTCCCGGGCTCGTCCAGGACGAAGACGATGCCGCTCAGCTCGGTGCTGAGCTGAGCGGCGAGCCGGGTCCGCTGCAGCTCGCCCCCGGACAGCGTCGCCGCGCTCCGGGACAGCTGGAGATGGGCCAGACCGAGCCGGTCGAGGATTCCGAGCCTGCGGCCCAGGTCCTGCAGCAGCGGCTCGGCCACCTCGCGCCGCCGGGCGTCCAGGCCGTCCGCCACGCGCTTCGCCCAGTGGCGTACCTGCCGTACCTCCACCGCGAGCAGGTCGGGGTAGGTCAGCCCACCGAGCCGGACGGAGCGGGCGACCTGGTCGTACCCGCTGCCGTCGCAGGTGCCGCAGGGCTCTTTGCGCATGTACGGCAGGTAGCGCTGCTTGGCGCCGGGGGTCTGGGCGTTCACGAACACCCGTTCCACTTCGGCGAGCGCGCCTCGCAGCGGCTGGCTGGAGGTGTAGGTCATCAGGGCCGTCTCGTTCTTGTTCGGGATGTCGACGGTCGCCTCGACCTTCTCCTCGCCCGTGCCGTACAGCACGCAGTGGCGGAACTCCTCGGGCAGCGACCGCCACGGCCGGCCGAGGTCCACGTTCCGCTTCTCGGCGAGCGCCGGTACGAACGCGTGCTCCCCCGACCGCCACTTCGCGTACCAGGGTGAGGCGCCTTCGAAGAGCGGAAGCTCGGGGTGGGTGATGATCAGGTCTTCCTGTGCCTGCCAGCGCCCGCCCACCCCGTGGCAGTCCGCGCAGCTCCCTTCGGGTGTAGTGCGGTCGAAGTGTGCGGTCGTCAGGTGCCCGTCCCCGCTGCCGGCCGCCGGGGTCGCGCCGATCCCGGGAAGGCGCGAGTACAGCAATCCCAGGTGTCCGTCGATGCCGGTGATCGTCGCGACCGTGGAGCGGGGGTTGCGGTTGAGGCGGCGCTGGTCGACCGCGAGCGTCGCGCCGAGTCCGAGGATGCGGTCGACCTTCGGCCGGTTGCGCTGGGTGATGTACTGCCGCACGAACGGCGAGAGTCCTTCCAGATACCGCAGTTGGGCCTCGCTGTGCAGGGTGTCGATGGCCAGCGAGGTCTTGCCGCTGCCGCTCACTCCGGTGAAGGCGACGAGCCGCCCCTTGGGGATGCTCACCGACACGTCCTGCAGATTGTTGGTACGGGCCCCCACCACGTCGATGGTCTCGCGCGCCGCACTCGCGCCGTCCCGTTCGAATGTCGTCAACCTTCGTCCCTCTATCTCACGCGGCAGGACAGGGGCGGCCAGGTCCCCGCGCTCCCGCCCGTGCCGAACAAATCGATCACGCCGCCATGCGACGGCCGCTCGGCGCGATGGCGCCGAGCGGCCGCTTCACCGGCTCTGTCAGCCGGCCCGTGGCCGTCCCGATACGGCCCGTGCCGCGGATCAGGTCCGGGACACCGCGGTGAGCGTCCCGGCATCGGATGCGTAGACGCTCATCCAGTGCGGATGCAGCCGGTAGTAGACGACCTCGTCGTCCCAGTCGAAGGAGTCGTCGCCGTAGAAGTCCTTCAAGTACGCGAGCAGGTCCGGCCAGTCCGCGGCCGGCTCGCCGTGCCGCGGATTGAGGATCTCCACCGTGCCGTGCGTGAACACGCCCAGGTCCTCACCGCGCATGTGCGCGGCGCTGACGGCCGGGCGGGCGGCCAGGTGGCGGGCCTTCACGGCATCGCGCGCCGTGCCGAAGTGCCACTTGCCGTGCAGGAAGTGCCCGTCCACGCCGCTGATCCGCGGTTCGCCCTTCGCCGTCACGGTGGACAGGGCCAGGGTGCACATGCCGGTGAGGACGCCGGTGAGCTGCTCCGCGGTCAGGGTCCTCTCGGTGCTGATGATCGAGCGGAGGTGCGAGGAGGAGCGGGACAGGGAGGCGTCCAGCAGGGCCTGCAGCTGTTCGAGTTCTTCTCGCGTTTCGCGCATGGAGCTCCTCGTCCTTCTCTTCCTTGTCCGTCTATGGGGCTCGGTCCGCGCCCGCCATCGGCGCCGACCGGTGAACCCATGATCTCCTTGAAACCTGACATCTTCTGTCAGGCTTCTGGTCTCGCGGTCGGGTTCCGTCCGGCCGATCGCGGGGTGCGGGGCGGCGCGTTCCCCCACAATCGACGCATGGAAGATCATCTGAGGTTGTGCCCGGTCCGCGAGGAGGACCTGGCGACCATGGACGCGCTGGTCGGCGATCCGGAACGCGCCGGCACGTTCACCTGGACGGGGTTCACCGACCCGCGGTGGCGCCGGCGCGCCTGGGAGGACAACGGCCTGCTGTCGCCCGAGGAGGGCAGCCTGATGGTGGCGGACGGCGAGGAGCGGCTGGGGTTCGCCCAGTGGCGCACCCGCCGGCACTCGCGCAACTCCCAGTGCTTCGAGATCGGCATCGCGCTGGTGCCCGAGGCGCGCGGCCGCGGGTACGGGACGCGCGCGCAGGTGCTGCTGGCCCGCTACCTGTTCGCCCACTATCCGGTGCACCGGCTCGAGGCCGACACCGAGGCCGGCAACGTCGCCGAGCAGCGGGCTCTGGAGAAGGCGGGGTTCACCCGGGAGGGCGTGCTGCGCGGGTGCGCGTGGCGGGACGGGGCCTGGCGCGACGGCGTCCTCTACAGCCTGCTGCGCACCGACCCGCTGCCGGCGGGGTGACCCGCGCGGGGGCGGGTGATCAGTAGGCTCGGGGCATGCCGTTTCGCAGTACGCAGCCGTGGCCGCCGGACGCGGCCGAACCGGTGGTGGTCGAGCGCGCCGAGGGGCCCGGCGGGGAGCTGGTGCTGCGCGCGGCGCACGCCGGCCACTACGAGATCATCAGCAACGGGACGTTCCTCATGGACACCCGCAACGGCGAGTCCGAGCGGCTCCTGGTGGAGGCGGCCCTCGGCGGACTCGCCGGCCCCGGCGGGCCCGGCAGGCCTGAGGGTGCGGGCGTGCGGGTGCTGGTCGGCGGTCTGGGGGTCGGGTTCACCCTGGCCGAGGCGCTGCGGCACGAGCGCGTCGCCGAGGCGGCGGTGGTGGAGCGCGAGCCCGCCGTGATCGGCTGGCACCGGGAGGGCGGCCCGCTGGCGCCGTTCTCGCGCGGCGCGCTGGCCGACCCGCGCGTCCGCGTGCACCGCGCCGACCTGGTCGAGCTGCTCACCGCCGGCCCCGCCGCGATGGGCGGCCGGTTCGACGTGGTGTGCCTGGACATCGACAACGGTCCCGACTGGACCGTCACCCCCGGCAACGCGCGCCTGTACGGCCCCGAGGGGCTGGCGGCGCTGCGCCGCGCGCTGACCGGGCGCGGCCGGCTGGCGGTGTGGAGCGCGGGCGCCTCCCCCGCCTTCGAGGAGCGGCTGCGGGAGCGGTTCGCCGCCGTGGACGCGCTGCCGGTGCCGGTGCCGCGCGGCGAGCCCGACATGATCTATCTGGCCCGCGACCTGCCCTAGCGCCGCCCGCCGGCGCCGCCGCACGTGCCGCCCGGGCGGGGGCGGACAAAGACGGGGGCGCCGATGTTGGAGCCCCGCGCATGTCCCCCGGACACCCCGTTCGCTAGGTTTCGGCCTGACACAACCTGTTTGGAGGGACTTGTGGCTACCGTCCACGCAGCCCAGCGCCGCACCGCCGTCCTGGGCGACCTGCTGCCCGGCTCCCTGGCCCGCGACACCGCGCTGGTCGCCGGGTCGGCGCTCTTCGTCGGCCTGGCCGCCCAGATCGCCGTGCCGCTGCCCGGCACCCCCGTCCCGGTCACCGGGCAGACCTTCGCCGTGCTGCTGGCCGGCGCCGCCCTCGGCTGGGGCCGCGCCGCGCTGGGCATGGTGCTCTACCTGGCCGCCGGCATGGCCGGGATGCCGTGGTTCGTCGACGGCCAGTCCGGCACCGGGCTGCCCACGCTCGGCTACGTGATCGGCTTCGTCGTCGCCGCCGCCGTCGTCGGCCGCCTGGCCCAGCACGGAGGCGACCGGACGGCGCCGCGCACCGTCGGCACCATGCTGCTGGGCACCGCCATCATGTACGCCGCCGGCGTCCCGTACCTGATGGCCTCCCTGGGCGTGGACCTCGGCAAGGCCCTGGAGCTGGGCGTCACGCCGTTCCTGGTGGGGGACGCGCTGAAGGTGGCGCTGGCCGCCGCGCTGCTGCCCGCCGCCTGGAAGCTGGCCGGCCGCCGCGGCGCCTGACCCGCCGCGGCCCCGAGCCCGGGCGTGACGGCCCGGGCCGGCGGCCGCACCCCGGCCGCCGGTGCCCCGCGGGGCAC
>NZ_JBEZWH010000123.1:0-12393 GCF_040703975.1 Spirillospora sp. NPDC029432
TTACCATGCGAGAGTTACGGGTGATCTTGGGATTCTGCGCGTCGCGCGCAGATCATGCAGGGCGTCGCGGTCGGCGGTGAACGGAGCGCCGGGGCGCCGGGGAACGCGGTGATCAGCTCGTCGAGGCGCTCGCGGGAGCCGGGCCGATGGCCCTCCGGCGGCCGCGGCCCCACCCCGAACGCCTCCCGCAGGACCGCTTCCTCGCCGTCCTCTTGACCGGCGGGTGCCGCCGCAAGGGCCCGTTCCACATCGTCGCGGGTCAGGACGGCGCCGCACCGGCCCAGCAGCGCCAGCGTCGCGCGCCCCGCCGACGGCAGCGCCCGGACCCGTGCCGCGATCTCCAGGGCCTCGGCGGCGGGCAGCCGCGGCGCCACCTCGCCGAGCACCGCCAGGAGGCGGTCGCGGTGGGCGTCGCCGATCCCGGCCAGGCCGTCGGCGAGGGTGCGCGCCGAACGCGCGAACGCGCCCAGCTCCGCTTCGCTCCACGGTGGCGGGCAGAGCCGCAGGGTGAACCGCAGCACCGCGTCGCGGCTGTCGTCAGCAGCGGCCAGGTCGAGCCAGTGCGCCAGCAGCGGCCGCAGCCGCTCCGGCCGGTCCACCGCCTCGGGATCACGCTCGTGCAGCTCGACGGCCTGCCGCGCCGCGCCGGCGTGCCAGTGCCCGGCGGCCAGCTCGTCCAGCGGGCCGGCCGGTGCCGCCGCCTCCGGCAGGAGCCGCAGCAGCGCCCGCCCGGCGGGGGAGCCCTGATCCGCCAGGGCACGGACCGCCCGCTCGGGAACACGCCCGGCCAGGGCGCGCACCAGCAGCTCGCGGGCGCGCTCGCCGGCGGCGCCGTCGGCCGCGGCGACCACGGTGGCGGTGTGCGCGTCCCCGAGGATCGCGCGCAGGGCCTCGCCGATCGACTCGCGCAGGCCCGGGTTGTCGTGGCGGCCTAGCCAGGACAGCAGCTCCGGCACCGCCGCCGGGGAGCCCGCGCGGACCAGCGCCTCGGCGGCGGCCTTCTTGACGTTCATGTTGGGGTGGCCGAGCAGGCCCGCGATCGCCGCCGCGGCGCCGCTCGCGCCCGCCCGTCCCAGCGCCGTCACCGCCTGGCGGGCGGTCTGCGCGTCGGCCGCGCCGGTGAGCGCCACCAGGCTCGCCGCAAGCGCCCGCGCGCCGTGCCCGCCCGGATCGCGGGCGAGCAGCGCGATCGCGTGCTTGCGGACGTGCCGGTCCCGGTCGCGCAGCAGCGGATGCACGCGCGCGCGGATCCCGGCGGAGGGGATGTCCAGCAGCGCTTCCAGGAGCACCGCCCGCTCGGTGTCCGAGAGGCCCGGGTCGTCCAGCAGGTCCAGGATCACGCTCGCCGCCAGCGCGTCGCCCGCCTCCTGCGCGCCGGCCGCGTCCAGCAGGCAGTGCGGCCGGAGCGCGCCCCGCTCGTGCAGCCGCTCGCCCAGGCCGCGCAGGGCGGCCACCGCCTCGGGCGGGATCCGCGGCTCGCGCGCCGCCACGTTCAGCAGCAGATCGGCCAGGACCGGCACGGTCCCGGCGTCGCCGTGCCGCGCGAGCCGGCACAGCGCCTCGACCGGGAGGTCCGGGTCCAGGCCCGCCCGCAGCAGCTCCAGCTCCCGGGGGTCGGGACGGCCGAGGTCGGACGCGATGCGCGCGGGCAGGCGGCGCGGGTCGAGCCCGGCGAGCAGGGCGCGCCGCTCCGCGGGATCCTCGGTGAGGTGCCACAGGAGTCCGAGCGCGCGGTCCCGTACCGGCATGAGGTACGCGGCGGCGGTGCCGCCCGCCACGCCCAGCGCCTCGCGCAGGAACGCGGCCGTCCGCTCGCCGCCCACGGCCTCCAGCGCGCCCAGCGCCGCGTCCGGGGAGCGGGGCAGCACGGACAGGACGGCGTCCTCGGCGGGCTCGTACCGCAGCGCCCGGATCGCCTCCAGGACCGGGCCCGGATCCGGTGCGGCCGCCAGCAGCCCGGCGGCGGCCGCGCCGACCGGCAGTCCGCCCGTGCCCTGCGCGGCCAGCGCCACCAGCAGCTCCATCCGCCGGGGCAGGCAGGGGCCGTCCGGTCCCGCGCCCGCCAGCTCGGCCAGGAGGGCGCGCCGCGAGGTGTAGAGGAGAGCGGCGACGTCCTCGGCCTCGACGGTGTGGTCGGCGAGCGCCAGGGCGACGATCGCGGGGACGTGCCCGTCGCCCGGGAAGTGCCCCCGCCGGTGCATCTCCCGCAGGCACCGGACGGCGGGGCCCGCGAGCAGCAGCGGGTCCGTCCCGGCGATCTCCAGGACGCCGCCCACGTCGGCGCGGGTCGCGAGCCCGCCCAGCAGCTCCAGCGCCCGGCGCCGGAGCGCGGGCGGCCGGTCCGGATCGGCCGCGGCGGCCCGCAGCTCCTCCGCGCGGCCGAGCCGCGCCGCCGCCTCGACCGCGGCCCCGGCGGTGGCCGGGTCGTCGAGGAACCGGGCGAACCGGTCGCCGGGCAGGGGATCGACCGCCGCCCACGGCGCGGCCAGCTCCCGCAGCGCGCCCTCGGCGACGCCGGGCGGCGACGCCCCGTCCGCGAGCAGCGCGAGCAGCACCGCCCGCGCGCGGGCCGGGGCGAGCAGCGCCGCCCGCACGGCCTCGCGCGTGAGCCGCAGCGCCTCCGCGCGCAGCACCGGATCGTCCCGGCCGGCCAGCGCCCGCACGAGCCCGCCGGGATCGGCGGCGTCGAGCGCCTCCAGCCCGTGCACGGCCTGGTAGAGGAGCTCCCCGGCCGGCTCGCCGGCGGCGGCCGCCGGATCGCGGGCGATCTCGGCCCGCAGCCAGGCGATCCGCACCGGCACCGGCAGGTCCGTCTCCCGCCACCGCGGCCCGGGCCCCGGCCCCGGGGACCGCAGGTACCGCCGGGCCGCCGCCAGCGCCGCCTCGGGCGACGCGTCCCAATCCCCGTGATCTGGAGCCATACCGGCCGATACTAGGGTCCGGCCCCGAGGCCGCTCGATCGGTTATCCGGCCGCGTCAGGGGGCGCCGAGCGCCTCGGTCACCGGGCGCGTCGCCCCGTACCGGACCGGTACGGCGGTCAGCACCGCGACGACCGCCAGCGTCGCCGGGAGCACCGCCACGAGCCAGGGGACCGGCACGCCGGCCGACGCTCCCGAGCCGCCGAGCGTCCGCGCCGCCGCGTACACCAGCAGGCCCAGCGGCACGCCGCCCAGCGCCGCGAGCGCGGCGGGCAGCAGCTGGGCCGCGGCGAGCCCCGTGGTCACCTGCCGGGGCGTCCCGCCGACCGCCCGGGTGAGCGCGGCGGTGCGGAGGTTGTCGAGCGAGGTCGTCCAGGCCGTCAGGACCGCGTTCACCCCGGCGAGCAGCAGCAGCGCGACCGACATCACCAGGACGATCTGGCTCAGCCGCTCGGTGACGGGGTTGCCCGCGCCGGGCACGAAGTCCGGGCCGAGGAGCCCGGCGTCCTTGCGGTCCACGTCCCGGTTCATCGCCAGCGCCGCCACGACCATCGCCACGGTCACCGTCATGCTCAGCCCGGCCAGGACCGTCCGGCGGGGGCGGCGGGCGGCGATCCGGGCGCCGAGCAGCAGGGGCAGGGGGAGCGGCAGGCCCGTGAACGCCGCGGCCGGCCGGGACCGGCGCGGCCCGCGCACCGGGTCCGTGAGCGCGCGGACCGTGCTGAGCCTGGCCCCGCGCAGCGCCGGGACGGCCGTGGCCGCGGCCGTCACGCCGAGCGCGACCGCCAGGACGATCAGGACGGTGGCGGGCGAGGGCGCGGGCGTCCCCGCGTCCAGCAGCCCCGCGTTCGGGGCGGTGAGCAGCGGCGCGGCGGCCCAGCCGCCGAGGAGGCCGAGGACGGCCGCCGCGACCGCGATCGCCAGATGCTCGGCCAGCAGCACCGCCGCGACCATCGCCGGGGTCGCGCCCGCCACCTTCAGCAGCCCGACCCGCCGGCCCTGCTCGGCCAGCCGGCCGCCGACCAGCAGGGCCACGCTCATCCCCGCCAGGATCGCCAGCGCCCACGTGCCGCCGAGCAGCGTGTCGTTCGCCAGGTGCAGCTCGGCGGTCGCGTACGCGCCCATGTCCTGCCAGGCCCGCACGTCCTTGTGGGCGGCGGCGAAGGCGGGTGCGGCGGCCGGATCGGCCAGGCGCAGCGGCATGGTGAGGCGCGGCTCGCCGGCGTCGGGGAGCCGGGCGGTGTCGGCGCGGGTCAGCCACACCAGGCCGGGGGAGGACGAGGGGTACGGGACGCGGCCGCTGGTGATCGCGATGCCGGCGACGGGGAAGCTCCGCCCCGCGACCTCGATCCGGTCACCGGGGCGGACGTCCAGGGCCTCGGCGAAGGCCCGTTCCACCACCGCCGAGCCGCGGGAGATCCAGCGGCCGTCGGTGACCCGCGGGCGGTCGAGGCGCGCGGGCGCGGCGTCGCGGCCGTGGACGACCGCGTTGACCGTGACGTCCCGCACGCGGAGCCTGCCGCTCACGGCCGGGTAGGGGCGCGCGGCCTCCGCGACCTCCGGGGCCTTCGCGAGCGCGGCGAGCGTGCGGGCGTCCCCGGTCGCCACCGCGTCGGGCCCGGCGGTCGCCGCCCGGGTCCGGTCCCAGGGGGCGCCTGCCACGTCCCGGACGAGGAGTCCCAGCGTGAGCGTCGTGGTCGTGGCGGCGATGATGATCAGCAGCAGCACGGCCTGGGCCCGCCGCCGGCGCAGGTCGCGCAGCGCCAGCCGGGCGACGACGCGGCCCATCAGAAGTCCACCCCGGTGAGGCTGCCCAGGCCGGGCGCGCGGCGGGCGAGGACGGTCTGGTCGGCGAACGCGCCGTCCCGCATGGTGATCAGCCGGTCGGTGGCGCCGGCCACCCGGGAGTCGTGGGTGACGATGACCAGCGTGCGGCCCTCGGCGCGCAGGGCGTCGAACAGCCGCAGCACGTCGGTCGCGGCGGCGCTGTCGAGGTTGCCGGTCGGCTCGTCGGCCAGCAGCAGCCGCGGGTCGTTCACCAGCGCGCGGGCCACCGCGACCCGCTGGCGCTGGCCGCCCGACAGCTCCGCCGGCAGGTGCCCGGCGCGCCGGGCGAGGCCGACCCGGTCGAGCAGCTCGGCCGCCCGGTGCCGGGCGGCGCGGCGGGACGCGCCCGCCAGCAGCGCGGGCAGCTCGACGTTCTCCCGCGCGGTCAGCTCGTCGACCAGGTGGAACGACTGGAAGACGAACCCGATCGCGCGGCGGCGCAGCCGGGCCGCCGCCGCCTCCGGCAGCCCGTCGATCCGCCGCCCGGCCAGCCACAGCTCGCCGCCGTCGGGGCGGTCGAGCCCGCCCAGCAGGTGCAGCAGCGTGGACTTCCCGCAGCCGCTGGCGCCGACGATGCCCAGCGCCTCGCCGGGCGCGACCGCCAGATCGACGCCGTCGACGGCCCGTACCAGCGACGGGCCCGCGCCGTAGTGCCTGCGCAGGCCGCGGGCCCGCAAGACGTAGTCCACGTTCATTCCTCTCTCGCCGACCAGTGGGCCGCGCACGATTCCAGCCACGTCAGGTCGGCCCGCAGCCGCAGCGCGGTCCCCTCCAGGAGCAGCGCGGCGCCCGATCCGGCGGGCTGCGCGAGCGCCGCCCGCTGCACGTCGGCGAGGCGGCGCAGCAGCTCGCGCCGCTGCGCGTCGACGACGGCGACCGGATCGGCGAGCCGGGACGCGGCCGCGGCCACCAGCTTGAGGTGGAACTCCGCGGGCGCCGGCCGGCCCCAGCTCACGTCCGCCAGCCAGGCCGCGACCCGGTCGCGGCCCGCCGGGGTGAGCTCGTAGACCTTGCGGTCCGGCCGGTCGGACTGGCCGACCACCCTGGCCTCCACGAGCCCCGCCTTCGCCAGCCGGCGCAGCGTCACGTACACCTGGCCGGCGTTGAGCTCCTCGCCCAGCGGCCCGAGCGCCTCCTGGAGCCGGGCGCGCAGCTCGTACCCGTGCGAGGGCTCCTTGGCGAGCAGCGCGAGCACCACGTCCTGCACGGCGGGCTCCTCCCTGACGACAGGACCATAGCTAACCGTTATCCAGAGCGAGGGTCAAGCCGACCCCGGCGCGGCCGGGATGACCTGCGGTGATTTTGTCGTAGGCGCGCGAGACGATGAGGGCATGAGCGAGACGCCGGGCATCACCGAGATCAGCGACCAGGCCGCCTACGCCGACGCCGTCGAGACGGCCGTCGCCGCCGCGGCGGCCTACTACGGCGCGGGCGACTCCGCGCTCGACGACGACGCCTACGACCGCCTGGTGCGCGGCATCGCGGCGTACGAGGCCGGGCACCCCGAGCACGTCCTCCCGGACTCGCCCACCGGCAAGGTCGCCGGGGGAGCGGTGGTCGGCGACGTGCCGCACACGGTCCCGATGCTGAGCCTCGACAACGTCTTCTCCGCCGAGGGCCTGGAGAGCTGGGCCGCCGGCCTGGAGCGCCGGCTCGGCCGCCCGGTGGAGCGGTGGAGCGTGGAGCCCAAGCTCGACGGCCTGGCGATCTCGGCGCGCTACCGCGACGGCCGCCTCGTCCAGCTGGTCACCCGCGGCGACGGCACCGCCGGTGAGGACGTCTCGCACGGCATCGGCATGATCGTCGGCCTGCCCGGCCGGCTGGCCGAGCCCGTCACGGTCGAGCTGCGCGGCGAGGTGCTGATGACCCACGCCCAGTTCGAGGACGCCAACACGGCGCGCACGGGCGCGGGCCATCCGGCGTTCGCCAACCCCAGGTCCGCCGCCGCCGGCTCGCTGCGCGCCCGCGACCGCGACTACCAGGTGGCGATGACCTTCTTCGCCTACGGCGCCCTCCCGATGGACGACTCGCTCCCCGAGCTGCGGACCCTCCCGCACAGCGAGATCATGGACCGGATCGCCGCCTGGGGTGCCCACACCAGCGCCGCCACCCCGGTCGCCGGCGTCGTGTGCGAGGACGTCGCGGGGATCCAGGAACGGGTCGAGCGGATCGCCGGGCTGCGCGCCGAGCTGGAGTTCGGCATCGACGGCATCGTGATCAAGGCCGATCTGGCCGCCGACCAGGAGCAGGCCGGCAACTCCTCGCGCGCGCCCCGCTGGGCGACCGCGTACAAGCTGCCCGCCACCGAGAAGATCACCCGGCTGCTGGACGTGGAGTGGAACGTCGGCCGCACCGGCATCATCGCGCCCCGCGCCGTCCTGGAGCCGGTCGAGGTGGACGGCTCCGTGATCACCTACGCCACCCTGCACAACGCCGGCGACATCGCCCGCCGCGACCTCAAGATCGGCGACCATGTCACCGTCTACAAGGCCGGCGACGTCATCCCCCGCGTCGAGGCACCGGTCGCGCACCTGCGCACCGGTGACGAGACCCCGATCCCGATCCCCGGCGCCTGCCCCCGCTGCGGCGGCGAGATCGACGACTCGCAGAAGCGCTGGCGCTGCTCCCAGGGCCGCGCCTGCCACGCCATCGCCTCCGTCCGCTACGCCGTGGGCCGCGACCAGCTCGACATCGAGGGCCTGGGCGAGAACCGCATCGACCAGCTGGTCGCGGCCGGCCTGATCGCCGACTTCGCCGACCTGTTCACCCTCGGCCGCGACGAGCTGCTCAAGCTCGACCGCATGGGCGAGACCAGCACCGACAACCTCCTCGCGGCCATCGAGGGCGCCAAGTCCAAGCCGCTCAACAAGGTCTTCTGCGCGCTGGGCGTGCGCGGCACGGGCCGTTCCATGTCCCGCCGCATCGCCCGTCACTTCGCCACCATGGACGAGATACGCGCCGCCGACGCCGAGGCGTTCCAGGAAGTCGACGGCATCGGCCCGGAGAAGGCGCCCGTCCTCGTCGCCGAGATCGCCGAGCTGGCCCCGCTCATCGACAAGCTGGTCGCCGCGGGCGTCACCATGACCGAGCCCGGCGCCACGCCCCCCGGCGAGGAGCCCGCCGCCACCGCCGCCCTGCCCCTGTCCGGCATGTCCGTCGTCGTCACCGGCTCCATGAGCGGCCCCCTGGCCGACCTGTCCCGCAACGAGATGAACGAGCTCATCGAGCGCGCCGGCGGCAAGGCCTCGTCCTCCGTCTCCGCCCGCACCTCCCTCCTGGTCGCCGGCGAGAAGGCCGGCTCCAAGAAGGCCAAGGCCGAGAAGCTGGAGATCGAGATCATCACCCCGGACGAGTTCGCCGCCCGCGTCAAGGACCACCTCTGACCCGGCGGTCCGCGCCGCCGGCTCGAGACCGGATACGGTCGGGAGCATGATCGAGGCCGTGCTGTGGGACGTCGACGACACGCTCTTCGACTACTCCGGCTCGGACCGGCTGGCCCTGTCGCGGCACTTCGCCGCCGAGGGCCTGCCGTCCGGCGAGGCGGCGTTCGAGCGCTGGCGCCGGGCGACCGCGGCCGCGTACGAGCGCCTGGCGCTCGGGGAGGTGACGTACGAGGAGTACCAGCGCGAACGGGTACGCGGCTTCACCGGCCGGGCGCTGAGCGACCCGGAGGCGGACGCCTGGCTAGGCCGCTACACCGCCCTGTTCGAGGCGGCGTGGACGGCGTTTCCCGACGTGCCGCCGTCGCTGGGCTCCCTCCCGTACCGCCAGGGGATCCTGTCGAATTCCAGCACGGTGCACCAGGAGCGCAGGATGGCGGCCCTGGGCCTGCGCCACCACTTCGAGGTGCTCCTGTGCTCGGACGCCCTCGGCTGCGCCAAGCCCGATCCGTCCGCGTTCCGGGCGGCCTGCGCCGCGCTGGACCTGCCGCCGGCCGCGGTCGCCTACGTCGGCGACAACTTGGACCTGGACGCCGTCGCCGCCCGCGACGCGGGCCTGACCGGCATCTGGCTCGACCGCGCCCGCACCCCGGCCCGGGAACCGCACGGCGTGCACCGCATCGCCACCCTCACCGACCTCCCCGCCCTCCTGGCCGCCCTGGCCGCGTCCCCGAGCACCGACGGAACGGACTGACCCGGGCCCGCCCGCTCACACCCGCCTCCCGCCCGAGTGAGGCGGCGGAGCCGAGTTCCTCGACAACGGCGTGGCCGCGATGACCCTCGGCACGCGCGCGGGTCCGCTGCGGCGTCATGGGTTTCTCGTCACTCCGCAGCGTGGCCGATGAGTTTGTGGCTCCCTGCTGGTCCAAGCTCGTGACACCCTAGGAAAGGACACCGCCATGTCGGAGCTTCTCGTCGACTTCATCACCTCCCTCGACGGCCACGCGTCGGCAGAGGGATGGCCCGGGTTCTGGGGCCTCGAGGGTCCGGAGTACCTCGCATGGCTCGGCGAGCAGCCCGAGGCCACCCACCTGATGGGAGCGAACACCTACCGCCAGATGTCGGGCTTCGCCGCGGGCGAGGTCCCGAACGGCCAGGACGAGTTCAGGCCCGAAGAAGAGGCGTCCGTCGACGAGCTCACACGAGCGTCCAAGGTGGTGTTCTCCTCCTCACTCGAGGAGCCGCTGACGTGGGCCAACTGCACGCTCGTCCGCGACGACGCCGTCGAGGCCGTCCGCGCCATGAAGTCGAGTGGCTCGGGGCTCCTCACCACGATCGGCAGCCTCAGCCTGTGCCGGTCCCTGCTCCGCGCCGGACTCGTCGACCGCTTCCGGGTCGTGATGTTCCCGGTGATCACCGGGGCCACGGGCGACGAACGCATCTACGACGGCTATCCGGACGTCGCCCTCGACATGATCGACCACCGCACCTTCGACGGCCGCATCCAGCTGGTCGAGTACAAGCCCCGCGTGCTCGAGCACCCGCCGCTCGGCGCCCCTGCCTGACGTCGCCCCGTCCGCGTGCCTGTGGCCGCTCTGGCCGGGATGACCGCCCGGACCCACCCAACCGTCCGGTGCCACGCGTGGGTCATGGCTGCGCGAAGCGGTGGCGGTAGGCGGAGGGGGACAGGCCCGTGTGGCGGTGGAGGTGGGTCCGGAGGCTGGCGGTGGTGCCGAGGCCGGTGGCGCGGGCCACGGCGTCCAGGCGCAGTTCGCCGCGTTCGAGGAGGCGGCAGGCCAGGGCGACGCGCTCGCCGGTGAGCCAGGCGAGCGGGGTGGTGCCGAGTTCGGCCTGGAAGCGGCGGTGCAGGGTGGCCGGGCTGACGGCGGCGCGGGCCGCGAGGGCGGCGACGGTCAGCGGGCGGTCCAGGCGCTCCTGCGCCCAGGCGAGGACGGGCCCCAGGGACGTGTCGGGGATCTCGGGGACCGGCCGCCGGACGAACTGCCGCTGGCCGCCGTCGCGATGCCCGGCGAACACCAGCCGCCGCGCCACGGCGTTGGCGATCTCGGCGCCGTGGTCGCGGCGGACGAGATGCAGGCCGAGGTCCAGGGCGGCCGCGCTGCCGGCGGCCGTCAGCACGTCGCCGTCGTCGACGAACAGCACGTCCGGACGCAGGTCGACGTCCGGGAAGCGGGCGCGGAACGACTCCGCCCAGCGCCAGTGGGTGGTGGCCCGGCGGCCGTCGAGCACGCCCGCGGCGGCCAGGGTGAACGCGCCGGTGCAGAAGCTGACCAGGCGGGCGCCGCGCGCGGCGGCGCGCCGGACGGCGTCCAGCACCTCCGGCGCCGGGTCCGCGTCGGGGTCGGGCCGGTTGGGGACGATCACGGTGTCGGCGCGGTCCGCGGCCGCCAGATCCGCGATTCCCGCCATCGTGAACATCCCCGCGTGCATGACCGCCGCGCCCGCGGGGGCACAGAGCGCGAAGTCGTACCAGGGGCGGTCCAGTTCGGGGCGGCGGAGGCCGAACAGCTCGGTGGCCACCCCCAGCTCGAACGGGTTCGAGCCCTCACCGACGATCATCACGACCCGGTGCGAGAATCCTTGCGGCATATGCGATTCCTAGCACTCACGGCCGGGCCGGGTCGAGCGGCAGGGTCGTCCCATGAGCGATGAACCGATCGAACTGGGGGCCGCGCTGGCCTCGTTCACCGAGATCTGGAGCCCGCGGATCGTGGCGCGGGTGAACGACTACGACGTGCGGATCGCCAAGGTCGAGGGCGAGCACGTCTGGCACGCCCACGACGGCACCGACGAGTTCTTCCTGGTCCTGGGCGGCGAGCTGGACATCGCCCTGCGCGAGGACGGCTCCGAACGGACCGTCCGGCTGAGCGAGGGGTCGGTGTTCGTCGTGCCGCGCGGCGTCGAGCACCGGCCGTCCTCGCCCGCCGGGGCCTCGATCCTGATGTTCGAGCCGGCCGGGACGCTGAGCGTGGGGGACCGGCACGAGTCCGTTCCCGCCCATGTCGACGCCACCCGGGGCCATGCCCTCTCCGGACCCGCCGGCGCGTAGGGTCTACCGGGCGGGGCGCTCACGGGTGAAGTACGCGCGGCCCTGCGACCGCAGCAGGACGGCCAGCACGTACGCCCCCGCGAGCGCCCCTCCGCCCAGAAGCAGGCCGAGCACACTTTGCAGGACGCTCGGCGCGCCCATGAGGACCGTGAGCGCTCCGGTGCCGATCAGCAGGGCCTCGAAGACGACGATCCCGGCCCGCACGCCGCGGCGCCCGCGGGTGAAGCTCGCGGCGAGCACCAGGCCCGGGACCGCGATCACCAGCAGGGGCGCCGAGAAGATCACCGGGATCAGCAGGTAGGGGGCGGACCCGTCGTCCGGGATCCCCTCCGTCACCACGATGGCGGCGACCAGTGCGTTCGGGAGGAGCCAGGCGAGGGCGGCCAGTGCCGCCTGCGCCCACAGGAGCACATGGGCCGCGGCCACCGGGCCGGTCCGCTGAGCGGTCGTGTTCATACCGGCAGGCTCTCCCGCGCGCGGTCCGTGCGCATGAGCGCAAGTACTCAAGCCCTGGGAGCGCGCCTACCCGAGCAGGGCAAGGGACGCGCCACCGCGAGTAAGATCATCCGGATGTCGCCGCAATTGCTCGGTCTGCTGGTCGGTTCCGGTTTCGGAACCGCGTTCGTGCTCGCCAACGCGGGCGCCCCCCTGCCGGGACCGGTCGGCGTCGCGCTGCGCGTCCTCGCGCTGCTGTGCCTGGCCGCCGTGGTCGTCACCGGATTCCGTACGGACCGGCGGGGAGGGGAGCCGCGCGGCGGCGCGCGCCCGGGATGGTTCGGCCCGAAGTTCGGGCTGGTCGTGGTCGCCGAGTTCGCGCTGATCTTCGGCGGGATCGCGGTCCTGCGGGCGCTGGACGCGCCTCAGGAGGTCAACGTCGCCTGGATCGCGCTGATCGTCGGGCTGCACTTCGTCGCGCTGGCGCCGGTCTGGAAGCGGCGCGCCATCGCGGTCCCGGGCGTGCTGCTGGCCGTGCTGGGCGCGGCCGGGATGGCGATGGCCGCGGCGCCGGCGGTGGAGTGGATCCCGTTCGTCAGCGGCGTCCTGTCGGGCGCCGTGCTGCTCGGCGGATCGCTGTACGGGGCCGCCCGCGGCTGAGCCTGATGACCAGGTGACCCGGCTCCTGCAGGGCGTCTCGGCCGGCGGCGAGTACGGGGGCGCGGTGCTGATGACCACCGAGCACTCCGACCGCGGGCGGCG
>NZ_JBEZWH010000124.1:0-11831 GCF_040703975.1 Spirillospora sp. NPDC029432
CGGAGAAGTGCCCGAGACCGGAACCGATCTCCAGCAGCGACCGGCCGACGTGCGGCGCGACCATGTCGTACTCGTACTTGCGGTAGTTGCGCGCGGCGGCCCAGACGGCGAGTGCCGTGTCCATGTCGGGATGCCCTCCCTCGCTCATGCCCGGCCCCCTCCCGAACGCGCGCCGCGCGAGCCCGCGCCGCCGGCGTTCACGAGGTGAGCCCTTCGCGCTCCAGGTCCCGCGCCAGCCGCGCCAGCGCGCTGCGGATCCGGGACTTGGCGGTGCCCTCGGGAATGCCCAGCGCCACCGCCACCTCACGGTAGGTGAGGCCCTGGTAGTAGGCGAGCTCCAGCACCTCCCGCAGCGGCGGCGGCAGCGCGTGCAGCCCGCGGCGCACCCCGCTCGCCAGCTCGCCCTCGATCACGTGCTCCTCGATCGAGGGCCGCCCGTTGCCCTCGCGCTCCACGATCGGCGGCGGCCGCCGGTGCCGGCTCTCCTTGCGCACCCAGTCGACCGCCCGCCGGTGCGCCAGCGTCGCCAGCCAAAGGCGCAGCGTGCCGCGCTCGGGATCGAACGCCAGCGGCCGCTCCCACAGCGAGACGAAGACCTCCTGCGTCACGTCCCCGGCGGCGTCGGCATCGGCGGTCACCCGCCGGGCCAGCCCGTACACCAGCGGCGAGTACAGGTCGTACGCCTCGCCCAGCGCGCCCTCGTCGCCGGCGGCGAGCCGGGCGCGCAGCTCCTGGTCGCGGGCGAGCGCGGCCCCTGGCGCGTCCACCGGCACCACCACCGTCCTGACCGTCCGCCGGTCCGCGCGCCGCACCGGACGGCGCCGCCCCATCTTCCCCCGTTCGCGCCCGTTCGCGTAGGCGTCCCGGAGGACGGGCACGGGGACGGCGCCGCCCGCGGCTGCGTCACCGCCGGTGAGCGGTCCTTTTGTGAGCGGACCCAGAAATCGGGTCAGTCGCCGGAACCGGCCACCGGAAGGTAGATCCGGCCGCCCGAGCCGGTGAACTCGGCCGCCTTGTCGCGCATCCCCGCGTCCAGCGCCGCCTCGTCCGGCAGCCCGCGCTCGGCGGCGTAGCGGCGCACATCCTGCGTGATCTTCATCGCGCAGAAGTGCGGCCCGCACATCGAGCAGAAGTGCGCGGTCTTGGCCGGCGCGGCCGGCAGCGTCTCGTCATGGAACGAGCGCGCCGTGTCCGGGTCCAGCGCCAGGTTGAACTGGTCCTCCCAGCGGAACTCGAACCGCGCGTCCGACAGCGCGTCGTCCCACGCCTGCGCCCCCGGATGCCCCTTGGCCAGGTCGGCGGCATGCGCGGCGATCTTGTACGCGATCATGCCCGCCTTCACGTCCTCGCGGTCCGGCAGCCCCAGATGCTCCTTCGGCGTGACATAGCAGAGCATCGCGGTGCCGTGCCAGCCGATCATCGCGGCGCCGATCGCCGAGGTGATGTGGTCGTACCCCGGCGCGATGTCGGTGGTCAGCGGCCCGAGCGTGTAGAACGGCGCCCCGTCGCACAGCTCCTGCTGCAGGTCCACGTTCTCCTTGATCTTGTGCATCGGGACGTGGCCGGGGCCCTCGTTCATCACCTGGTTGCCGTACTCCGCCGCGATCCGCGTCAGCTCGCCCTGCGTGCGCAACTCCGCGAACTGCGCCTCGTCGTTGGCGTCGGCGATCGACCCCGGCCGCAGCCCGTCGCCGAGCGACCACGTGACGTCGTACGCGGCGAAGATCTCGCACAGCTCCCGGAAGTGCGTGTAGAGGAAGTTCTCCTCGTGGTGGGCCAGGCACCACGCGGCCATGATCGACCCGCCCCGCGACACGATCCCGGTCTTGCGGCGCGCCGTCAGCGGCACGTACCGCAGCAGCACCCCGGCGTGCACGGTCATGTAGTCCACGCCCTGCTCGGCCTGCTCCACCACGGTGTCGCGGAAGATCTCGTACGTCAGCTCCGCCGGGTCCCCGCCGACCTTCTCCACCGCCTGATACAGCGGGACGGTCCCGACCGGGACGGGCGAGTTCCGCAGGATCCACTCCCGCGTCGTGTGGATGTCCCGCCCGGTCGACAGATCCATGATCGTGTCGGCGCCCCACCGGGTCGCCCACGTCATCTTCTCCACCTCGTCCTCGATCGACGAGGCCACCGCGCTGTTCCCGATGTTCGCGTTGACCTTCACCAGGAAGTTGCGCCCGATGACCATCGGCTCGATCTCGGGATGGTTCACGTTCGCCGGCAGCACCGCCCGCCCGGCGGCCAGCTCGGCCCGCACGAACTCCGGCTCCACGCCCTCGCGCAGCGCCGCGAACTCCATCTCCGGAGTGATCTCCCCGCGCCGGGCGTACGCCCGCTGCGTCACCGCCTCCCCGGTGGCCCGGCGCGGACGGCGCTCCGCGAACGCCGCCCGCTCCCGCATCGGATCGGCCGCCCCGCGCCCGCCGCGCCCATCGCGCCCGCCGCGCCCATCGCGCCCGTCGTCCTCCGGCCGCACCGCGCGGCCGTCGTACTCCTCGGTGTCCCCGCGCCCGGCGATCCACGCCCCGCGCAGCGGCGGCAGCCCCCGCCGCACGTCCGCCTCGTAGGCGGGATCGGTGTACGGCCCGGACGTGTCGTACAGCACCACGGCGCCGCCGTCCGTCAGCGTCACCTCCCGCATCGGCACCCGCACATCGGGCGCGGAGCCCTGCAGGTAGGTCTTGCGAGAAACGGTGGGGGTGCGCATGTCAGTCACCCGTTCACTCCCTTCGCCGGCATAACCCGGAGCAGGTTCTGGCGGTCAGCGGCCGTCCAGCCGCTATCTCAGCCCGGTTCGCCGGGCCCCCGCGTCACGTCGTGATCAACATAGCACTCCGTGCCATCGGGCCCCCGTGCACGCGATCGGCTACGCAGAGTTTTTAGGTTTCGCGGACAGTGATCATGATTCGAATGTATGTTCGCCATGTGCGGCTCAGATATAACTACCGGATCTACCCGACATGTGCTCAGCGACGGGCCTTGGCGCGGGCCTTCGGTTGTGCGCGGGTCGTGTTCAATGATGGTCTTGCTCTTCGCAATGCCGCGTACGAGGCCGGTCTGCCCTACATCTCGGACGCGGCTCTGTCCAGGCAGGTCATCACTCAGGCGAAGAAGTCCCCTGCGCGAGCATGGCTGGCGGAGGTGTCGGCGGTCGCCCTCCAGCAGGCGCTTGCCGATCTGAACGCGGCATACCGCAATTTCTTCGAATCCATCACAGGCCATCGCCGGGGACCCAAGGTGGAGCCGCCCAAACCTCGATCGCGAAAGAGCGCCCGACAAGCGATACGCCTCACCCGTGCCGGCTTCCGCCTGCGTTCGAACGGGCGTTTGTACGCAGCGAGGATCGGCGAAATATCTGTCCGCTGGTCCCGGCCGCTGACGTCCGAACCGACCTCGGTGACGATCATCAAGGACTCCGCGGGACGCTATTTTGCGTCATTCGTCGTGGATGTGGAGACGTCTCCGCTGCCTATGCGTACCGACGAGGTGGGGATCGACCTCGGTCTCACGAGCTTCGCCGTTCTCTCCACCGGGCACAAGGTGGCATCGCCCCAATATCTGCGTCGCGCTGAGAAGAGGCTTCAAAGTGCCCAGCGCGTGGTGGCTCGACGTCAAGAAGGTTCGAACAACCGGGCGAAGGCAGAGCGACGACTCGCCCGGCGGCATGCGAAGGTGGCGGATGCACGCCGGGATTTCCTCCACAAGCTCTCCACCGGAATCGTCCGCGACAACCAAGCGGTCTATGTGGAGAACTTGGCGGTGAAGGGTCTCGCCCGGGGACGATTGAGCAAGAGTGTGCACGATGCGGGATGGGCGACGTTCGTGGCGATGCTGGAGTACAAGGCGGAACGGGCGGGCCGATATATGGCCAAGATCGGCCGCTTCGAGCCGACCAGCCAGGTCTGCTCCGCATGCGGGGTGAAGGACGGGCCCAAGCCTCTCAGCGTGCGCAGTTGGACCTGCGTCGCATGCGGGGCCGAGCACGATCGTGACCACAACGCCGCACTGAACATCCTGGCCGCCGGGCGGGCGGACAGGCTAAACGTCTGTGGAGGCCGGATCGCGGTACGCGGTGGTCCTGCCCTTGAAACAGAAACCTCACGAGTGAGGACGTCAACCGGTCAGGTTCCAGCACTGGACGCCGTGTAGAGGAGGTCGCGGAGCCCGGGGAGGGTTCGCGCTCGCCATGCCCCGGAACGGGTGAAAGGGGTACCGGCTCGGGAGACCGGCGTGCCGATCGTGGAGGTGCCGGAGGAGGGGGTGCCTGCGGGGCGGGCGGGGGCTGCGGCAGACTTGGGCGGGTGATGATCAGGGGTCGCGGGGTGGACGCCCTGGCCGCCGCGGGGCTGGCGGCGGTCGCCGTGGGAGCGGCGGCGGAGTGGCCGGGAGTGCGGCCGCTGGATCCGGCCGGGGCGATGATGCTCGTGGCGGCGCACGTGCCGCTGGCGTGGCGGCGGCGCCGGCCGGGGGTCGCGCTGGCGCTGGTGGTGGCGCTGGCGCTGCCGTTCCACCTGCTCCAGTACCAGCATCACGCGGTGGCCCCGGCCGAGGTCTTCGCGCTGTTCACGTTCGCGGTCCTCGGGCGGCGGGTGCTGACGGTCCTGCTCGGCACGGCGGCGCTGCTGGCCGCCTGCGCGGTGATCTTCGCGATGGGGGCGAGCGGGCGGACCGGGCTGGAACAGGTCGGCGTGGTCGAGGCGATCGTCGCGGTGGTCGTCGGCGTGCAGGGCTGGCGGGTCCACAGGGCGCGGGTGGCGGCGATCACCGACCGGGCGGAGCGGGCCGAGCGGACGCGCGAGGAGGAGGCCCGCCGCCGGGTCGCCGAGGAGCGGCTGCGGATCGCGCGGGACCTGCACGACCTGCTCGCGCACAGCATCACGGTCATCGGCGTGCAGGCGGGCGCGGCCGCGCACCTGGTGAAGCGGGACGGGCCGGTGGACCGGGCCGGGCTGGCGGACACGCTGGACGGCATTGCCGCCACCTGCCGCGACGCCCGCACCGAGCTGCGGGCGACGCTCCAGGTGCTGCGGGAGACGGAGCCGGGGCCGCGCGCGGTGCCGCCGGGCGCGGCGGGGATCGCGGAGCTGGTGGAGGCCGCGCGGGCGGCCGGGCTGGACGCGGTGCTCGCCGAACGTGGCGAGGGCCGCGAGTCGCCCGAGGCCGGGATCGTGGCGTACCGGATCGTCCAGGAGGCGCTGACCAACGTGGTCAAGCACGCCCGCGCGACGGCCGTCGAGGTGTCGCTGGTGCGGGCGGACGGCGACCTGCGGATCACGGTGGCCGATAACGGCCGCGGCGCGGCGGGCGCGGCCGGCGGCGGGTTCGGGATCGTGGGGATGGCCGAGCGTGCCCGCAGCGTCGGCGGGACGGCCGAGGCGGGGCCGGGCCCGGACGGCGGGTTCACGGTGACCGCCGTGCTGCCGCTGGGCGCGGGTCAGCGGGCGGACGCCAGGTAGAGGAGGGCCGCCAGGCTGGACGAGGAGCCGATCTCACCGCGGGCGGCCAGCTCGGGGACCGAGGCCAGCGGGACCCACTCGATCCGCTCGGCCTCCACGTCGGTGGGGTCGCCCACGTGCTCGGCGCCGTCGGCGCGGTAGAGGTGGTGGACGCCGTCGTGCACGCCGGGGGAGGCGCGCACGTCCAGGAGGTGCTCCAGCGCGCCGGCCCGCCAGCCGGTCTCCTCCAGCAGCTCGCGGGCCGCGGCCGCGGCCGGGTCCTCGCCGTCCTCGACCCGGCCGCCGGGGATCTCCCAGCCCCACCGGTCGGTGATGAAGCGGTGCCGCCAGATCAGCAGCGCGCGGTCGCGGCCGTCGACGGCGACCACGCCGGCCGCGTTCCGGACCCGCAGGAGGTGGTGGTCGAAGCGGCGCCCGTCGGGCAGCTCGACGTCGGCCAGGCACACGTCCATCCAGGGGCTGCGGTAGACGTACCTCTCGCCGTGCAGGGTCCATCGCATGGCCCGCAGGCTATCGGCGGGCTTTACCAACCCTGACGATAGGGTCATGGTCATTGGGGGATAGGGGAGGCGATCGCGTCAGTGAGCCCTGATGTCGACAGGTCACCGGAGCCCGGCCGGGGCACTGTGTCGGGCCGGATCTGGACGGTGCCGAACGCGCTGAGCTTCGCGCGGCTGCTGGGGGTCCCGCTCTTCCTGTGGCTGGTGCTGGCCGAGGCCGACTGGTGGGCGCTGGGCCTGCTGGTGGCGGCGGGGCTGTCGGACTGGCTGGACGGCAAGCTCGCCCGGATGCTGAACCAGACCAGCCGGCTCGGCGTCGTGCTGGACCCGGCGGCCGACCGGCTCTACATCCTGGCGACGCTGATCGGGCTGACGGTCCGGGACATCATCCCGCTGTGGCTGGTGGTGCTGCTGGTGGGCCGGGAGGTCGCGATCACG
This sequence comes from Spirillospora sp. NPDC029432, assembly GCF_040703975.1. NCBI lineage: Bacteria > Bacillati > Actinomycetota > Actinomycetes > Streptosporangiales > Thermomonosporaceae > Spirillospora > Spirillospora sp. NPDC029432. The sequence goes on from NZ_JBEZWH010000124.1 coordinate 6,401, forward strand.
CCGATCGTGCCGGTGATGCGCCGCCTCGGGTACGGGGGGACCCTGCCGGTGCACTTCATCGGCAAGGCGGCGACGATGTGCCTGCTGTACGCGTTCCCGCTGCTGCTGCTCGGCGGGCACGACGGCCCGGTGGCCACCGGCGCCCGGATCATCGGCTGGTCGTTCGCCATCTGGGGCACGGCCCTGTACTGGTGGGCGGCGATCCTGTACTGGGCGCAGACCCGCAGGCTCATCATCGAGCACCGCGCCGGGCCGCCCGAGCCGCCGCCCGATCCGCCCCGCGGCCCCCAGCCCGATCCCGACCCGTCGGCCGGCGACCAGAAGGGAGCGGAGACACCGCGATGAAGGCCGTTGTGATGGCGGGCGGCGAGGGGACGCGGCTGCGTCCGATGACCGCCAACCAGCCCAAGCCCCTGCTCCCGCTCGTCAACCGGCCGATCATGGAACACGTGCTGCGCCTGCTCAAGCGGCACGGGTTCGACGAGACCGTGGTGACCGTCCAGTTCCTGGCCGCGCTGATCCGCAACTACTTCGGGGACGGCGAGGAGCTCGGCATGTCGCTGAGCTACGCCACCGAGGAGATCCCGCTGGGCACGGCGGGCAGCGTCAAGAACGCGGCGGAGGCGCTGCGCGACGACCGCTTCCTGGTGATCTCCGGGGACGCGCTCACCGACATCGACCTGACCGACATGGTGCGCTTCCACCGGGAGAACGGGGCGCTGGTCACCATCGGCCTCAAGCGGGTCCCGAACCCGCTGGAGTTCGGCATCATCATCGTGGACGACGAGGGCCGCATCCAGCGCTTCCTGGAGAAGCCGACCTGGGGCCAGGTGTTCTCCGACACCGTCAACACCGGCATCTACATCATGGAGCCGGAGGTCCTCGACCATGTCGAGAAGGGCCGCTCGGTCGACTGGTCCGGCGAGGTGTTCCCCAAGCTGCTGGCCGAGGGCGCGCCGCTGTACGGGTACGTCGCCGACTGCTACTGGGAGGACGTCGGCACCCACGCCAGCTACATGAAGGCCCAGGCGGACATGCTGTCGGGGCTCGTGGACGTCGACCTGCAGGGGTTCGAGCTGTCGCCGGGCGTGTGGGTGGCCGAGGGCGCCGAGGTGGACGCCGAGGCGATCCTGAAGGGCCCGCTGTACGTCGGCGACTACGCCAAGGTCGAGGCGGGCGTGGAGCTGCGCGAGTTCACCGTGCTGGGCAGCAACGTGGTGGTGAAGGAGGGCGCGTTCCTGCACCGTGCCGTCGTGCACGACAACGTGTTCATCGCGCCGTCCACGAACCTGCGCGGCTGCGTGATCGGCAAGAACACCGACATCATGGCGGGCGCGCGGGTCGAGGAGGGCGCGGTCGTCGGGGACGAGTGCGTGATCGAGGCCGAGGCGTACGTCTCCAGCCAGGTCAAGGTGTACCCGTTCAAGACCATCGAGGCCGGCGCGGTCGTCAACACCAGCGTGATCTGGGAGTCGCGGGGGCAGCGCAACCTGTTCGGCCCGCGCGGGGTGTCCGGGCTGATCAACGTGGAGATCACCCCGGAGCTGGCGGTGCGGCTGGCCAGCGCGTACGCGACGACGCTGAAGAAGGGCACGGCGGTGGTGACCGGCCGGGACGCCTCGCGCGCGGCCCGGACGCTCAAGCGGGCGGTGATCAGCGCGCTGACGTCCAGCGCGATCGACGTCCAGGACCTGGAGGCGTGCCCGCTGCCGGTGGCGCGGTTCGAGACGGCGCGGGAGGACTGCGCCGGCGGGCTCTACCTGCGGACCACGCCCGGCGACCCGCAGGGCGTGGACATCATGTTCCTGGCGCCCGACGGCGCCGACCTGTCGCAGGCGGCGCAGCGCAAGCTGGAGCGGGTGTTCGGGCGGCAGGAGTTCCGGCGGGCGTTCCCCGGCGAGATCGCCGAGCTGACGTACCCGGCGCGCACGACCGAGACCTATGCCCGCGACCTGCTGCGGCGCGTGGACATGTCGGGGGTCCGCGAGGCCGGGCTGAAGATCGTGCTGGACTGCGCGGGCGGGACCGCGTCGCTGGTGCTGCCGACGCTGCTGGGCCGGGTCGGCGTGGACGTGCTGACCCGCAACAACCGGCTGGACGAGGCGAACCCGACCGAGACGCTCGCCGAGCGGATGCGCGACCTGCAGCGGCTCGGCGAGCTGGTGTCGTCGTCGCGGGCGGCGTTCGGGGTGCGGTTCGACCCGGTCGGGGAGCGGATCTCGCTGGTGGACGAGAGCGGCCAGCTGATCGGCGACGACCGGGCGCTGCTGGTGATGCTGGACCTGGTCGCGGCCGAGCGGCGCGGCGGCCGGGTGGCGCTGCCGGTGACGACGACGCGGGTGGCCGAGCAGGTCTGCCGGTTCCACGGCGTCCAGGTGGAGTGGACCTCGACCTCGCAGGACGTGCTGACGAAGGCCGCCGCCCGGCCCGAGGTGATCTTCGCGGGGGACGGCCGGGGCGGCTTCCTGATGCCCGAGTTCAGCCGTACGGTCGACGGCATCGCGGCGTTCGTCCGGCTGGTGGGCCTGGTCGCGCGGACGCGGCTGACGCTGTCCCAGATCGACCGCCGCATCCCCGAGGCGCACCTGCTGCGCCGCTCCGTGCCGACGCCGTGGGCGGCCAAGGGCGGGGTGATGCGGCACGTCGTGGAGGCGGCCGGCGACCGGACGATCGACACCACCGACGGGGTGCGGGTGGTGGAGGAGGACGGCCGGTGGGTGCTGGTGCTGCCCGACCCGTCCGACGCGGTGACGCACCTCTGGGCCGAGGGGCCGGACGCGGACGCGGCGCAGGAGCTGCTGGAGGAGTGGGCGGCGGTCGTCGAGCGCGCCGAGTCCTGAGGCGGGGCGGGCGGCGGCTCAGCCGGGCGCGGCGTCCGGCCCGCCGGACGCGAGGGCGGCGAGGGTGCGCAGGGCGCCGGCGAGCGCCTTGGGCGGGGGAGTGCCGAGGCCGACCCGGACCGCGTGCGGCGCGCTCGCCGGGACCACCGCGAAGGCGGCGGCGGGCGTGACGGCGATGCCGCGCCGCGCGGCCGCGGCGGCGAAGGTCTCGGCGCGCCACGGCGCGGGCAGTTCCCACCAGCAGAAGTAGGAGTGCGGGTGCGTGCGCACGCGCGGCGCGGGCTCGTGCGCGTCCGCGAGCGCCCGTGCGGCGATCCGCTGCCGCCGCGCCGCGTCGGCGCGCTTTGCCTCGGCGAGGGCGGCGACGGTGCCGTCCCCGATCCACCCGGTGGCGGCCTCCAGGGCGTACCCGGCGGGCGCCCAGGCGCCGGTGCGCAGGGCGGTGCCGACCCGGTCGAGCAGTGCCGGGGGCGCGACCGTGAAGCCCACGGCCAGCCCGGGCGCCAGCCGCTTGGAGAGGCTGTCGACGACGATCGTGCGGTCCGGGGCCCAGGCGGCCAGCGGCGGGGGCGCGGCGGCGTCCAGGAACGCCCAGATCGCGTCCTCGACCGCGTGCACGCGCAGCTCCTCCAGGACGGCGGCCAGCGCGGCCCGGCGTTCCGGCGGCATCGTCGTGCCGTACGGGTTCTGCACGGTGGGCTGGACGTACACCGCCTGGAACGGCGCGCGGCGGTGGGCCTCGGCGAGGGCGCCCGGGACGAGGCCGTGCGCGTCGGCGGCCACGGGCACCAGCGTGATGCCGAGGCGCGCGGCGACGGACTTGGCGAGCGGGTACGTGAGCTCCTCGACGGCCAGCCGCCCGCCGGTGGGGACCAGCGCCGACACCGCGCCCGCGATCGCCTGCCGCCCGTTCCCGGTGAAGAGCACCTGCTCCGGCGCGGGCTCCCAGCCGGGGCGGCCGAGCAGGGCGGCGGTCGCGGCCCGTGCCGCGGGCGTCCCGGCGGGGCCCACCGGGCGCAGGGCGGTGCCCAGCACGTCGGGGCGCAGCAGCCGGCCGAGCGAGGCGGCCATGCGCTCGGCCAGCCCGTCCACCACGGGGTGCTGCAGCTCCAGGTCGATCCGCGTCCCGGCGGGCTCGGTCAGCGCGGGCGCCGCGGCGGGGGCGGCGGCGCGGACGAACGTGCCGCGGCCGACCTCGCCGACCACCAGCCCGCGCCGGGCCAGCTCGCCGTAGACGCGGATGGCGGTGGAGTTGGCGATGCCGTGCCGGCGCGCGAAGGCACGCTGCGGCGGCAGCCGGTCGCCGGGCCGCAGCCGTCCCGCCGCGATGTCGGCCGCCACCGCGTCGGCGACCCGCCGGAAGTCGTCCATCGCCCTCGCCTCCATCGACATTGCACCGAGATCAATTCACTCTATTGCACCGAGAATACTGGGCGCTTTACGGTGATTCGCATGGTTTCGCTGACCGCAGTCGCCGGTATCGCCGTCATCGCGCTGGGACTCGTCCTGACCCCCGGGCCGAACATGATCTACCTGGTGTCCCGCACGCTGACGCAGGGCCGCAGGGCCGGCCTCATCTCGCTGTGCGGGGTCGCGACCGGGTTCGTGGTGTACGTGATCGCCGCCACCGCCGGGCTGACCGCCGTCTTCGCGCTGGTGCCGGCCGTCTACACCGCCCTCAAGCTGGCCGGCGCGGCGTACCTCCTCTGGCTGGCCTGGCAGGCGCTGCGCCCCGGCGGGCGGGCGGCGTTCGCCCCGCGGGAGCTCCCCGCCGACCCGCCCCGCCGGCTGTACACGATGGGGCTGCTCACCAGCCTGCTCAACCCCAAGATCGCGATCCTGTACGTGTCGCTGCTGCCGCAGTTCGTCGACCCCGGGCGCGGCAGCGTGGCGCTGCAGAGCCTGCTGCTGGGCCTCACCCAGATCACGATCGCGATCACCGTCAACGGCCTCATCGCCATGGGCGCCGGAACGATCGCCGGGTTCCTCGCCGAGCGGCCCCTGTGGCAGCGCGCCCAGCGCTGGCTGATGGGCTCGGTCCTGGCCGGGATGGCGGTGCACCTCGGCCTCGACCGCTCCCGCGCCGCCGCCACGGCCGTCCCCTGACCTGCGCCGGGGATTTGGCGCGGCTTGCCATGATGGGCCGGTGACAGACGGACGCGAGGGGCGAGAGGGGCCGCCGGAGCCCGGGGAGCGGGAGCGGGCGGGGTGGCGGCGTCCCGACGCCTCCATGTCGCTGCTGTCGGACCTGATGGCCGGCAGGGCGGCGGACCCCGGCTACGCCGCGGCCGCCGCCCGCCGCGCGGCGGCCGGGGAGGCGGGCGCGCGGCGCGGGCCGCTCGCCCGCGCCGGCGTCCCGCTGGCGCTGGTCCTGACCGGCCTGCTCATCGTGGCCGCCGGGGCCGAGGTCCGGCGCAGCGAGCCCGTGGCGGCCGAGCGGCGCTCCCGGCTGATCGAGGAGATCCGCCTGCGCACCGCCCACTCCGACGCCCTCCAGCGCCGCCTGGACACGGGATCTTCGTGCCGATCGTGATCGCGGAGATCCGGTCGGCGAGCCGCTGCACCTGCGCCTTGCCGGTCTGGGCCTCCTC
>NZ_JBEZWH010000125.1:0-11093 GCF_040703975.1 Spirillospora sp. NPDC029432
GGCCGCGGTGCCGGCGGCGGCCGGCCCGGGCGGTCCGGGCGGCGCCGGCGGGGCGGCCCGGATCGCCGCCCGCCCCCCGGTACGGCTGGAGGCCCCCGGCGGCGGGCTCCGCCTTCCCGAGGCCAAGCCGTTCTTCGCCGGCCGCACCGTCAGCCTCGGCAAGCTCGACCTCCTGGTCTCGCAGTCCGAGCTGCCGCGCGCGGTGGTCGTCCAGGGCATGGCGGGGGTCGGCAAGACCACGCTCGCGCTGCACTGGGCGCACCGGGCCGCCGACCGCTTCCCCGACGGCGCGGTGTTCGTCGACCTGCGCGGCGACCTGCGCGGCAAGGCCGCCCCGTCCGAGGTGATGGGGCAGGTGCTGCGCGGCGTCGGGGTGCCGGGCGACCAGTTGCCGCGCACCGAGGCGGAGCTGGAGGCGCAGTGCCGCTCGCTGCTGCCCGGCCGGCGGGTGCTGCTGATCCTCGACAACGCCGCCGAGGCGGCCCAGGTCCGGCCGATCATCGCGGCCGCCACGGCGGGGCTGGTGGTGGTGACCACGCAGCGCCGCCTCCCGGCGCTGGCGGAGAGCGCCGACGGCGCCGACATCCGGACGCTGGAGCTGCGCGAGATGGCCGTCCAGGAGGCCGTCGACCTCATCGCCGGCGTGCTCGGGCCGGGGGACCGGCGCGTACGGGAGGAGAACCGCGCGGTCGTCCGGCTCGCCCGCGAATGCGGCTACCTGCCGCTCGCGCTGGCGATCATGGCCGCGCGGCTGGCGGAGAACCCCGAGGAGTCGATCGCCGACACCGTACGGGAGCTGGCCGACACCTCCCCGGCGGTGGGGCCGGGCCTCAACACCGTGCTCAGCCCCACGTTCGACATCGCCTACCGGGGCCTGCGCCGCGAACGGCGCGCGGCGTTCCGGCTCCTGGGGCTCGTCACCGGGCCCGACTTCAACGCCGGTGCCCTGGCGGCGCTGCTGGACGCGGCGGAGGAGGAGGCGGCCGAGTGCCTGGAGGACCTGCGCCAGGCCCACCTCGTCCAGGACGTCGCGCCCGGCCGCTTCCGCATGCACGGCCTGCTGCGCGACTTCGTCCGGGAACGGGGCCTCAGCGAGGACGCCGACAGCGACCGGATGGCGGCGCAGCGCCGCCTGCTCGCCTGGTACCTGGCCGAGGCGCGCCAGGCCGGAGCGCACCTGACCCGCGCGCGGCGGCCCGTACTGGACGGCCGGGAGAGCGCGCCGCCGGACGCCGTCGTACGGCAGGTGGCCCTGGCGTGGTTCGAGGCCGAGCGGCGCAACCTGGTCGCGGCGGTGCACCAGGCGGCGCGGCTGGGGCTGCACCGCACGTGCTGGGAGCTGGCCGACGCGCTGTTCGACTTCCAGGCGTTCCGCCGTTACAGCGAGGACAACATCGCCGTGCATCAGGCGGGCCTGCGGGCGGCGCGGGCGGAGGAGGACTGGCAGGCCGCCGCCGTCATGCTGCACAACCTGGCGGTGGCGCACTTCGAGCTGGGCCAGCCGGTGGAGGCGATCGGGTACGGGGAGGACGCGCGGCGCGGGTTCCGCTCGGTGGACCCGCCCGACCGGTACGGCGAGGCCGTGGCGCAGGCGACGCTCGCCGACGTGCACGCCTCCCTCGGCCGCTACCTGACCGCGATCGAGCACGCGCGCCGCTCGCTGGCCATCCACGAGGCCCTGGGGGACGGCGAAGGGGTGGCCAAGGGCCACGAGACGCTGGCCACCGCCCACATCGGCCTCGCCGACTACGACACCGCCCTGTCCCACGCCGGCGAGGCGCTGCACATCCGCCGCGAGATCGGGGAGATGCCCGGGGTCGCGGCGACGCTGCTGACCCTGGCGCGCGTGCACCGCCGGCGCGGCGCCGTGCACGAGGCCGTCTCGCACGCCCTGGAGGCGCTCTACATCCGCCAGGACCTCTCGGACCGGTACGGCGCCGCGCAGGCGCTCACCGAGCTGGCCCGCATGAACGCCTCGCTCGGGCTGCGCGACCTGGCGCTGCAGGACGCGGAGCAGGCGCTGCGGACGTACCGGGCGCTCGGCGCGCGGCACGGCGAGGCCAAGGCGCTGGTGACGCTCGGCATGCTGATGTGCGACGCCACCCGGTTCGCCGAGGCGTTCACGTACTGCGGCGAGGCGCTGCGGCTGCACCGCGAGATCGGCGACCGCTCCGGCGAGGCCGAGGCGCTGTCGCAGACCGGCATCGTGCACTGGCGCCTGGGCCGCTACCGCGAGGCGCGCGAGCACCTGGTCCGGGCCCTGGAGCTGCGCCGGGAGATCGGCGACCTGTACGGCGAGGCGCACGACCTCGAGCACCTCTCGATGGTCGTCCGGCGGCTGGAGCGCCACCAGGAGGCGTTCGTCCTGGGCCTTGAGGCGCTGGACCTGTGGCACCGGCTCGGCGCGCAGGCCGGGCTGGCCGGGACGCTCGGCAGCCTCGCCCGCACGTACCTGAAGCTGGACCTGTACGAGCAGGCCGAGCAGGCGGCCCGGCAGGCGCTGGCGATCCGCCGGGAGATCGGCGACTGGTACGGGATGGGCGTCGGGATGGACACCTTCGCCGCCGTCCTGCGGGCGGGGGACCGGCCCGAGGAGGCGCTGAAGATGGAGCTGGAGGCGCTGCGCGTGCTCGGCGAGGTCGGCGACCGCCACAGCGAGGGCACCGCGCTGGTCCATCTGGCCGCGATCTACCTGGAGCTGGACCGCGCCGAGGAGTCGCTGGAGACCGGCGGGCAGGCGTACGACCTGGCCGTGGAACTCGGCGACGCCCGGGAGCAGGCGATGGCGCTGCACACGATGGGGCGCGCCGGCCAGCGGCTGGGCCGCCACTCGCGCGCCGTGGAGCTGTTCCTGGAGGAGATCGCCATCCGCCGGGACATGGGCGACCACCGGGGCCAGCGCAAGGCGCTGGAGCGGCTGCGCGACTCCTGCCTGGTGCTGGGCGACGCGGCCGCGGTGGCCGACTGCGACCGGCGGCTGCGCGCGGTCGACAGCTGGCTGGAGTCCGACGGCCCCGACGACGACTGAAGACCGCGCGTACCGGAGCGGAGGAACGGAGGGGAGGAACGGCCGAACGCCGGGAGAAGATCTGCAACCCGTGGTGCAATTTGCATGCACAGCGCATCGAAGTGTGGCGTAGTACGCAGTCGATCGCTGTACCGCCGCGTTCACTGGCGGTATGGACATCACCAGATTCTGGGACGAGCTCCCGGAGCGCGCGCGAGAGGCCCTGCTGCGCGCCGGCACCAACGTGATGATCAAACCGGGCGCGTTCCTGACCCGCGAGCACACCCGGGCCTCGCAGGTCTTCGTGCTGCGCTCGGGCGCGGTCAAGGTGTGGGTCGACCGCGGCGGCGAGACCGTGATCCTGGACGTGCTGGGCCCGGGCGACGTCGTCGGCGAGCTGGAGGCCGTGGACGGCGGCGTCCGCGACGCCAGCGTGGAGGCGCTGACCCGGGTGCAGGCGCTGGTCCTGCCCGCGGCCCGGTTCCGCGCGGTGCTGGACGCCCACCCCGGCGCGGCCTGGGCGGTGGCCGCCGTCCTCGCCGAGCGGCTGCGCGACGCCAACGGCCTGCGCACCGCGCACTTCCCCGACGAGCCCGAACGGCGGCTGGCGGGCCGGGTGCTGCGGCTGGTGGCCCGCTTCGGCAAGCCGCCGCCCGGCGGCGCCGGCTACGAGGTCCGCGTCCCGGTCAGCCAGCAGGACCTCGGCCGCTGGGCGGGCATGGGCCGCCGCAAGGTGGCCCAGATCCTGGCCGGGGAGCGGGGCCGGCTCGCGGTCGCCCGCAACGTGATCACCGTCCGGTCGGTGGCGGCCCTGCACCGCCTGGCCGGCGACCCCGCCGCCGGGTACGAGCCGCCCGCGGCCCCGGCGCGCGACGACCGCGAGCGCGTGGCCCCCTAGAACCCGCTGGGCGCGTACGGCCACGGCGGCGGCACGGGCAGCGGCCCGTCCGGCCGCATGAGCAGCCCCTCGCCCGCGGAGCGGCCGCTCAGCCAGGCCAGCAGCGCCCGCCCGCCGCCCGAGATCTCGGCAGCGCCGCCGAGGTCCGCGGCGTCCCCGGTGTCGGTCGCCACCAGCCGGTACCCCTCCAGCGCGCCCCTCAGGTCGGGAGGCAGCGCCGCCAGATCGGCCAGCGTGCTCGTCAGCGCCCACTCCACGTACGCCACGGGCCACCCGGCCGGCCCGTACCCGGCGGCCAGGTCCACATGGTGGGCCTCCACCTCGTGCCAGCGCCGGTAGACGGTGAACCAGGCCGGGTGCCGCCAGCCGGGCATCGCCCGCACCGTCCGGTCCCACGCCTCCTCCGGAAGCCGCGCCGCCTGGGCGGACAGCCGTTCCGCCGACGCGCGGAGGTCCTCGGCCAGCGCCGCGGCGCCCCGCCCCGCGCCCGCCTCCAGATCGGCGTTGCGCGCCTCCATGCTCGGGTACTGCGGGATCTCCTCGCCCGTGCGGGCCCACTCGAGGAGGTTCCACAGGGAGTCGGCGTTGCGCGCGATGTGGGTGGCCACGTGGCCACGCGTCCACCCGGGCAGCGCCGACGGGCCGCGCAGCTCCTCCTCGCCCAGCCCGGCCACCGTCGCCACGACCCGTTCCGTTCCGGCGTCGACCTCCGCCAGGACCTTCCGCCACTCGCCCATCGCGCCCCGCCTCTCTGTGCCACCGCTCCGTGGAAACCCCATCCTGCCCTGGTACGGCGGGGGCCACGCCGGTGACAATGATCTCCATGAGCCGGAACAGGGACCTGTCCATCTGCGTGACCTGCGGCGTCCAGTACGGTGCGCCGCGCGGCGACTGCCCGATCTGCGCGGACGAGCGCCAGTACGTGGGCTGGGAGGGCCAGCGCTGGACGAGCCTGGAGGAGCTGCGGGCCGCCGGGCACCGCGGCGTCGTCCGCGAGGAGGGCCCGGGGATCACCGGGATCGGCGCCGAGCCCGCGACCGCCATCGGCCAGCGCGCCCTGCTGGTGCGCACGCCCGCCGGGAACGTCCTGTGGGACATGATCACCTACCTCGACGACGCGCTGGTCGAGCAGGTGCGCGCGCTGGGCGGGATCGCCGCGATCGCGATCAGCCACCCGCACTACTACGGCACGATGATCGAGTGGGCCCGCGCCTTCGGCGCGCCGGTGTTCGTCCACGAGGCGGACCGGCGCTGGATCGCCCGGCCCGACGACGCGGTCACGTTCTGGAACGGCGACACCGCCGAGATCGCCGACGGGATCACGCTGATCAACGCCGGGGTGCACTTCGCCGGGGGACAGGTCCTGCACTGGCGGGACGGCGAGGACGGCGCGGGCGCGCTCCTGTCCGGTGACATCCTCCAGGTGGTCGCCGACCGCGACTGGGTGAGCTTCATGTACAGCTACCCCAACTTCATCCCCGAACGGCCGCGCACGGTGCGCCGGGCGCTGCGCCTGCTGGAGCCGTACCCGTTCGCCCGCGTGTACGGGGCGTGGTGGGACCGGATCGTGAAGACCGACGGCAAGGCGGCCGTGCGCCGCTCCGCCGCCCGCTACCTGGACTTCGCGCTGGACGACCGGGAGTGACCGAGGGGTGACCGGAGCGACCGGCGCGCCGTCCGCGGGTTCCGGTAGCGGGAGATCTTCGAACACGTGTACGGTTCCCAGGTGACGCCCGCCGCCTTCAGGGACGGGGGAGGACCCTGAAGAAATGCGGCGGCGGGCTCCGCTGTTGAAGAGTCGGGGAAGTCTGTCAGACCCCCTGGCTAGCCTGAGGGCGACGTGTGTCTTCACCATGTCCGGCGACCGTGTCCCATGACCGTGTCCGGCGACTGGGGACCCCCGGGACACGCGGGCCAGAGACATGCCACTAGAGGAACCGGAACAACGCCGTGCATGACCGACTCATCGTGCGTGGAGCACGCGAGCACAACCTGAAGGACGTCTCGCTCGACCTGCCGCGGGACTCCATGATCGTGTTCACCGGGCTGTCCGGCTCCGGCAAGTCCAGCCTGGCCTTCGACACGATCTTCGCCGAGGGACAGCGCCGGTACGTCGAGTCGCTGTCGGCGTACGCCCGGCAGTTCCTCGGCCAGATGGACAAGCCCGACGTCGACTTCATCGAGGGCCTGTCCCCGGCGGTGTCGATCGACCAGAAGTCCACCAGCAAGAACCCGCGCTCGACGGTCGGCACCATCACCGAGGTGTACGACTACCTGCGGCTGCTGTACGCCCGGATCGGCCACCCGCACTGCCCCGACTGCGGCCGCCCGATCAGCCGGCAAGCCCCCGAGCAGATCGTCGACCGGGTGCTGGAGCTGGAGCAGGGCACCCGCTTCCAGGTGCTGGCCCCGATCATCCGCGACCGCAAGGGCGAGTACGTCGAGCTGTTCCGCGAGCTCCAGTCCAAGGGCTTCTCCAGGGCCCTGGTCGACGGGGCGATGATCCGGCTGGACGAGCCGCCCAAGCTCAAGAAGCAGGAGAAGCACCACATCTCCGTGGTCGTCGACCGGCTGGCGGTCAAGGACACCGCCCGCCAGCGGCTGGCCGACTCGGTGGAGACCGCGCTCGGCCTGGCCGGCGGCACCATCGTGCTCGACTTCGTCGACCTGCCCGAGGACGACGAGCACCGCACCCGGATGTTCTCCGAGCACCTCTACTGCCCCTACGACGACCTGTCGTTCGAGGAGCTGGAGCCGCGCTCGTTCTCGTTCAACTCGCCGTACGGCGCCTGCCCCGACTGCACCGGCCTGGGCACCCGCATGGAGGTCGACCCCGAGCTGGTCGTCCCCGACCCCACGATGACGCTGGGCGAGGGCGCGATCCAGCCGTGGTCCAACGGGCACGTCAGCGACTACTTCCTGCGGCTGCTGTCGGCGCTGGGCGACGCCATGGGCTTCGACCTCAACACCGAGTGGGAGCGGCTGCCGGCCAAGGCCCGCAAGGCGATCCTCAACGGGCACGAGACCCAGGTCCACGTCCGCTACAAGAACCGCTACGGCCGCATCCGCTCGTACTACACCGCGTACGAGGGCGTGATCCCCTACATCCAGCGGCGGCACGCCGAGTCCGAGAGCGACTCCACCCGGGAGAAGTTCGAGGGCTACATGCGGGAGATCCCGTGCCCGTCCTGCGAGGGCGCGCGGCTCAAGCCGGTCGTCCTGGCGGTCACCATGGGCGGCCGGTCGATCGCCGACGTCGCGGCCATGCCGATCGGCGAGTGCGCCAAGTTCCTGCTGACGCTGGAGCTCAGCGACCGCGACCGGCACATCGCCGAGCGGGTGCTCAAGGAGATCAACGCCCGGCTGGGCTTCCTGCTGGACGTCGGGCTCGACTACCTCACCCTCGACCGCGCCTCGGCCACGCTGGCCGGCGGCGAGGCGCAGCGGATCCGGCTGGCCACCCAGATCGGCTCCGGCCTGGTCGGCGTGCTGTACGTGCTGGACGAGCCGTCCATCGGCCTGCACCAGCGCGACAACCACCGGCTGCTGGAGACGCTGATCCGGCTGCGCGACATGGGCAACACGCTGATCGTCGTCGAGCACGACGAGGACACCATCCAGGCCGCCGACTGGGTGGTCGACATCGGCCCCCGGGCCGGCGAGCACGGCGGCCAGATCGTGGTCTCCGGCACCGTCGAGGACCTGCTGTCCTCCGAGCAGTCGCTGACCGGCGCCTACCTGTCCGGCCGCCGCGAGATCGCGGTGCCCGAGATCCGCCGGCCCCGGCAGAAGGGCCGCGAGGTCGCCGTCAAGGGCGCCCGGCAGAACAACCTCCAGGGCGTGGACGTCGCGTTCCCGCTCGGCGTGTTCACCGCGGTCACCGGTGTCTCCGGCTCCGGCAAGTCCACGCTGGTCAACGACATCCTCTACAACTCGCTGGCCAAGCAGCTGCACGGCGCCCGCACGGTGCCGGGCAAGCACCGCCGGGTCACGGGCGTCGACCAGCTCGACAAGGTCGTGCACGTCGACCAGTCGCCGATCGGCCGCACCCCGCGGTCCAACCCGGCGACCTACACCGGCGTGTTCGACCACATCCGCAAGCTGTTCGCGCAGACGACCGAGGCGAAGGTGCGCGGCTACCAGCCGGGCCGGTTCTCGTTCAACGTCAAGGGCGGCCGGTGCGAGAACTGCTCCGGCGACGGCACCATCAAGATCGAGATGAACTTCCTGCCGGACGTCTACGTCCCCTGCGAGGTCTGCCACGGCGCCCGCTACAACCGGGAGACGCTGGAGGTCCACTACAAGGGCAAGACGATCTCCGAGGTGCTGGACATGCCGATCGAGGAGGCCACCGCCTTCTTCGAGCCGATCAAGGCGATCCACCGGCATCTGAAGACACTGCTGGACGTCGGGCTCGGCTACGTCCGGCTCGGCCAGCCCGCCACGACGCTGTCGGGCGGCGAGGCCCAGCGCGTGAAGCTGGCCTCGGAGCTGCAGCGCCGCTCCACCGGCCGCACGATCTACGTGCTGGACGAGCCGACCACCGGCCTGCACTTCGAGGACATCCGCCGGCTGCTCGGCGTGCTGAACGGCCTGGTCGACAAGGGCAACACGGTGATCGTCATCGAGCACAACCTGGACGTGATCAAGACGGCCGACTGGATCGTCGACATGGGGCCCGAGGGCGGCTCCCGCGGCGGCACCGTGGTGGCCACCGGCACGCCGGAGGAGGTCGCCAAGGTGGAGGCCAGCCACACCGGCCAGTTCCTGGCCAAGCTGCTGGACTGAACCGCCGGGTGGAGCCGCCCCGAGGGTTGACGGGACCCCGGTCGCGGATTTGGATGGCGCCCAGAGGCGGACTCGCCGCGGTCCGCGCCGCGGCCGAGGGGCGCACCCATGGGGCAGCTCCACATCGGGGGACGTTGGGTCGGCCCGCATGACGGGGCCCTCCGCGAGATCCGCTGCCCGGCCGACGAGTCGCCCGTCGCCAGCGTGGCCGAGGCCGGGCCCGAGGACGCCGCGGCCGCCGTGCTGGCGGCCCGGCACGCCTTCGACTCAGGCCACTGGCCCCGGATGCCGGCGCGCGACCGCGGCGCGCTGCTGCTGCGGGTGGCCGACCTGCTGGAACGCGACCGGTTCGAGCTGGCCCGGGCCGAGTCGCTCGACACCGGCCGGCGGGTGGCCGAGAGCGAGCACGACGCCGACGACGCGGCCGCGGTGTTCCGCTACTACGGCGGCCTCTGCCTGAACGGCGCCGCCGGGTCCGCGGGGCGGGCGGTGGACACCGGCCGCGCCGACGTGATCAGCCGGGTGGTGTCCGAGCCGGTCGGCGTCTGCGTGCTGATCACGCCGTGGAGCCATCCGCTGCCGAGGGCGTCCTGGAAGGTCGCCCCGGCGCTCGCGGCCGGCAACACGGTCGTGCTCAAGCCGAGCGAGCTGACCCCCTCGACGGCGATCCTGCTGGCCCGGCTGCTGGTCGAGGCCGGTCTGCCGGCGGGTGCGTTCAACCTGGTCCTGGGCGCGGGCGGCCGGGTAGGCCCGGCGCTGGTGGCGCATCCGGCCGCCGACATGGTCTCGTTCACCGGCGGGCTCGCCACCGGCCGCGGCGTCCTGGCGGCCGCCGCCACCACGGTGAAGCGGGTGGCGCTGGAGCTCGGCGGCAAGAACCCCAACATCGTCTTCGCCGACGCCGATCCGGAGGCCGCGCTGGAGATGGCGCTGGCCGCGGCGTTCCTGCACTCGGGCCAGGCGCGCTCGGCGGGGGCGCGGCTGCTGGTGCACGCGCCGGTGCACGGCGAGTTCGTTGCCGAGCTGGCGGCGCGGGCGGGGCGGATCCGGCTGGGCGGCCCGTTCGATCCCGAGGCCGAGGCCGGGCCGCTGATCTCCCCGGAGCACCGCGCCAGGGTGGAGGCGTACGTGGCGGCCGGTCTGGACGAGGGCGCGCGGCTGTGCTGCGGCGGGGGCCGCCCCCGCGAGTCGTTCCTGCGGAAGGGCTACTACTACCTGCCGACGATCCTGGACGGCTGCCACACGCGGATGCGGGTCGTCCAGGAGGAGTCGTCCGGGCCGGTGCTCACGGTCGAGACGTTCGAGACCGAGGAGGAGGCCGTGGCGCTGGCCAACGACAGCGTCTACGGGCTGGCGGCCGCGGTCTGGACGCAGGACGCCGGCCGCGCGCAGCGGGTGGCGGCGCGGCTGCGGCACGGCACGGTCTGGATCAACGACTTCCACCCGTACGTGCCGCAGGCCGAGTGGGGCGGCTTCAAGCAGTCGGGGATCGGCCGGGAGCTGGGCCCGGCCGGGCTGGCCCGGTACCAGGAGGCCAAGCACGTGTGGCACAACGTGCTGCCCCGCCCGCGCCGCCGCTTCGGTTCCCGCCCCTGACCGCGCGCCGGCCGGCCGACCGAATATCTTGGTCGGAGAGACGCAGGTCGCGGGGGGTGAGCAAAAGATCACCCGGCGGAGTTTGAACCTTCAAACGCTCCCGTTCGTACTCTCCGGTGACAGCGTGCGAGCCGCGCGGTCGGCGCGCGTGCCGCACCGGCACCCCGCACCGAGACACGGAGGAGATCCATGGCACAGGCGCCCGCAGAGCGGACGGACAGCCCCGAAGCGCCGCCCGCGGCCGGACCGGCCACGGACGGCAGCACCCGGCGCGGGATGCTGATCGGCGCCGGGCTCGCGGGGGTCGCCGGCCTGGCGGCGGCCTGCGGCGGCGGCGACGAGGGCGGCGGCGGATCCGGCGGGGAGGGCTCCGGCGGTGAGAGCGGCGACGGCGGTGGCGGCTCCACCGGCGCCGCGCTCGCCAAGGCGAGCGAGATCCCGGTCGGCGGCGGCAAGGTCATCGAGTCCGAGAAGATCGTCGTCGTGCAGCCGGTCCAGGGCCAGTTCAAGGCCTACAGCAGCAAATGCACGCACCGCGGCTGCCCGGTGGACGCGGTCGCGAACGGCACCATCAACTGCCCCTGCCACGGCAGCAAGTTCAAGATCGCCGATGGTTCGGTGGCCAGCCCGCCGGCCACCGAGCCGCTGGCGGAGCGGAAGATCACGGTCAAGGGCGACCAGATCACCCTGGCTTGACCCGTGCCCGGGCGGGGGCGGGGCGCCCCGCGTTCGTACCGATCCTGCGGGTCATCGCGGCCATCACGTACGGCACGTTCCTGCTCGAGCACTTCCTGAGCACCGATC
>NZ_JBEZWH010000126.1:0-10925 GCF_040703975.1 Spirillospora sp. NPDC029432
CGGCCCGCGCCGTCCCGGCCGGCGCTCCGGCGGCCGGCGCACCGGGCTGAAGATCGCCGCGGTGGCCGCGGGCGCGGCCGTCGTGGTCGGCGCCGGCGCGGTCGGCGCGTTCGCGCTCACCGGTGACGACGGCACGAGCAAGGTGGCCCCGGACGCGGCGGACGCCGCCGCGGCCGCCCCGGCCATCGACCCGAAGGTGCTCGAGGAGCAGCGCCGCTCGCTGGCCAAGGACCGCGCGTCCCGCGAGGCGCGCGAGGCCCCGGCCAAGGGCCCCAGGCTGATGCCGCGCGGCACGCCGATCCCGACCAAGAAGCCGAAGAAGGACAGCGACGGCGGCGGGGTCCCGACCGAGGGCAACCCGGTCCCGGCGGGCGTGGCGCAGGCGTACGCCAAGTCCATCATGGACGACCCCAGCACCCAGTTCGGCTGCCTCCAGAAGCTCTGGAACAAGGAGAGCCACTGGAACTACAAGGCGTCCAACCCCAGCTCGGGCGCCTACGGCATCCCGCAGGCCCTCCCCGGCTCCAAGATGGCCAGCGCCGGCGCCGACTGGAAGACCAACTACAAGACCCAGATCAAGTGGGGTCTCGGCTACATCGACGACCGCTACGGCACGCCCTGCAAGGCGTGGCAGCACTCCCAGTCGGTCGGCTGGTACTAGGCGGCCGGTACTAGGGCCGCTCGGTCCCCGTCATCGAGAGGACGTCGAGGGCCGCGTCGAGCTGCTCCAGGGTGAGCCTCCCGCTCTCGACGTGGCCCCGTTCCAGGACGACCTCGCGGATCGTCCTGCGCTCCGCCAGGGCCTGCTTGGCGACCTTCGCGGCCTCCTCGTACCCGATGTAGCGGTTGAGCGGCGTCACGATCGACGGTGACGACTCGGCGTACTCGCGCATCCGGTCCGCGTCCGCCTCGATCCCCGCGACGCAGCGGTCGGCGAGCAGCCGCGAGACGTTCGCCAGCAGGGTGATCGACTCCAGCGTGTTGCGGGCCAGCATCGGCAGCTGGACGTTCAGCTCGAAGCTGCCGGACGCGCCGCCGAACGCGATCGCCGCGTCGTTCCCGATCACCTGCGCCGCCACCTGCGCGACCGCCTCGGGGATCACCGGGTTGACCTTGCCCGGCATGATCGACGAGCCGGGCTGCAGGTCGGGCAGCCGGATCTCGGCGAGCCCCGCCCGCGGGCCGGAGCCCATCCAGCGCAGATCGTTCGCGATCTTGGTGAGCCCGACCGCGATGGTGCGGAATGCGCCGCTGGCCTCCACGAGGCCGTCCCGGGCGCCCTGCGCCTCGAAGTGGTCGCGCGCCTCGGTCAGCGGCAGCCCCGTGGCGCGCGCGATCTCCGCGATGACGCGGGCCGCGAAGCCCTCCGGGGTGTTGATCCCGGTGCCGACCGCGGTGCCGCCCAGCGGCAGCTCGGCCAGCCGGGGGAGCACCGCCTCCAGCCGCTCGACCCCGTACCGGACCTGCGCGGCGTAGCCGCCGAACTCCTGGCCCAGCGTCACCGGCGTGGCGTCCATCAGGTGCGTGCGGCCCGACTTGACCGTGGTCGCGAACTCCTCCGCCTTCGCGGCCAGCGCGGCCTCCAGATGCCGCAGCGCGGGGATCAGCTCGTTCACGACGCCGCCGGTGGCCGCGATGTGGATCGAGGACGGGAACACGTCGTTGGACGACTGGGACGCGTTCACGTGGTCGTTGGGGTGCACCGGGCGGCCCAGCCGCTCCTCGGCCAGCGTCGCGACGACCTCGTTGGTGTTCATGTTCGAGGACGTGCCGGAGCCGGTCTGGAACACGTCGATGGGGAACTGGTCGTTCCAGCGGCCCGCGGCGACCTCCAGCGCGGCCTCGCGCACGGCCGCCGCGACGTCCCCGTCCAGGACGCCGAGCTCGGCGTTCACCGTGGCCGCCGCCGCCTTGATCTGCCCGAGCGCGGCGATGTGCGCCGGCTCCAGCCCGCGCCCCGAGATCGGGAAGTTCTCCACCGCGCGCTGCGTCTGCGCGCGCCACTTCGCCGTGGCCGGGACCCGCACCTCCCCCATGGAGTCGTGCTCGATCCGGTACCCGTCCTGCTGCGGCGCGCGCTCGGCCATGGAAACCCCACCTCCGGAATCGAATCTATCCCTGCCCTCGCGACAGCTCCGGAACCGACTCGATCATTCCCGCGGCGGGGCGGGATCAGCCGCCGGCGGTGTTCTTGCGCACCGTGTACGACTTGCGCTCGCCCGGGCCGCCGGCGGGCTGCTGCCGGCCGTTCAGCCACACCTCGCAGGCGGCGGCGTCGTGGATGACGGCGTTGAGGCTCTGCTGGTCGTACTGGCGGGCGTCGCCCTTGGCCAGGGTCTCGTCCGACAGCACGTTCAGCGTCGGCCCCGGCACCGACACGAAGATCTTGCAGGGGCCGTTGCGGGCCCGCACCATCAGCGTGCTGGAACCGGCGCCGGGCGGGGCCGACGCCTGGCCCCCGGCACCGCCGGGGGAGGCGGCCACCGGCGAGGTGGGGGACGGGCCGGGGCTCTCCTTCATCATGCCGACGATCAGCGCGGTGGCGCCGATCCCGCAGGACGCCACGGTCGCGCCGACGAGCGCGATCACGGCCATCACCCGCAGCCGCGGCGTCGGCGGGCGGCGGCGGCCGGCCCGGGGCCCGGTCAGCGCGCGCTCCAGCCGGTCCACCGCGCGGGCGTGGCTGAGCCTGCGGGTGGGGTTCTTCTCCAGCAGGCCGGTGACGACGGGCGCGAGCGCCCCCGCGTTCTGCATGGGCGGCGCCGGCTCGTTGGCCAGCGCGCTGAGCGTGGCCATCACGTTCTCCCGCTCGAACGGCGGCCGGCCCTCCAGCGCCGCGAACAGGGTGGCGCCCAGCGACCACAGGTCCGAGCGCGGGGTGGCCTTCTCCCCGGCCGCGACCTCGGGGGCCACGTACGCCGGGGAGCCCATGAAGTGTCCTGATCTGGTCAGGCTGACCGAGCCGGACGAGAACGCCAGCCCGAAGTCGGTCAGCACGACCCGGTCCCCGTCCAGCAGCACGTTGCTGGGTTTGAGGTCCCGGTGCACGATGCCCGCCTTGTGAGCGGCCGCAAGCGCCTCCAGGAGCTGCCGTCCGATGTGCCCCACCCGCTCGGGCGGCAGCGGCCCGGACCGGGCCACCAGCTCCTCGAGGTTGGGCGCCTCGATCAGCTCCATCACGATCCACGGCCGGCCCTGCTCGATCACGACGTCGTAGACCTCGACGATCGACGGGGTGCGCAGCTGGGCCGGGGCCCGCGCCTCGCGCAGCGTCCGGCGGTAGAAGACCACCCGGTCGTCCTCGGACAGGTCCTCGGGAAGCCGCAGCTCCTTGATCGCCACGGCGCGATCGAGGAGGTCGTCATGCCCTCGCCAGACGGTGCCGTTGGCGCCCTGACCTATCTCCGAGACCAGCCGGTAGCGCGTCGCGAGCACGAGGCGCTCTGACTGAGACATGGCGGAAAAGATACCGGAGTGGCCGTCCGGTCATTGTGGAGACTTCGGGACTAAGTTGGAATTACGGCCAATAGTGCCAGGAACTCCGTTCAGCGCCCGTCAGCGCCCGTCAGCGCCCGTCAGTCCCCATCGCCCCCATCGGCGCCCATCGCCGCCGCCCGTCAGCGCCTGCCGATCGTGAGGACGGGCCCGGTGCTGTCGGCGAAGAAGTCGTTCCCCTTGTCGTCGACCACGACGAACGCCGGGAAGTCCTCGACCTCGATACGCCACACGGCCTCCATGCCCAGTTCGGCGTACTCCAGGACCTCGACCTTCTTGATGCAGTCCTGCGCCAGCCGCGCGGCCGGGCCGCCGATCGAGCCGAGGTAGAAGCCGCCGTGCTCCTTGCAGGCGTCGGTGACCTGCTGCGATCGGTTGCCCTTGGCCAGCATCACCATGGAGCCGCCGGCCGCCTGGAACTGCTCGACGTAGGAGTCCATCCGGCCGGCCGTGGTGGGGCCGAACGAGCCCGACGCGTACCCCGCGGGGGTCTTGGCCGGGCCGGCGTAGTAGACGGCGTGGTCGCGCAGGTACTGGGGCATATCCTCGCCCGCGTCCAGCCGCTCCTTGATCTTGGCGTGCGCGATGTCGCGGGCCACCACCAGCGGGCCGGTCAGCGACAGCCGGGTCTTGACCGGGTAGCGGGTCAGCTCGGCGCGGATCTCGTCCATAGGGCGGTTCAGGTCGATCCGGACGACCTCGCCGTCGAGCTGCTCGTCGGTGGTGTCGGGCAGGTAGCGGGCCGGGTCGGTCTCCAGCCTCTCCAGGAACACGCCCTCCGCGGTGATCTTCGCGACGGCCTGCCGGTCGGCGCTGCACGACACCGCGATCGCCACCGGGCAGGACGCGCCGTGCCGGGGCAGCCGGATCACGCGCACGTCGTGGCAGAAGTACTTGCCGCCGAACTGCGCGCCGATGCCGAGCCTCTGCGTCAGCTCGAACACCTGCTGCTCCAGCTCCACGTCGCGGAAGCCGTGGCCCAGCGGCGAGCCCTGGATGGGCATCGTGTCGAGGTAGTGCGCGGACGCGTACTTGGCCGTCTTCAGCGCGTACTCGGCGGAGGTGCCGCCCACCACGATCGCCAGGTGGTACGGCGGGCACGCCGCCGTGCCGAGCGAGCGGATCTTCTCCTCGAGGAACGTCAGCATCCGCTTCGGGTTCAGGACGGCCTTGGTCTCCTGGTAGAGGAACGACTTGTTCGCGCTCCCGCCGCCCTTGGCCATGAACAGGAACTTGTAGGCGTCGCCGTCCGTCGCGTACAGCTCGATCTGCGCGGGCAGGTTGGTGCCGGTGTTCTTCTCGTCCCACATCGACACGGGCGCCATCTGCGAGTAGCGCAGGTTGAGCTTGGTGTAGGCGTCGTACACGCCGCGCGAGAGGTGCTCCTCGTCCCGGCCATCGGTGAGCACGTGCTGGCCGCGCTTGCCCATCACGATCGCAGTGCCGGTGTCCTGGCACATCGGCAGGATCCCGCCGGACGCGATGCCGGCGTTCTTCAGCAGGTCCAGGGCGACGAACCGGTCGTTCGGCGACGCCTCCGGGTCGTTCAGGATCTTGCGGAGCTGGTTCAGGTGCGCGGGCCGCAGCAGGTGCGAGATGTCGCGCATCGCGGTCTCGGTGAGCAGCCGCAGCGCCTCCGGCTCGACCTGGAGGAACGTCCGCCCGCCCGCGTCGAACGTGGACACGCCCTCGGAGGTGAGCAGCCGGTACTCGGTGTCGTCCGGGCCGGTCGGCAGCAGGTCGGTGTAGGAGAACTCAGGCATCGAAGTTCCTCGCGAGGGAGTATCCAATTGCTTGTGGGGGGACGATCCCCCACACCCCCCGCCCTCCGGGTAGGGGTGGGGCCGCCCTACAGGTTACGACCTGCCCCGGCCGGCACGACCGCCGCCCGTTCCCTGGACGCCCGCACGGGACGCCGCCGGCGGGGCGGGCGCAGGCCGGTGACGACGCCGGCCGCGACCAGGGCGGCGCCGGCGAGGTCGGCGGGCGCCGGCTCGCCCAGGCCGAGCGCCACGGTCGTGACCACCGCGCTCACCGGGATCAGGCCCGCGAACAGCCCGGCCCGGTCGGAGCCGAGCCGGCCGAGCGCGTCGTACCAGAGGAAGAACGCGACCGTCGTCACGATCACCGACAGGTAGCCGAGCCCGGCCAGCTCGGTGCCGGTCGGCACCCGCAGCACGTCCCGCCCGTCGGCCACCAGGCCCGCCGCCAGCAGCATCGGCGCCGCCAGCGCGGCCGACCACGCCGACACGCGCAGCGGGCCGAGCCGCGGCAGCAGCGGGACGGCGAGGAGCGAGAAGCAGACCTCGCCCGCCAGCGCGCCCAGCGCCAGCAGCAGGCCGTGCAGCGTGCCGCTGCCGAGGCCGTTCGCCAGCGCGGCCCCGGCCGTGACGACGCAGGCCGACAGCACCACGGCGGGTGCCGGGCGGCGGCGCTCCAGCAGCGGCCCGGCCAGCGCCAGCGCGACCGGCACGGTGGCGATCACGGTGCCGATCGTGGCGGGGCTGGTGTGGTGCGTGGCGGCGACGATGCAGACGTTGAACGCCGCGAGCCCCGTCCCCGCCAGCACGGCGAGCAGGGCCAGGTCGCGCGCGGTCGGCCGCGGCCCGCCGGCGCCGGTGAGCCGTACGGCCGCGAAAAGGATCACGGCGGCGACGGCGTACCGCACAGCCTGGCCGCCGAGGACGGGGTAGTCGGCGATCGTCGCGGACACGGCGGTCAGCGTGCCGACGAGGAACATCGCGGACCCGGCGCCGATCAGGCCGCGGGGGCTCGCGCCGGGACTGGTGGTCTCGTTCATGGCATGGGACGCTACGAGCGGGTTGGTCCTGATCCCAGGGCCAATCGGATCGACCGTTCTTGGACCAATACCGGACGGGTGACGCCTGGTCGCCCTTCTGGCGCTGAAGGTGATGTGACCGACCTTCATCTGCCCCTCGACCGCTCCGCCGGCCGGCTCGCCGCACAGATCGCCGCCGGCTTCCGCGGCGCGATCCGCGCCGGCCGGCTGACCGCCGGGACCCGGCTCCCCTCCAGCCGCGACCTCGCCCGCGACCTCGAGGTCTCCCGCGGCGTCGTGGTCACCGCGTACGAGCAGCTGATCGCCGAGGGCTTCCTGACGGCCAGGCGCGGCGACGGCACCCGCGTCGCCCGGCTGGCCCGTCCCGACGCGCCGCCCGCGGCCGCCCCGGCCCCGGAGCCGGCCGCGGACGGCCCGCCCGAGCCCGGCGGCCCCGGCGAGCCGCCCGGCGGCGACACCCGGCACGGCTTCCCGTACGACCTGTGGCCCGGCACCCCCGACCTGGGGGCGTTCCCGCGCGACCGGTGGGTGGCGGCGGTCCGCGCGTCCCTGCGCGAGCTGCCCAACGAGGAGCTGACCTACCCCGACCACAGCGGCGCCGCCGCGCTGCGCACCGAGCTGGCCGGCTACCTCGGCCGGGTCCGCGCCGCGCACACCGGCCCCGGCGGCGTCGTGGTGATGAGCGGCGTCGCGCACGGCATGTCGACCGTCGTGCGCGCCCTGATGGACGCCGGCCACGACACCCTCGCGGTCGAGGACCCGACCAGCGTCCGGCAGATGCCGATGCTGGAGGCCACCGGAGTCCGGCTCGTCCGCGTCCCCGTCGACCGGGACGGCCTGGACGTCGGCGCGCTGGCCCGTACCGGCGCGCGTGCCGTGCTCGTCACCCCCGCGCACCAGTACCCGACCGGCGTGGTGCTGTCCCCGGCGCGCCGCGCCGAGCTGATCGCCTGGGCCCGCGCGGCCGGCGGCGTCGTGATCGAGGACGACTACGACGCCGAGTTCCGCTACGACCGCGAGCCCGTCGGCTGCCTCCAGGGCGTCGACCCCGCGCGCGTCGTCCTGCTCGGCTCGGTCAGCAAGGCGCTCGCCCCCGCGCTGCGCCTGGGCTGGGCCGTGTGCCCGCCCGGCCTCGCCGAACGGCTCCGCACCCACCGGGCCCACACCGACCTGGGCGCGCCCGTACTGGAGCAGCACGCGCTGGCCCACCTCATCCGCAGCGGCGGCTACGACCGGCACCTGCGCATGATGCGCCGCCGCTACCGCGCGCGCCGCGACGCCCTCGTCGAGGCCCTCCGCGAACATGTGCCCGACGCCGCGATTCGCGGCGTCTCAGCGGGCATCCACCTCTACGTGGAACTCCCCAGGGGAAGCGACGAGGACGAGGTGGTCGCCGCCGCCGGACGGGCCGGAGTGGCCGTCGCCGGCGCCCGGCCCATGTGGTCGCGCGAGCGCGCGGCCGCGGCCCCGCCCGCCCTCGTGCTCGGGTACGCGCGCGTAGGTGAGAACCGCCTTGCCGAAGCCGCGCGTCTCCTGGGGGAAGTGATTACCCAACGTGCCCAAGGGTAGTAAGTCGTTTCCCGGCGAAGGAGGGACGCATGAGTCTGGAAGAGGCCGCGCGGCAGCTGAAGATGGCGGTTCATGACGCGCAGGTGGCGTTCGACTGTGTGGGGCTCGGCGACCTGGAACGTGCCCAGGAGCACACCCTGACCGCCCGCACGGCGAGCGACGCCGCCATGACCGCCCTCACGCGGGCCTTGGAGGACCTGACGCCGGAAGAGGCCCAGACGCAGGGCGAGAAGGCCGTCACGGCCCTGGAGGACGTGACCTGACGTCCGCGGGGCGCCGGGGGACCGGCGCCCCGCCCCGCGTCAGTCGATCAGGCGCTTGCGCATGCCGCGCACGGCGATCAGCCACATCAGGGCGGCGAACAGCAGCAGGGCGCCGAGATGCCCCAGGTCGGCCAGCGGCTCCAGGCCGAAGACGGCGTGCCGGACCAGCTCCACCGTGTGGAACAGCGGGTTGGCCAGCGCCGCGTTCTGTGCCCAGCCCGGAAGCGCGTCCACCGGGAAGAACGTGCCCGCGATCAGGAACAGCGGCGTCACCACGCCGGTGATCACGTAGTCGAACGAGTTGATCGACGGGACCACCGACGAGGTCCACATCCCGAACAGGCCGAAGCCCAGCGCGGTGAAGAAGACGATCAGCGGCACCAGCAGCATCCCCGCCGACGGGTCGAGCCCGAAGAACAGCGCCACCAGCAGCGGCGTGCAGGCGTACACCGACGACTTGGCCGCGATCCACAGCGCCTCTCCCGTCACCAGCTCGTGGACGTCGACCGGGGCGGCCAGCATCGCGTCGTACGTGTGCTGGAAGACCCGCCGGATGTACCCGTTGAACATCCCCGGGAACACCGACGTGAACAGCGCCGCCACGCCCACCACGCCGGTCGCGACGAAGTCCAGGTAGCGGTAGTCGCCGATCACGGCCACCATCGAGCCGAAGCCGTACCCGAAGGCCAGCAGGAAGAACGTCGGCTCCACCATGGACGCGAACGACTGCGAGCCCCAGTAGCGCTTGAACAGCGCCAGCTCGTGCCGCCAGATCCCGCGCACGGGCGCCAGCTCGAAGCGCCGCAGCGGTTCCTGCGCCGTCATTCCACCCGCTCCCCGGTCAGCACGACGAACACGTCCTCCAGGTTGGCGGCGCGGCGCACCCCGTCCGGGCCCAGCTCCGCGTCCAGCGACGGCGCGATGGTCTCGGCCTTCAGCACCGACACCGACGGCCCGGTACGGCGCGTCGGCAGCCCCGCCCCGCGCGCCACCCGTTCCACCTCGGCGAGCCGGTCGGGCGGGCCGTAGTGCTCGACGACCAGCTCGCCCGCGTGCTCGGCGATCAGCTCGGCCGGGGCGCCGCGCGCGACGACCCGGCCGTGCGACATCAGCGCGCACTCGTCGGCGAGCCGCTCGGCCTCCTCGATGTAGTGCGTGGACATCAGCACGGTGGTGCCGCCCGCGCGCAGCCCGTCGATGAGCCCCCACAGCTCGGCCCGTACCTGCGGGTCCAGGCCCACGGTGGGCTCGTCCAGCAGCACCAGCGCGGGCCGGTGCACCAGGCCGCGGGCGATCAGCAGCCGGCGGCGCATCCCGCCGGACAGGTCGTCGACCTTGGTCCGCTGCCGCCCGGTCAGGTGGGCCAGCTCCAGCGCGTCGTCGACGGCGGCCCGCCGCCGCGCCCGCGGCACCCGGTACAGATGCGCGAACACCTCCAGGTTCTCCCGGGCGGTGAGCTCCTCGTCCAGGTTGTCCTGCTGCGGCACGACCCCCATCGCGGCCCGCGCGCGCTTGGACTCGCGGGGGACGGCGAAGCCGAGCACCTCGATCGAGCCCGCGTCGGCGATGGCCTGGGCGGTGAGCAGCTTCATCGTGGTCGACTTGCCCGCGCCGTTCGGTCCGAGCAGCCCCAGGCAGGAGCCGGCCCGCACGTCCAGGTCGAGCCCGTCGACGGCGGTGAAGTCGCCGAACCGCTTGACCACCCCCCGCAGCGCGATCGCCGGCCGCCGCCCTTCGGGATCCGCCGCGGCCGCGGTCTCGTGACGCTGAACCGTCATACCCGCCACCGTAAGCACACGCGGTGACATTTCCCCAACGGTTTTCGGCCCGCGGCCGGTTAGTCTGGGGACGTGGACACGCCCATCCGCCCCACCCGGCCGCAGCCCGCGCCGACCACCCGCGTACGCGATCTGCGCGCCTCCGACGCCGACCGCGAGCGCGTGGTCAGCGTCCTGGGCGAGGCGCTCGCCGACGGGCGGCTGACCATGGAGGAGCACTCCGAGCGCACCTCCCGGGCCTACGCCGCCCGCACGCTGGGGGAACTGACCGGCATCACCGGCGACCTCAGCCCCGAGGAGGCCCAGCCGATCCTGGTCGACGACCGCCCGGTCTCGGCGTTCTTCGGCCGGATGCGCCGCGAGGGCCGCTGGGTCGTCCCGGTCAAGCTCCCGCTGCTGGCGATGTTCGGCACCGTGGAACTGGACCTGCGCGAGGCGGTGCTGCAGCGTCGCCACATCGTCCTGGACTCCATGGTCGTCGGCGGCCGGATCCGCCTGCTCGTCCCCGAGGGCGTCCAGGTGAACGTGACGGGCCGCACCATCCTCAGCACCCGCGAACTGCGCACCCGCCCCGCCGAGGAGGGCCCCACCATCGAGATCGGCGGCACCCTGATCTTCGGCTCGATCAAGGCCAAGGCCCCCAAACGCTCGTTCAGAGACAGGGTCCGAGGCCGCCTAGGCCGCCCCCGCTGAACCCCTTTTTGGCGTGAGGCCCGCCCCCGCCCGGGGGCAAGGGGCGGAGCCCCATCTACCCAAGTCGCGATCCGCAACGTCACCAGCGACCTAAACCCGCCCGGAGCCCTAGCTTCCCAGTCGCGATCCCGCAGTTGGTCAGCGACCTAAACCCCGCACGGGGGCAAGGGGCGGAGCCCCAACGTCGCGAGTCGCGTCCCCGCACTGTGACCAACGACCCAACCCCGGCCCAGGGGCAAGGGGCGGAGCCCCCAGAGATGGGGGCGAGGGGCGGAGCCCCCAGGCAGGGGGAGTGGGGGGCGGCAGCCCCCCACCCGGTCGGCCGCG
>NZ_JBEZWH010000127.1:0-10758 GCF_040703975.1 Spirillospora sp. NPDC029432
CACCATCGGGAAGTACGGGACGTTCGGGCACGAGAGCGCGACCTTGTCCCCGGCGCCGATCCCGCGCGAGCGCAGGAGATTGGCCACCTGGTTCGGCCGTGCACGGGCGGCGCGCCGCGGACGCGGAGGGCCTTCGGGACTCCCCGGCGGGCCCTTCGCCCCTACTCGGCCGGCGGGCGGCCCGGCGACGCTGGGCGCATGAAGACGAGACTGTTCCGCATCTCCGTCCCGCCGGCCGGTGACCCGGCCGGCGCGGGCGTGCAGCCGTCCGCGGCCGGGATCCTGTGGTCGGCCGGCCTCGCGAACGCCGGGCACTCCTGCTGCTGCCCCGCCAGGCCCGTGGTCGCGGCCGTCATCCATCCGGCGAACGGGCGGCCGGCGGACCTGCTGTTCTGCCGCCACCACTTCATCGCCTCCCGGCCCGCGCTGGAGGCCGCGCACGCGACCGTGTACGACGCCCGCGGCGACCTCGTGACCACCGGTGACGTCCGGGTCCCGTGAACCCGCGCCGCCCCGCGGCCACGGGCGCGCGCGGCGGCCCCGTGATTCCTCATGACAAGGCAGGAGGCCGTTCTGTGACACCCGGCGGCACCGGAATCCGCGGAACGGGCGAATGCGGCCCGGACTGTCACAGGTCACCGGCCTGCCCTGTCGTACCTGGCGACCGGACGGCGACGGGCGCCCCGGCGAGCGGGAAGGTACGTCATGAGGATCGTGGTGGTCGGCGGCACCGGGCTGATCGGGTCGAAACTGGTGAGCGGGCTGGGGGCGCGGGGCCACGAGGTCGTGGCGGCGTCGCGGCGCACCGGCGTCGACACCCTGACCGGCGAGGGGCTCGCCGCCGCCCTGGCCGGCGCGGCCGTGGTGGTGGACGTGACGGACTCCCCGTCCGCCGGGGACGGCGCGGTCATGGAGTTCTTCGAGACCTCCACCCGCAACCTGCTGGCCGCGGAGGCGGCGGCGGGCGTCGGCCACCACGTCGCGCTGTCGGTGGTGGGGACCGGGCGGCCGCCCGGCCGGGGCCGCTTCCGGGCGAAGGCCGTCCAGGAGAGGCTGGTCGAGACCTCGCCCGTCCCGTACTCGATCGTGCGCGCCACGCAGTTCTTCGAGTCCGCCCGCGCCATCGCCGCCGCGGCCGCGGCGGACTGCAAGATCCGGATGGCCCCGGTGTACTTCCAGCCCGTCGCCGCCGACGACGTCGCCGAGATCCTCGGCGCGATCGCGGCGGGACGGCCGCTGAACGGGCGCGCCGAGGTCGCCGGGCCCGAGCGGTTCCGGATGGACGCGTTCTTCCGGCACGCCATGCCCGCGTGGAACGACCACCGCGAGGTGCTGACCGACCCGCGCGCGCCCTACCTCGGGGCCGAGTTGGACGAGCGGACGCTGCTGCCCGGCGAGGGCGCGCTCCTCGGCACGGTCCGGTACGGCGACTGGCCGGGCCGGATCGCGGTGGGCGGCCGCATCGCGCCGATCCGCCTCGCGCCCGTCCGGCGCCGCAGGCTCACCTCCTATGCCCGGCACTGAGACCGCCCCGAACCGTCCACACCCGATGACCCGACAACCCGACCCGACAACCCGACACGTCGTCTCCGACGGAAGGTGAGACCGCATGACCAGCCACATCCTGGAGCCGGCCGCGCAGGAGATCGCGGACGCGACCTCCAAGCCGCCGTTCCTGTACGAACTGGGCCCCGCCGGGGCCCGCAAGGTCCTGGACGACATCCAGGCCGCGCCGGTCCCCATGCCCGAGGTGGACGAGGAGTGGATCACGGTGCCCGCCGAGGCCGGCGACGTGCGCGTCCGGCTCGTCAGGCCGGCCGGGGCGACCGGCACGCTCCCCGTCGTGCTGTACGTCCACGGCGGCGGCTGGGTGCTGGGGAACGCGGGCACCCACGACCGCCTCGTCCGCGAGCTGGCCGCCGGCGCGGGCGCCGCCGTCGCCTTCGTCGAGTACGACCGCTCGCCCGAGGCCCGCTACCCGGTGGCGATCGAGCAGGCCTACGCCACCGCCCGGTGGATCACCCGGAACGGCGCCGGCGAGGGGCTGGACACCGCCCGGATGGCGGTCGCCGGCGACTCGGTCGGCGGGAACATGACCGCCGCGCTGACCATCATGGCCAAGCGGCGCGGCGACGTCCGCTTCGTGCACCAGTCGCTGTACTACCCGGTCACCGACGCCGCCCAGGACACCGCCAGCTACCGCGAGTTCGCCGACGGCCCGTACCTGACCGCCAAGGCCATGGCCTGGTTCTGGGACGCCTACACCACCGACCCCGCCCAGCGGGCCGAGATCACCGCCTCGCCGCTGCGGGCCACCCTGGACGACCTGGCCGGGCTGCCGCCCGCCCTGGTGATCGTGGACGAGTGCGACGTGCTGCGCGACGAGGGCGAGGCCTACGCCCGCCGCCTCACCGAGGCCGGCGTCCCCACCACCAGCGTCCGCTACAACGGCACGCTGCACGACTTCATGATGCTCAACCCGGTCCGGGGGACCCGTGCGGCCTCCGCCGCCGTCGCCCAGGCCGTCGCCGCCCTCAGGCACCACCTGCACACCGGAAAGGACGAGTCATGAGCACCACCGAGCGCCCCGTCGCCGTACTGGTCCACGGCGCCTTCGCCGAGTCCGCGAGCTGGAACCGGGTCATCGAACGGCTGCGCGAGCGCGGGATGGACGCCGTCGCGGCGGGCAACCCGCTGCGCACCGTGCCCGGCGACGGCGCCTACGTGCGCGACGTGGTCACCGCCATCGGCCGACCGGTCGTCCTGGTCGGCCACTCCTACGGCGGCATGGTCATCACCGAGGCCGCGGCCGGCCTCCCCGCCGTGCGCGCCCTGGTCTACGTCGCCGCGTTCACGCCCGAACCCGGCGAGACCGCGTTCCAGCTGTCGGGCAAGTTCCCCGGAAGCACCCTGGGCGACGCGCTGACCGCCTACCCGCTGACCGGCGGCGGCAACGAGCTCCGCATCACCGGGGAGAGGTTCCACCACCAGTTCTGCGCCGACGTCGACGCGGGCGAGGCCGCCCTGATGGCGGCCACCCAGCGGCCGGTGACCGAGCGGGCGCTGACCGAGGGGATCACGGTGGCGGAGCCGGCCTGGCGCGGCACGCCGTCCCGGTTCGTCTTCGGCGACCGCGACTTCAACATCCCGGCCGAGCTGCTGCGCTTCATGGCCGAGCGCGCCGGCTCGCGCGGGACCCGCGAGATCGCCGGCGCCTCGCACGCGATCGCGGTCTCCCGGCCGGACGCCGTGGCCGACACCATCCTGGAGGCCGCCGGCGACGTGAAGGACTGAGGCCCCTCCACCGGGCGGCGGCGCGGGCGCGCTACTCCGCGCCGCCGTCCAGCGGCACGGACCAGCGCAGCACCGTGCCGCCCTCCGGGCGCGGGCCCGCGGTGAACGAACCGCCCAGGGCCCGCGCCCGCTCGCGCATGTTCCGCAGCCCGCTGCGGCGGCCGCCGCCGGAGATGCCCACCCCGTCGTCCTCGACCCGCAGCACCAGGTCGTCGCCGATCTCCACGACCACGGCGGCCTCGGTGGCGCGCGCATGCCGGGCGATGTTCGACAGCGCCTCCTGCGCCACCGCCAGCAGATGCTCCCCGATCTCCTCCGGGACGAGGGTGTCCATCGGCCCGTCCAGCCGCTCGGTCGGGGCGAAGCCCAGGCGCTCGGCGGCGGCGTCGACCACCGCGTGCAGGCGGCTGCGCAGGCTCTCCTCCGCGCCCGCGGTGGCCTGCAGGGCGAAGATCGTGGAACGGATCTGCCGGATGGTGCCGTCCAGGTCGTCCACCGACCGCTGGATGCGGGCCGCGACGTCGGGGCGCTCGGTCATCTTGATCGCGCTCATCAGCGTCATCGCGGTCGCGAACAGCTGCTGGATCACCGTGTCGTGCAGGTCCTTGGCGATCCGGTCGCGGTCCTCCAGCAGCGCCAGCCGCTCGGCGTCGCGGCGCCGGTCCGCCAGCTCCAGCGCGACCGCGGCCTGCGCCGCGAACGCCTCCATGAGCCGCTGCGCCGAATCGCTGAACGGCGTCCCGCCGGGCGGGTTGGCCACCGTCAGCACGCCGCGCGCCGAGGCGCCCTGGCCCAGCGGGACCGACAGCAGCGGGCCGACCTCCAGGTCCAGCCGGACGCCGGTCCCGCGCAGCCGCTCCTGGGCGTCGGTCATGCGCAGCGGGGTCCCGCTGGTGTAGACGCCGCCCCCGACGGCCCGGTCGATGGGGACGCGCAGATCCCGCAGCGCGCCGGCGCTGTCGCCGTCGGCCGCGACGACCACGAGTTCCCCGGCCTCGTCGTCGGCGAGGGCGATCGCCGCCAGCCCGGCGCCGATGACGCCGCGGACGCGGCGTACCACCAGGGCGATCGCCTCGTCCGGGTCGGTGCCCGACAGCAGCACGGTGGACACCTCGGCCGCCGCCTCCAGCCACCGCTCGCGCCACCGCGTCTCCTCGTACAGCCGGGCGTTCTCGATCGCCACGCCGGCCGCCGTGGCCAGCGCGGCGACCACGATCTCGTCCTCCTCGGCGAACGGCTCGCCGCCGGCCTTCTCGGTCAGGTACAGGTTGCCGAACACCTCGCCGCGGACCAGGACCGGCATCCCGAGGAAGGTGCGCATCGGCGGATGGCCGGCGGGGAAGCCGTGCGCGTCGGGATGGTCGTTGAGATCGCGCAGCCGCAGCGGGCGCGGCTCCCTGATCAGCAGGCCGAGGATGCCGTGGCCGTGCGGCCAGTGCCCGATCCCCTCGATCTCCTCGTCCGTCATCCCCACGGTGACGAAGTGCGCCAGCCGCTCGCCCTCCTCGGACACCACTCCGAGCGCCGCGTACCGGGCCTCGGCCAGCGTGGAGGCCGCCTCGGTGATCCGGCGCAGCACGGTGTTCAGGTCCAGCTCGCCGCCGATGGAGACCACGGCCTCCAGGAGCGCGTGCGCCCGGTCCCGCGTCCCGCGCACCGCCTCCAGCCGGGACTGCAGCTCCGCCAGGAGGTCGTCCAGCGGCAGCTGCGGCAGGATCAGCCTGGCCCGCTCATCGCCGGAGTAGTGCCTCTGCGGCATCGGCCGATCCCCCTCAACGCGCCGGGACCGGTTCCGCGCCCGCGGGCACCGGCCTCCTGGCAGCTCGCACGGCCCGGCGACGGCAGCACGGGCATTCCCCTGGAACCCTCCTATTCCACCATCACCAGCGATCGACTGGAACGGTCCCACGAGGAGCCGGAACGGGAACCCGGCCGGATGTGGCCGCACCGGGCGTGGTGATCCCAGAGGTGGCGCACAGGCGAAGGTCCCTGCCGGTTCGGGCCTTCCGGCCCTGCCGCCGGGGCGCGCGGCCGGATGGGATGGAGCCGTCGAAGGAGGTCCCCATGCAGGTGCTGCCCGCCCGGCGATGCGTGATCGTCGGCGTCGACGGGTCCCCGAACTCCATCGCCGCCCTGCGCAGGGCCGCCGCCGAGGCGCGCCTCCGGCAGGCCCGGCTGGACGTCGTGCGCATTCTCGTCCCGGGTTCCGGGGCGTACTCCCGCCCGCGGGACAGGATCGGGGAGTGGCTGCGGCTGCGCTCCCTCGTCGCCCGCACGGTGCCGCTCTCCCAGCACGTCACCACCCGGCTCCGCATCGCCCGCGGCCGTCCCGGCGAGGTCCTGTCCGCGGCGTCCGCGCACGGGGAACTGGTGGTCATCGGCGCCCGCGCGCATTCCGAGTACGGCAACCCCCTCGGCGGCGACACCGTCCCCGCGGTCTGGGAGCACACCCGGTGCGAGCTCATCGTCTGCGCCGACCAGAACGCGAACGCCGATCCGCAATGACATCGGGGGGACACGAGATGACACGCGAACTGCACTCGGAGCGCCTGGTCCTGCGGCCGTGGACGGCCCAGGACGCCGCCGGCGCGATCGGCGTCTACGGCGCCGCGGAGGTCGCGCGCTGGCTCAGCCCGGCGATGGACCGGGTCGCGGACCCGGCGGCCATGCGCCGGGTACTGGAGAAGTGGATCGCCGAGGACGCCGGGCTGATCGTGCCCGGCGGTCGCTGGGCGGTCGAGAGCCGGGAGACCGGCGGCGTGGTCGGCGGCGCGACCCTGCTGCCGCTGTCACCCGACGAGGCGTACGAGATGGGGTGGCAGCTCCGGCCCGGGGCGTGGGGCCGCGGCTACGCCACCGAGGCCGGGCTGGCCGTGGCACGCTGGGCGTTCGCGCAGGGCCTGGAGGAGGTGATCGCGCTCGTCCGGCCGGGGAACCGGCGCGCCGCGGCGACGGTCGAGCGGATCGGCATGGAGTGGGTCGGCGAGACGGACAAGTACCACCGGCTACGTCTCCAGGAGTACCGCCTGCGCCCCGGCGACCTGCCGCCCGCCTGACGTCCGGCCGTCTCCCCGGCCCGCACGTTCCAGGACGCGCGGGGCGGCACGGCCCGGGGAGCCGGCCGGGACGGCCGCCGGGCGGGGCTCGGTGCCCTCGAGGGGCGGCGGCGCGGACTCGCTCCGGCGCCGCGCCTCGGTGAGCGCGCGCGTCCAGGCGGGATGGCACATGAGAGGACTCCCTTCGAGGACGTGATGGCCACCAGGCTAGGAACGGCTCCGCGACCCGCGCTTCTCGATTCCTGACCGATACGGATGCCCCACCGGCTCGGGATTCCCGGCCGGCACTGGATTCCCGGCCGCACGGCACGCCGCAGGCCTCACTCCCGGCGCGGTGACCGCTGGACGGCCCACTCCCCGGTGAACGCCGGTTCGCGCTTCTCGTTGAACGCGGCGAACGCCGCGGGCGCGTCGGCGGTGGCGAAGTTGATCGTCTGGGCCCGGGCCTCGGCGGTCAGGGCCTCCCGCATCGTCCGGTCCGCGCCCTCGTTCAGCAGCGCCTTCGTCTGCGCCAGCGCCACCGGCGGGCCGGCCGCCAGCCGGGCGGCCAGATCGGCGGTGAACGCGGCGATGCCGTCCGGCTCGGCCAGGTGCGTCACCAGGCCCAGGCGGTGCGCCTCGGCCGCGTCGATCATCTCCGCCAGCAGCGCCAGCCGCTTGGCCTGGTGCAGGCCGACCAGCCTGGGCAGCAGCCAGGATCCGCCGAAGTCGACCGAGAGGCCGCGGCGGGCGAAGATCTGCGAGAACCGGGACCGCGGGGTGGCGACCACCAGGTCGCAGCCCAGCGCGAGGTTCCAGCCGGCGCCGACCGCGACGCCGTCCACCCGGGCGATCGACGGCTTGGGCAGCTCGTGCAGCAGCAGCGCCACCTCGTTCACGTCGCGCATGCGCTCCAGCGGGTGCCCGGCCGACACCCCGCCGGACAGGTCCGCGCCGGCGCAGAACGCGCCGCCCGCACCCGTGATGACCAGCGCGCGCACGCCGCGGTCGCGGCCGGCGGCGGTGAGGGCGTCCCCGAGCGCCGCCCAGAGGTTCGCGTCGATCGCGTTCCTGCGGCGGGGCCGGTTCAGCGTCAGGGTCAGCACCCCGCCGTCCTGGCTGGTCAGCAGCACCTCTTCGGCCATTCCGTCTCCTTCTGGCATCCGGGCGGGCGGCGGGTCAGCGGCCCGCGAAGTTCGGCTCCCGCTTCTCCAGGAACGAGCGGACGCCCTCGCGGTGGTCCTCGGTGGCGAACAGCTCCCCCAGCGTGGCGCTCACCCAGGCGCCGAGGTCGTCCCAGTCGGGGTCGAGCGCGCGGCGCAGCCCGCGCTTGAGCGCGGCGACGGCCAGCGGCGGGTTGGCCGCGATCCGGCCGGCCAGTTCCAGCGCCTCGGGCAGCAGCCGGTCGTCGTCGACCACCCGGCCGACCAGCCCGATCCGCTCGGCCCGCTCGGCGTCGATCACGTCCCCGGTCAGCAGCAGCTCGGCGGCGCGCTCGCGGCCGACGAGCTGGGCCAGCCGGGCGATGCCGGCGACGTCGCTGCACAGCCCGCGCTTGACGAACAGCTCGCCGAACCGCGCCCGCCGCGCCGCGACCCGCAGGTCGGCCATCAGGGCCAGCTCCATGCCCCAGCCCACGGCGGGCCCGTTCACCGCCGCGATCACCGGGACGTCGGTCTCCAGCAGCGCCCCGGCGGCCGGGGTGAGCCGCGGCTCCGGCCCGGGCGGGGCGGCCTCTCCGCCGCCCATCAGCTCGCGGACGTCGTCCCCGGAGCAGAACGACCGCCCGGCGCCGGTGACCACCAGCACCCGGGCGGTCGTGGAGCGCACCAGCGCGGTCAGTTCCTCGTACGTCCGGCGGCGCAGCGCGTTGTGCACCTCGGGGCGGTCCAGGGTCACGATGCCGACATGCCCGTCGATCGCGTACTTCACGTCCGTCATGGCGCTCCTCGGCGGCCGAAGGATCTCCCGATTAAACGTACGTTCAACCCTGAGCCCGGAACGGGCGGCGCGTCAACGGCCGGGCCGCTCCCGCTTCCCGGCCTCATCCCGGCAGTGACCGGTAGCGCGGGTTGGCCACGTCGAGCCGGTCGTCCACCGCGGCCCGGACGGCGGCGAGCAGCGCCGGGTCGTCCGCGTCGATCTCGCCGGACCGGACGGCCGCGGCCAGCGCGGCCTGGTCGTCGCACCCGAGCGCGGCGAGGCGTTCGCGGTGCCGCCGCTCCTGCGCGGGCCCGAGCACCAGCTCGCGCCCGACGCCGTCGAGGACGTTGGCCGCCACCCGGGCCAGGAAGTTCAGCCGCCCCTCGGTGCCGGGCATGACCTCCTCGCGCAGGAAGTGCGCCACCGCCCCGACCAGGTCGGCGGCGGCCGGCGAGCCGTGCAGATCGGACGCCTCCACCGGCTCGGCGGCGGCCGGCGCGGGGCCGCCCGCCACGGGCGGGACGCCGAGCGCGAGGAGCAGGTCGTGCTCCTGTTCGCAGACCCGGCGGCCGATCGCGGCCAGCTCCACCGAGGGGGCCTCGCCCGACAGGTGCCGCTCGGCCATGGCCCGGCATCCGACCGCCCACCTCGCGGTGCCGTACACCTGCCACCACAGCACGTCCGCCGGGTCGGGACGCTCGCCCGCGACCTCGGCGTACCCGTCCAGCAGCTGGTCGACGGTGCCGAAGCCGCCGGCGGGCAGCGGCGACCCGAACCGCCAGCACTTCACGCACAGCCAGCCCAGGTCCTCGCGGGGGTCGCCGCGGTGCACCTGCTCCCAGTCGAGCACCGCGCGCAGGCCGTCCGGCGCGATGATCAGGTTGCCGGTGCGGAAGTCGCCGTGCACCAGGGCCTCCGGGACGGGGGCGGGACGGTGCCGCTCCAGCCACCGCAGCGCGATCTCGACGGCCGGCAGCGGCTCCCCCAGCGCGTCGTAGCCGTCCCGGAGGGTCTCCAGCGGCTCGTGGGACTCCAGGCCGGGGACGGCGTCCGGCGGTACGGCGTGCACGCGGGCCAGAGTGCGGCCCAGCTCGGCGGCCATCGTCTCGCGCGCCGCGGCGTACCGCTCCTCCCGCAGCAGCCGGCGCGCGATCGTCTCGCCGTCCACATGCTCGGTGATCAGGTACGGGGAGCCGACGATCCCGGCGTCGGTACCCGCGTCGACCAGCCGCGGCACGGGCACGCCGGCGGCCGCGGCGGCGGCGATCGCGGCCGCCTCGCGGGCCATGCCCGCGGCCTCCCGCGCCCCGTGCCCGGCCTCGCCGACCGGGTCGCGGCGCAGCACCAGCCGCCGCGGGGCGCCGCCGGCGGACACCGCGAACGACCACGTCTCCCGGCTGGCGCCACCGGTGAGCCGGGCCAGCCCGGAGACCGCCGCCCGCTCCCCCAGGACCGCGCCGAGGCGCCGCTCCAGGAGGCCGGCGAGCACGTCCGGATCGGCCGCGCCTTCCGGCGGCACGGGCCCGGTCACCGCACCCCCGTCCACGACGATCGGTTCCACGATTCCTCCTGAACGCTCGTTTAGTCAGCATGGCACTCCATCCGCACCGGCGGGAAGGGGGAGCCGATCCGCAGACGGTTCCGGGAGAAGGTTCCGGGAGAAATGGACGGACGCGGGGCGCCGGTATTATCGGTGGCCGATATCGGATTGGTGACCGATCGAGCCGGCGGAGGGGCGCGATGCGGGAGTTCCTGCGGGGGGCGATCCGGCTGCACATCCTCCACCACGCGGCGAAGGGGGAGATCCACGGCGCGTGGATGACGCGGGAGCTGGCCGGGCACGGCTACCGGATCAGCCCCGGAACGCTGTACCCGACGCTGCACCGGCTGGAGGCCGACGGGCTGCTCGTCTCCGAGCAGCGGGTGGTCGAGGGCCGGATGCGGCGCGTGTACGCGGCGACCGAAGCGGGCCGCGCCGCGCTGGCCGAGGACCGGGCGGCGCTCAGGGAACTGGCGCGCGAGGTCCTCGGCGAGGGCACGACGGTGTGACCCTCCGGCCGGCCCGCGCCCGCGCCGGGCACGGGGGCCGGCTCCGGGTCAGCGGCGCGCCGCCACCAGGCGGCGGGCCCCGTACCAGGCGGCCCCGGCGGCCAGCACGGCGCCGCCGGACAGCACCGACGGGAGCGGCAGCGCGAACGCCAGCGCCAGGCAGCCGGCCAGGCCGAGGACGGGGACGGCGCGTGCCGGCCGCCCTTCGGCGGGGGTGAGCGTCCAGGCCGAGGCGTTGGCGACGGCGTAGTAGACCAGCACCCCGAAGGACGAGAACCCGATCATCCCGCGCAGGTCGGCCGTCGCCGCCAGGACCGCCACCACGGCGCCGACCGCGAGTTCGGCGCGGTGCGGCACGCCGGACCGCGGGTGGACGGCCGCCAGGGCGCGCGGCAGGTGGCGGTCGCGGGCCATGGCCAGGGTGGTCCGCGAGACGCCGAGGAGCAGCGCCAGCAGC
>NZ_JBEZWH010000128.1:0-9702 GCF_040703975.1 Spirillospora sp. NPDC029432
CGCACCTTGCGCCAACGACATACCATCTTGCGTATGAAGCAAGAAGTGGACGCTCTCGTCCGCCGCCGGATCCGCGCGCAGGCCGCGGACTTCCGCGCTCTCCGGCTACTCGCCGTCGAGCGGCTTGTCGGGCAGCTCGACGGCGTAGGACTCCTTGACCACGTCGAGGTGGTGCCAGGACTCCCGGACCGTCGCGCCGGGGACGGCGCGGATCGCGTCCAGGACCGCGACCAGCTCCGCGCGGGAGGACGCCTCCGCCTGGCCGACGATGTCGTACCGGCCGAAGCCGGTCGCCAGGTAGCGCACCCCCTCCTGCTCGGCGACGGCCTCGGCGACCCGCCGCAGCCCGCCGTCCACGACCAGGCCGAAGCCGCCGAGCTCGGCGGCGCCCAGCGCGGTCGGATCGGCCAGCCCGGTCACCTGGATGACGCCCGAGCGCATCAGCCGTACGACGCGGGCCCGGGTCGCGGCCTGCGAGAGGCCGATGATGTGGGCCAGCCGGGTGTACGGCGCGCGGCCGTCGCGCTGCAGTTCCTGCAGCAGCCGCCAGTCGATGTCGTCGAGCGTGACGTCGCCGAGCTCGCGGACGACGGCGTGGGTGTCGCGCACGGTGGACACCGAGCGGAACACCTCCGCCGACCGGACCCCGGGCACGGCGCGGATCTGGTCCACCTCGGCGGCCAGCGCGGCGTCGTCGCGGGCGCGGACCTGCGCGACCAGGTCGTGCGGGCCGGCGGTCAGGGCGGTGAAGCTGACCGCCGGGCGCTCGGCGACGGCCGCGGCGACCTTGCGTGCCGAGCCGTCGACCGTGACCGAGACGTGGCCGATGGCCTCGGCCCCGACGACCGCGGCGTGGACGATGCCCACGACCCGGACGACCTCGGTCTCGAGAAGGTTCTGCACCCGTGCCCGCACGGCCGTGCGGGACAGCCCGACCCGGTCGGCGAGCGCCTGGAAGGTCGCCCTGCCATCCCGCTGGAGCTCGCGGACGAGCACGGCGTCGACCGCATCCAGCACGGCTCTCCTCCTCGACATGTAATGACTCGATTTGCTGACAACTGCAAGATCATTCCATTTCAGGACGGTCCATCGTCAAATATTGAGCTTGCTCGTGTTCGCCGGACCCGCACACCGTTGAAGCGTCGGCGTGCGGTCGTACCGGTGCCGAATACGGCGCCGTGCAATCCGCCTCGGCACCGCAACGCGGCCGGGGCCGCCGCGGGGGTCCGGTCCTGCCGGGCGACGGCGCGGGGCCGGGCGGAGTGGTGATGATCACTGCGTCGGGCGGACGGGCCCCGGCGCGGCCGGGCGCGGGACACCGGGCTCATGAGCGTGACGTGCATGCGCTTCTCCCGGTGTTCTGCTGTGACGCCTCCGGCGGGGGGCGGATCTCCGCGCGAGGCACATGTAAGAAAACTGCATCGCTGGCGCAGGATCGTCAAGAGGTAACTTTACAGAGAGCTAAACCTCACGTTGCACTCAAAACCACTGAGTCCGCGCCGTCTC
Organism: Spirillospora sp. NPDC029432; assembly: GCF_040703975.1. Lineage (NCBI taxonomy): Bacteria > Bacillati > Actinomycetota > Actinomycetes > Streptosporangiales > Thermomonosporaceae > Spirillospora > Spirillospora sp. NPDC029432. The sequence continues at coordinate 1,507 of NZ_JBEZWH010000128.1, forward strand.
AGGTATTACGCGGTGGACGTCCGGATCGTTCGCGAAAGGCACGGTCCGGCCATGCCTTCGTCACCTTGGGGCGGTCCCGCCGGTCCCCGCCGCCACGGACGGTGAGACGGCCACCGCTGGCCAGCCCCGGCGGGCCCGTGCCTCCCCGGGGCGCACGCCGGCGGCGGCTCCGGCGCCGCATTGGCCGGAGCACCCGGGGGTATGGATCACAATGTACGGTGGCCCAGCCACTTCCAGCCGCGATTGGTGTGTAGTACAGCCGTGCACCTTCTGAACGGTGACGATTCCGTCCACGACCTCACCTACAACGACGTGTTCATGGTCCCCCGCCGCTCGGCGGTCGGATCCAGGCTCGAGGTCGACCTGTCCACGGCCGACGGCAGCGGGACCACGCTCCCGCTCGTGGTGGCCAACATGACGGCGGTGTCCGGCCGCCGGATGGCCGAGACGATCGCCCGCCGGGGCGGCCTGGCAGTGATCCCGCAGGACATCCCGGTGGAGGTGGTGTCCGACGTGATCGGCTGGGTGAAGCGCCGCCACCTGGTGTACGACACCCCCATCCGGCTCGCGCCGGGCGACACCGCCGGCGAGGCGCTGGCGCTGCTGCACAAGCGGGCGCACGGCGCCGTGATCGTGGTCGAGGACGGCCGCCCGGTGGGCGTGGTGACCGAGGCCGACTGCCACGGCGTCGACCGGTTCGCCCAGCTGCGCGACATCATGTCCCGCGACCTGGTGACGCTGCCCGACGGCGTCGACCCGCGCGAGGCGTTCAACCGGCTGCACGAGCGCGGCCACCGCCTCGCCCCGGTCGTGGACGCCGAGGGCCGGCTGACCGGGATCCTCACCCGGACGAGCGCGCTGCGCGCCACCCTCTACACCCCCGCCGTCGACGGCGCCGGCCGGCTGCGCGTGGCCGCCGCGGTCGGCGTGAACGGCGACGTCGCGGGCAAGGCCAAGGCGCTGCTGGAGGCGGGCGCCGACCTGCTGGTGGTCGACACCGCGCACGGCCACCAGGAGAAGATGATCGCCGCGCTGGCCGCCGTCCGCGGGCTCGACCCGGGCGTCCCGGTCGCGGCCGGGAACGTGGTCACCGCCGAGGGCACCCGCGATCTGATCGAGGCGGGCGCCGACATCGTCAAGGTCGGGGTCGGGCCCGGCGCGATGTGCACGACCCGGATGATGACCGGCGTCGGGCGGCCGCAGTTCTCCGCCGTGCTGGAGTGCGCCGCCGAGGCGCGCCGGCTCGGCCGGCACGTGTGGGCCGACGGCGGCGTCCGGCACCCGCGGGACGTGGCGCTGGCGCTGGCCGCCGGGGCGTCCAGCGTGATGGTCGGCTCCTGGTTCGCCGGCACCTACGAGTCGCCCGGCGACCTGCAGCGCGCCGCCGACGGCCGGCTCTACAAGGAGAGCTTCGGCATGGCGTCGGCGCGCGCGGTGCGGCTGCGCACCGCCGAGGACTCGCCGTTCGACCGGGCCCGCAAGGCGCTGTTCGAGGAGGGCATCTCGACCTCGCGGATGTTCCTGGACCCGGAGCGGCCCGGCGTGGAGGACCTGGTCGACTCGATCGTGGCCGGGCTGCGCAGCTCGTGCACCTACGCGGGCGCGCGGACGCTGGAGGAGTTCCACGAGCGCGCCACCGTCGGGATCCAGAGCTCGTCCGGTTACGCCGAGGGGATGCCGCTGTCCAGCAGCTGGTAAGGCCTTCGCACGGATTCGCCCCAAGATCACCGGGATCGCCGTGCCACGCCCGGTTCCCCGCTAGGATCGCCGGGTGATCCGGATCTCCGGACCTCCGGCGGCCGCCGCCCCGGACCGTCCCGGCACCGGATTCGGACGCCACCGCCCTGGCAACTCCATGCCGGTTTTGCGCGTCCATAATGGTAGGCAGAGCCTCAGATCACCGCGTGTGGGGAATCGGAGCGTACATGGCGAGTCGATCGGCAGGCCGGCGTGCCCGCAGCGGTGACGCCGAACCCGGCCTTGGCCGCGCCCTCGCGCTCACCCTGGCCTCCGCGCTGGTCTGGGGCGTGGCCCATCTGAGCACCGGCCGGCGGCTGATCGGCGGGATCCTGCTGGGCGCGTTCGTGCTGCTGGTCGCCGCCGCCGCGATCGCGGGAACGTTCTTCCGCGGCGACCTGATGGGGCTGGCCGTGCAGCCGGCCTGGCTCTCCTACATCGCCGCCGGGATCCTGGTGCTCGGCCTGGTGTGGGTGACGATCGTGATCCGCTCGTACCAGCTGGTCCGGCCCGGGTCGCTCTCGCTGGGCGGGCGCGCGGCGGGCGTGGTGGCCGTGGCGATGCTGTGCTTCGCCGTCGCGGTGCCGGTGACGTTCGGCGCGTACAACACCTACGTCTTCCGGGACGCGCTCACCGGCATCTTCAAGACCGGCGGCGCCGGCGGCCGCCCGATCGACACCAAGGACCCGTGGAACGGGCAGCGCCGGGTCAACGTGCTGCTGCTGGGCGGCGACGCCGCCTCCAACCGCGAGGGCGTGCGCACCGACAGCATGACGCTCGCCAGCGTCGACACCAAGACCGGCGACACCGTGCTGCTGAGCCTGCCGCGCAACCTGGAGAGCTTCCCGCTGCCGCCGGGCCCCGCCCGCGACCGGTTCCCCTACGGCTTCACCGGCGACGGCGCCGGCACGCCGGGCCTGCTGAACGAGGTCTACCAGTACGCCGAGGACCACCCCGACCTGGTGCCGGGCGCCCGCAAGAACCAGCGCGGCCCCGAGCTGCTGAAGTCCACGATCGGCGGGATCCTCGGGCAGCCGGTCGACTACTACATCCTGGTCGACATGTTCGGGTTCGCCGACATCATCGACGCGATGGGCGGCGTCCGCGTCAAGATCGAGCAGCCGATCCCGTACGGGCAGCGCGGCGACGTCCTGCAGCCCGGCGACCGCGTGCTCAGGGGCAAGGAGGCCCTCTGGTACGGCCGGTCCCGCACGATGAGCGACGACTACACCCGGATGGGCCGGCAGAAGTGCCTGCTGGCCGCCATCGCCAAGCAGGCCGACCCGCAGACGGTGCTGACCAAGTTCGACAAGCTGGCCGCCGCCACCAAGAACGCGATCTCCACCGACATCCCGCAGGAGCTGCTGCCGGCGTTCGTGTCGCTGTCGGGCAGGGTCAAGGACGGCGCCCGGATCGACAGCCTCCAGTTCGTGCCGCCGCTGATCCACACCGGCAACCCCGACTTCGCGCTGATCCGCAAGCTCGCGGCGCGGGCCGTCGCGGGCGACCGCGAGACCGCCTCCCCGTCGCCGTCGGCCTCGCCGACCAAGACCAGGCCGGTCGCCGGCGCCACCTCCTCCCCCACGCCGCGCAGGACGCAGACCAAGCCGATGTCGCTGTCCGACTCGTGCCCGTCCTGACGGCCGCCGCCGCGCCGTGAGGGCCGCGTACCGGCTCCGCCAGGCCGTCAACGTCGCCAACCTGTCCACCCCGCTGGGGCTGCTGCTGGCCGCGGCCGCCGCGCGCGGCCCGGTGCGGCGCGGCCCGGACGGCCTCCTCATCGCCGGCGGCTACCGGCCGCCCGTGCCGGTCGCCTCCGCGTTCACGCTCGGCAACGTCGTGCTGGTGCGGCACGACGCCGCGTCCCTGCTCGACCGGCCCGCGCTGCTGCGGCACGAGGCGCGGCACTCGACGCAGTACGCCTGGTGCCTGGGCCCGGCGATGATCCCGCCGTACCTGCTGTGCGCGGGGATCTCGATGCTGCTGTGCGGCGACCACGCCTCGTACAACCCGTTCGAGCGCCTCGCGGGCCTGGAGGAGGGCGGCTACCGCAGGCGCCCGGTGCGGTTCCGGCGCCGCTAGGGGCGGCGCGTGTCTTCACCGCTCCCGGAAAGGGGGATCATGGTGGGAGGACTTCCGAGCGTGAAGGGCGGGTGACGGTGCCTTCGATCCACGGCTGCGACGCCTTCCGGGTGGCGATGCCGCGCGGGCGGCGGCCGGAGAGCGTCCTGGTGCGCCTGACCGCCCAGGACGGCACGGTCGGCTGGGGCGAGGCCGCCCTGGCGGCCGGCGGGCCGGACCCGGTGTGGTCCGACATCGAGGAGCGGATGGGGCCGGCGCTCATCGGCCTGGAGCTGGACCGCCCCGAGGACGTGTCCGCGGCCGCCGACCTGGGCTGCCCGGCCGCCGCGGCGGCGATCGACACGGCGTGCTGGGACCTGTGGTGCCGGTCCCGCGGGCTGCCGCTCGCGCACGCCCTCGGCGGCACCCGCACCTCGATCGTCACCGGTGCCCGCCTCACCCCGGAGCCGCTGCTCGACACCGTCGTGGGCCGCGTCAACCAGGCCGTGGGCGCCGGGCACACGCGGGTCACGCTGGACGTGCGGCCCGGCTGGGACATCGAGCCGGTACGGGCGATCCGGCAGGCGTTCCCCGCGCTGGCCCTCGTCGCCGACGCCGGGCACCACTACCGCGAGACGCCCGAGCAGCTGGCCGTCCTCGAAGGGCTGGAGGCCTACGGGGTGCTGGCGATCGTGCGGCCGTTCCCGGAGGACGACCTCGCGGCGCACGCGCGCCTGCAGGCCCGGACGGGCACGGCCGTCGCGCCCGGGATCGGCGACCTGGCCACGCTCGACGCGGCGATCGCGCTGGACGCGGGCCGGGTGCTGGACCTTCGGCTGTCGGCGATGGGCGGGCTCACCGCGGCCCGCAGCGCGCACGACCTTGCCTACGCGGCCGGCTGGGACGTCTGGTGCACCGGCGCGGGCGCGTTCGGCATCGGGCAGGCGGCGGCGGTCGCGCTGGCCGCGCTGCCCGGGGTGACGCTGCCGAGCGAGGTGTCCGACCCGGCCGGCGGCCCGGCGTTCGTGACGCCGCCGGTGCGGTCGTCGGGCGGCGTCGTCGGCGTCCCGTACACCCAGCCGGGGCTCGGCCACGAGATCGACGAGGCGCGGATCGGGAAGCTGGCGACCCGGCGCCTGCGCATCCCGGCATGACCCCGGGCACGGTGTGGGTGGTCGCGGGCCCGCCGGGCGGCGGCAAGACGACCGTGGCGCGGCTGCTGCTGGCCCGGCTGCGCCCGGCGCCCGCGCTGCTGGACAAGGACACCCTGTACGGGCCGTTCGTCGCGGCGATCCTCCGCGCGTACGGGCGGGATCCGGGCGAGCGCGAGGGCCCCTGGTACGACGAGCATGTCAAGCGGCACGAGTACGCGGGCCTCACCGACGCCGCCCGGGAGATCCGCGCCGCCGGCTGCCCGGTGCTGCTGAGCGGCCCGTTCACCGGCCAGATCCGCGATCCGGGGCGGTGGGCGGAGTGGACGGCCGCGCTCGGCGGGCCGGACGTGCGGCTGGTGTGGATCCGTTCGGACGCGGCGACGCTGCGGCACCGGCTGGAGGCGCGCGGGCTGGAGCGCGATCGCGGCAAGCTGGCGGGGTTCGCCGCGTTCGTCGAGCGGATGCGCCCCGAGGAGCCGCCGCCCGTCCCGCACGCCGAGGTCGACAACCGGCTCGGCGCGCCGCCGCTGGACGGCCAGGTCGACCGGCTGGCCGGTCAGCCGGAGCCGGGCCGGACCAGGCCGGTCTCGTAGGCGTACACCGCCGCCTGCGTCCGGTCCCGCAGCCCGAGCTTGGCCAGGATGCGGCCGACGTGCGTCTTGACGGTCTGCTCGGCGACGATGAGCCGCTCGCCGATCTCGGCGTTCGACAGCCCACCGGCGACCAGTGCCAGCACCTCGGTCTCGCGCCCGGTGAGCGCCGCGTCGGCCTTCAGCGGCCGGTGCGGGCGGGTCGCCGTCCGGGCGAAGTGGGCGATCAGCCGGCGGGTGACGCTCGGCGCCGGCAGCGCCTGGCCGTCGGCGACCACCCGGACGGCCTCGGCGAGCGCCCGCCCGGTGGCGCTCTTGAGCAGGAACCCGCTGGCGCCCGAGCGCAGCGCCTCGTACACGTACTCGTCCAGGTCGAACGTGGTCAGCACCAGGACCCGCGCCGTCCCCGCGGCGGTGATGAGGCGGGTGGCCTCCAGCCCCGCCGCCAGCGCCGCCGCCACCGCCAGCGCGAGCGACGCCCACCACGCCGCCAGCGGCCAGTACAGCGCGGCCGGCAGCGCGAGCGCGTGCGCGACGGTCAGCGTGCCCGCGGCGAGGTTGGGGACGCCGAAGTCCTCGATCAGGGTGTGCCAGGCGTACCCGCACACGATGACGGCGTACAGCGCGACGGCGGCGTGCGGCGCCCAGGCCGTCCAGCCGGCGCGCCGCAACGGCAGCAGCGGCGCCCCGGCCCCGGGGGGGGGCCAGCCCGGCGCCCATGCTCCGCAACCGCGCGATCACCGTCATCCCGGGACGACGGTAGGCCGCCCGGGCGCGTGATGGCATCACCCTGCGGTCGGAATCGGGGAACTCCTCCTTGAGAGCCACACGTCCGGGCGGCACACGAGACGCGATGGGCGCGGTGGGCGGCTAGTACGACTTGGGCAGGCCCAGGGAGTGCTGGGCAACGAAGTTGAGGATCATCTCGCGGCTGACCGGGGCGATCCGCATCAGCCGCACCACCCCGGCGAGCATGCCGACGCCGTACTCGGTGGTCAGCCCGTTGCCGCCGTGGGTCTGGATGGCCTGGTCGACGCAGTGGATCGCGGCCTCGGCGGTGGCGTACTTGGCCATGTTCGCCGCCTCGCCCGCGCCGGCGTCGTCGCCCTCGTCGTACAGCCAGGCGGCCTTCTGCCCCATCAGGCGGGCCAGCTCCAGCTCGATCTTGGCGGCGGCGAGCGGGTGCGCCAGGCCCTGGTGGGCGCCGATCGGCGTCTTGAAGACCTGCCGGTCCCTGGCGTACGCGGTGGCCTTGCCGAGCGCGAGCCGGCCGATCCCGGCGCCCATCGCCGCGGCCATGATCCGCTCGGGGTTGAGCCCGGCGAACAGCTGCAGCAGCCCGCCGTCCTCGTCGCCGACCAGCGCCTCGTACGGCAGCCGCACGTCGTCCAGGTGGCACACGAACTGCTTCTCCGGCGACACGATCTCCATGTCGATCGGCGTGTAGGTGAAGCCGGGCGCGTCCGTCGGGACGATCAGCAGCGAGGGCCGCAGGTTGCCCTGCTGGTCGGCGCTGCGGGCCACGAACAGCACCGCGTCGGCCTCGTCCACGCCGGAGATGAACGTCTTCTGCCCGTTCAGGATCCAGCCGTCGCCGTCCCTGCGCGCGGTCGTGGTGATCTTGTGCGAGTTGGATCCGGCGTCCGGCTCGGTGATCGCGAACGCCATCTTCACCGACCCGTCGGCGAACCGCGGCAGCCAGTGCTTCTTCTGCTCCTCGGTGCCGGACCGGGCGATGATCGTGGCGCAGATGGCCGGCGAGACCACCATCAGCAGCAGCGGGCAGCCGGCCGCGGCCAGCTCCTCGCACACCGCGGCCAGGTCGCCGATGCCGCCGCCCCCGCCGCCGTACTCCTCGGGCACGTTGACGCCCAGGTAGCCGAGCCGGCCGGCCTCGGCCCACAGCTCGTCGGTCTTCAGCCCGGAACGGGCCTTCTCCACATAGTAGGACGGGCCGTACTTCGCGCCCAGTTCGGCGACGGCGGCGCGCAGCGCCCGCCGCTCCTCGGTCTCGACGAAGCTCACTCGGGGGTCCCTTCGGGTTCGGGGGCGATGACGGCGAGGACCGCGCCGGACTCGACCTGCCGCCCGGCCGCGGCGGCCAGCTCGGCGACCACGCCGGACGCGGGGGCGGCGATGCGGTGCTCCATCTTCATCGCCTCCAGCACGACCAGGGTCTGGCCCTCGGTCACGGCGGCGCCCGCCTCGATCTCGACGCGGACGACGGTGCCGGGCATCGGCGCCAGCAGCGACCCGGGCGCCACCAGGTCGCTCGGGTCGGCAAAGCGCGGCAGCGCGCGCAGCGCCACCGGACCGAGCGGGGAGTGCACGTACACGTCGTCGTGGACGCGCCGCACCTCGAACGCGTACCGCACACCGCCGGTCTCGAGCGTCACGGACCCGGCGGACCCGGCGAAACCGTCTCCCGCGGCGGAACCGGCGGCCGCGGGCGGGGCGGACGCCTCGACGAGCCGTACGCCGTCGTGCCCCTCGGCGTGCAGGACGCCGCCGCGCGCGAGCCGGTAGGCGACCTCGATCACGGTGCCGTCCGGCGCCTCGTACGACCTGCGCTGCGGCTGCGACGGCACGTTCCGCCACCCCGACGGCAGCCGGCCGAGCACGGGCGCGGTGGCGCGGTCGGCGGCGGCGCCCGC
>NZ_JBEZWH010000129.1:0-9549 GCF_040703975.1 Spirillospora sp. NPDC029432
CATGATCGGCGATCAGCTTCTTGAAGGTGCGCGTCAGCCGGTCCGGAGCCATCGGGTCACCGTTGAGGCAGGTGAAGACGTACCCGCTGTCGCGGCGACGGCGTCACGGTGTGCCGCGAGATCCGCTCGGCCATGCCCGAGGTCGCCTGCCTCATGCTGACCTCGTTCGACGACGAGGACGCGCTGTTCGACGCCGTGATGGCCGGGGCCGCCGGGTACGTGCTCAAGCAGATCCACGGCTCGGACCTGGTCGGCGCGGTGCGCACCGTCGCCTCCGGCCAGTCGCTGCTCGACCCCCGCTCCACCGCCCGGATGCTGCAGCGCATCCGCGAGCGGCAGGAGCGCAGCGACCCGCTGCAGGCCCTCACCGGCCAGGAGCGCCAGATCCTGGAGCTCATCGGCGAGGGGCTGACCAACCGGCAGATCGGCGCCCGCATGTACCTCGCCGAGAAGACCGTGAAGAACTACGTCTCCAGCCTGTTCGCGAAGCTGGGGATGCAGCGCCGCACCCAGGCCGCCGCGTACGCGACCCGGCTCAAGGCCGGGGCCCCCAAGGGCCGGGACCGGGAGTGACCGTCCGCCGCCGGGCGCGCGCGGGCCCCTAGGGACCTTCGACTCTGTCCGGCGGAGCGGGCGGGCGCGACGCTGGGGGCGTGACGACGACGACCGCCGCCGGCCCGCCGTACCGGCTCACCGCCGCCCAGGTCGCGAGCGACCTGGGCACCGACCCCGACCGCGGGCTCGGCGCCGAGGAGGCCGCCGCGCGGCTGGCCGGGCACGGGCCCAACACCCTCCCGGCGGCACGGCGGCGGGGCCCGGCGCTGCGCTTCCTCCTGCAGTTCCACAACCCGCTGATCTACGTGCTGCTGGTGTCGGCGATCATCACCGCCGCCCTGGGCGAGCACGTCGACGCCGCGGTGATCCTGGGCGTGGTGATCGTGAACGCGGTCGTCGGGTTCGCCCAGGAGGCGCGCGCCGAACGGGCGCTGGCGGCGCTCGCCGCGCTGACCCGCACCACCGCCACCGCCGTCCGGGACGGCCGGCCGGCGCGGGTGCCGTCGGCCGGCCTCGTCCCCGGGGACGTGGTGATGCTGGAGGCCGGCGACAAGGTCCCGGCCGACCTGCGCCTGGTCCGGACCGCCGGGCTGAAGGTGGACGAGTCGGCGCTGACCGGCGAGTCGGCCCCGGTCGCCAAGGACCCGGCGCCCCTCGGCGAGGCCGTGCTCGCCGACCGCCGCAACATGGCCTTCTCCGGGACGTTCGCCACCTACGGCACCGGTACCGGCATCGTCACCGCCACCGGCGCCGGCACCGAGATCGGGCTGGTGCACCGGCTCGTGGACCAGGCGACCTCCGTCCGCACGCCGCTGACCCGCAAGATCGCCCGCTTCGGCCGGGTGGTCACCGCGGCGATCCTCGGGCTGGCGGCCGTCACGTTCGCCGTCGGGGTGCTGCGCGGGCAGCCCGCCGCGGAGACGCTGACCGCCGCCGTCGCCCTGGCGGTCGGCGCGATCCCCGAGGGGCTGCCGGCGGTCGTGACGATCACGCTGGCGTTCGGGGTGGCGCGGATGGTGGGGCGCGACGCCATCGTCCGCCGCCTCCCGGCGGTGGAGACGCTCGGCGGCACCACCGTCATCTGCACCGACAAGACCGGCACGCTCACCCGGAACGAGATGACCGTCACCGGCATCGCCGCCGGCGGGCACCTGTACGAGGTGACCGGCATCGGGTACGCGCCGCGGGGCGAGATCAGGTCGGCCGGCGCGCCGGCCGACCTGGCCTCCCTGCCGGCGGTCCGCGCCTGCCTGCTGGCCGGGCTGGCCTGCAACGACGCCCGGATCACCGAGGGCGGGGGCGGGCTGGTCGGCGACCCGACCGAGGGCGCGCTGGTCGTCAGCGCGGCCAAGGCGGGCATCACCGAGGTCCCCGAGCGGCTGGACGCGATCCCGTTCAGCTCCGAGCGCCGGTACATGGCCACCCTGCACGCGGGCGGCGACGTCTACGTCAAGGGGTCGGTGGAACGGATCCTGGCCATGTGCGACGCGCAGCTCGGCCCGGACGGCGAGCCCGAACCCCTCGACGCCGGCGGCGTCACCGAGATCGCCCACGCCTACGGCGACCAGGCCCTCCGCGTGCTCGCCCTCGCCCGCGCCGCCGTCGACCCGCCGGCCGACCGGCTCGGCGGGCTGCCCCGCCTGGTCTTCCTCGGGCTGCAGGCCATGCACGACCCGCCCCGGGAGGAGGCGGTGCGCGCCGTCGCCGCCTGCCGGACCGCCGGCGTCCAGGTCAAGATGATCACAGGGGACCATGCCGCCACCGCCCGCGCCATCGGCGAGCGGATCGGCCTGCGCGGCGGCGTCATGACGGGCACGGAGCTGGCCGCCCGCCCCGACGCCGAGCTGCCCGGCGCGGTCGAGGAGACGGCCGTGTTCGCCCGGGTCTCGCCCGAGCAGAAGCTCCGCCTCGTCCAGGCCCTGCAGAGCCGGTCGCACGTCGTGGCGATGACCGGGGACGGCGTCAACGACGCGCCCGCGCTCAAGCAGGCCGACATCGGGGTGGCGATGGGGCGCGGCGGCACCGAGGTCGCCAAGGAGGCGGCCGACATGATCCTCACCGACGACGACTTCGCGTCCATCGAGGCCGCCATCGAGGAGGGGCGCGGCGTCTTCGACAACCTGGTGAAGTTCATCGTGTGGTCGCTGCCCGCCAACATCGGCCTGGGGCTGGTGCTGATGGCGGCGATCCTCGGCGGCGGCGAGCTGCCGATCCTGCCCGTCCAGGTGCTGTGGCTGAACATGACCGCCGTGCTGGTGCTCGGGCTGCCGTTCGCCGTCGAACCCCACGACGAGGACATCATGCGGCGCCCGCCCCGCGACCCGTCCCTGCCGCTCGTCACCCGCGCGCTGACCGCGCGCGTCCTGCTGGTCTCGGTGATCCTGCTCGCCGGCGCGTTCGGCCTCTTCCACTGGGAGCAGGCCGCCGGCGCGTCCCTCGCGCAGGCCCGCACCGTCGTGGTGAACGTCTTCGCCGCGACGCTGCTGGCCTACCTGTTCAACTGCCTGTCGCTGGACCGGCCGCTGCTGTGGGGCGGCGTCCGCCGCAACCCCTGGGTCGGCGCGGGCGCGCTCGCCCTCATCGCCGTCCAGGCCCTCTACACGTACGCGCCCGTGATGAACGACGTGTTCCGCTCCGCGCCGCTCCCCGCCCCGGCCTGGGCCCGCATCGCCGCCGTGGCGGCCGTGGCGTACGCGCTCGTCGAGCTCGCCAAGCGGTGGTCCCGCGGAGCGCCCGGCCCGCGGATCGGGACGCCCGTCCCCGGCGCGGGAGCCGCGGGGCGGGAGTCCTGAGGCCGATGCGACTCGACCACGGCGGGCTGGAGATCCTCGGCATCGAGGAGTGCCGGGCGCTGCTCGCCGCCGCCCCGCTCGGCCGCGTCGTCTTCACCGACCGGGCCCTGCCCGCCGTCCAGCCCGTCGGCTACGCCTTCGCCGGCGGGCACGTGATCATCCGGACCTACGCCACGTCCCGGCTCGCCACCGCCCTCCGCGACGCCGTCGTCGCGTTCGAGATCGACGACTACGACGCCGCCGCCCGTTCCGGCTGGTCCGTCGTGGTCGTCGGCACCGCCCGGGCGGTGACCGACCCGGCCGACCTGGCCGGCCTGCGCGCCCTTCCCCTCCATCCCTGGGCGCCCGGGGAGCGCGAGCACTACATCCGCATCGACCCCCGGATCGTCTCCGGCCGCCGCACCCGGTGAGGGGACGCGGGACCTAGGTCCCGGCACCGCCGCTCCGTTCGCCCCTGATCCCGGGGCCGCGAGCGGAGTTGAGTGAGGGACGTGAGGAAGAGCGCGCCGACGGTGCCGCGGGAGCCGCGGCCGCCGGCGCGGTGTGCTCGCCGGACCGCTGGATCGAGGGGAGTTCTGCCGTGACCGCACCGGCGATGGCCGCGGAGTTCGACGACGTCGCCGGATGGACGGCCGAGGCCGTCGAGGGCCTCGGCCCGCTCGGGCGGCGGCATGCGATCCCGGCCGCCTGCCGCGGCAGCGCCAGCCCGGCCGCGCTGGCCTGGCTGGCCGAGGCGTGCGAGCTGGCGGCCGGGACCCGGCTGCTGGACGTGGGGGCCGGAGCGGGCGGCCCGGCCGCCTGGGCCGCCGAGCGCTTCGGCGTCCGGCCGGTCCTGCTGGAGCCGATGCCGGCCGCGTGCCGTGCCGCCGCCCGGCTGTTCGGCCTGCCGGTCATCACCGCCGACGGCCGGCGCATCCCCCTGCGGACCGCGTCGATGGACGCCGCCTGGTGCCTGGGCGTGCTGTGCACGCTCCAGGACAAGGCCGCGCTGCTCGGCGAGATCCACCGGGTGCTCAAGCCCGGCTCCTCCCTGGGCCTGCTGGTGGTCGTCGCCCGCGGGCCGCGGACCGCCCCGGCCCCGGCCGGCAACCATTTCCCCACTCAGCCGGAGCTGACCGCGCTGCTCCGCGCCGCCGGCTTCGAGCCGGTCGAGCGGATCGAGCACCCCGGCGGCACCCCGCGGTCCTGGTCCCGGCGCGCCGAGCAGGTCGCCGCGATCGTCGCCCGCCGCCACCGCGCCCACCCCGCCTACGCCCTGGCGGCCGAGCAGGACGCGCGCTTCGCCCGCCTGTTCGCCACCGGCCAGATCTCGACACGGCTGATCCACGCCGTCAGCCGCCCGGCGACCGTCCACGTCACGCATGGAGGAACGATGACCACCCCGACCGGCGACCACGAGTTCCTGCACGAGTTCGAGACCGAGGTCCAGGCGGAGCTGAGCATGGCCGAATCCAGCCTCCCGCAGGAGGCCGCGGCGCTGCCGCCCTCCGAATGGCTGTACGACCCCACCGACGTCGAGCGCGACGAGATCGGCCTCCGCGACCTCCTCGGCGCCGCCGAGGCGCTCGAAGAGGACCCCCGCTCCGACGGGAACACCTGAGCACGCGTCCGCGGGCCGCCCCTGCCCCGAGCACCGAGATCCCCAGTCTTCAAGGAGTACGAGCATGGACGCTTCCGAGCGGCGGACCGCGGCACCGGTCCTGGTGATCGGCACCGGCGGCGCCGGGCTGCGGGCCGCGATCGAGCTGGCCGAACGCGGTGTCGGCGTGCTGGCGGTGGGCAAGCGGGCCAGGGCCGACGCCCACACCACGCTCGCCGCCGGCGGCATCAACGCGGCGCTGGCCACGATGGACCCGGAGGACGACTGGCGGCAGCACGCGGCCGACACCCTCCAGGAGGGCTACCTGCTGGCCGACCCGCGCACCGTGCGGATCGTGACCGAGGGCGCCGCCCGCGGCATCGCCGACCTGGAACGGTACGGGATGCCGTTCGCGCGCGAGGCCGACGGGCGGATCTCGCAGCGCTTCTTCGGCGCCCACACCTGGCGGCGCACCGCGTTCAGCGGCGACTACACCGGGCTGGAGATCCAGCGCACCCTGGTCCGGCGGGCCGAGCGGCTCGGCGTCCCGATCCTGGACACCGTCCACATCACCCGCCTGCTGGTGCGCGACGGCACGGTCTTCGGCGCCTACGGCTTCGACCTGAACGACGGCACCCGCCACGTGATCCACGCCGACGCGGTCATCCTGGCGACGGGCGGCCACACCCGGATCTGGCGGCACACCTCGTCCCGGCGCGACGAGAACACCGGCGACTCGTTCCGCCTGGCCGTGCTCGCCGGCGCCCGGATCCGCGACCCCGAACTCGTCCAGTTCCACCCCTCCGGGCTGGTCGAACCCGAGGACGCCGCCGGCACCCTGGTCTCCGAGGCGGCCCGCGGCGAGGGCGGGAAGCTGCTGAACGCCCTCGGCGAGCGGTTCATGGCGCGGTACGACCCCGAGCGGATGGAGCTGTCCACCCGCGACCGGGTCGCGCTGGCCGCGTACACCGAGATCAAGCAGGGCCGCGGCACCCCGCACGGCGGCGTCTGGCTGGACGTGTCGCACCTGCCCCGCGAGACGATCATGACCCGGCTGCCGCGCGTCCACCGGACGCTACTGGACCTGCAGATGCTCGACATCACCACCGACCCGATCGAGGTCGCGCCCACCGCGCACTACTCCATGGGCGGCGTGTGGGTGCGGCCCGAGGACCACGGCACCGGCGTGCACGGCCTGTACGCGATCGGCGAGGCCGCCAGCGGCCTGCACGGCGCCAACCGGCTGGGCGGCAACTCGCTCATCGAGCTGCTGGTGTTCGGCCGCATCGCGGGGGAGGCGGCGGCCGCCTATTCGGCCGGTCTCCGGGCCCAGCGCCGCTGCCCGGACGCGCTCGCGGAGGCGCGGCGGGAGGTGGACGGGCTGCTGGCCTGCGACGGCCCCGAGAACGTGCGGCTGCTGCAGCGCGCCGTCCGCGACATCATGACCGAGCACTGCGGCGTCGTCCGCGACGAGGCGGGGCTGCGGGCCGGGCTGGCCGGGCTGGACGCGGTCGAGGACCGCGTCGGCGCCCTCGGGATCCATCCCGACAACGCCGGCTACCAGGACCTCGCGCACGCCTTCGACCTGAAGTCCACCATGCTGGCCGCCCGCGCCACCCTGGAGGCGGCCCTGGAACGCCGCGAGACCCGCGGCTGCCACAACCGCTCGGACCACCCCGGCCTCGACCCCGCGTTCCAGGTCAACCTGGTCTGGTCGGGGCCGGGCAAGGTCGAGCGCGAACCGGTCCCGCCGATCCCCGAGCAGATCGCCTTGCTCATGCGCCACGTCTCCTCCGAAGGAAAGCTCGTGGAGTAGGCGCCCCCCGCACGCCCCCGCCACCCGGCCGCCACAGCTGAAACGAGTCACTCATGAACGACGCAGACCAGACGACGACCCCCGAATCTCCTGAATCTCCGATGACCGCCCCACTCGGTGGCGTGACGACGATCGAGAGCCTGCGCGAGCACCTCCAGTGGGCGATCGAGCTGGAGCACGCGACCCTCCCGCCGTACCTGGTCGCGCTCTACTCCCTCGACGCCGAGCGCAACCGGGCGGCCGTCGAGGTGGTCGGCGGCGTCTTCGCCGAGGAGATGCTGCACCTGGCCCTGGCGGCGAACCTGCTCAACGCCGTCGGCGGCCGGCCGCGCCTCGACACGCCCCGGATGCTGCCGCCCCACCCGCGGCCGCTCCCGCACAGCAACGGCAGCGTGGAGCTGTCGCTGGTGCCGTTCGGGCCCGAGGCGCTGGAGACGTTCCTGCGGATCGAGGAGCCCGCGCCGCCCGGCGCGCCCGCCCAGGCCGACGGCTACGCGACGATCGGGCAGTTCTACGACGCGATCGAGGAGGGGCTGCGCGGGCTGTGCGCGCGGCTGGGGGAGGGCGCGGTGTTCACCGGCGACCCCGCCCGCCAGGTCACCGACGCGCACTTCAGCCACACCGCCGGCCGGCTGATCGCCGTCGGGGACCTGGACACGGCGCTGGCCGCGCTGGACGAGATCGTCGAGCAGGGCGAGGGCACCGCCCGCGGCGAGGTCTGGGACGGCGACCCGGACGTCTTCCACCCCGAGCGGGACGAGGTCGCCCACTACTACCGGTTCCAGGAGCTGCGCGCCGGCCGCCGCTACCGGCGCGGCGACACCCCGGAGTCCGGGCCCACCGGCGAGAGGATCGAGGTGGACATGGCCGCGGTCCGCCCGATGCGGCGGAACCCGCGGCTCGCCGACCACGAGCCGGGGCATCCGGTCCGCACCGCGCAGGAGGAGTTCGCCCACACCTACTGCGCCGTCCTGCACCTGCTGGAGGAGGCGTTCGACGGGAGCCCGAGGATGCTCGCGGTCGCCATCGGCAGCATGTACGCGCTCAAGGCGCAGGCCGAGGCGCTGCTGCGGATGCCCGACGGCCCCGGCACCACCGCCGGCCCGGCCTTCGAGTACGTGCCGCCCGAGGACCGCCGCGGAAGCGTGGGCGGGGGGCGCCGCGTCGCCGTCCTGCCGGACGGGCCGTACGTCGTGTACGGCCGGGTCCCGCTGCGCCGCAAGCGCAAGATCGTCTCCGCCGAGGGCGACGCGCTGACCTGGAAGACCGGCGAGGACCTGCCGACCGAGGACACCTACGCGCTCTGCCGCTGCGGCCGCTCCGGCTCCAAGCCCTTCTGCGACGGCTCCCACGCCCGCGCCGGGTTCGACGGCACCGAGGCCGCCATCACCGCGCCGTACGAGGAGCTGCAGCACGTCCACGACGGGACCGGCATCTCCGCCCAGCGCGTCGGCGAGCTGTGCATCCACGCCGCCTTCTGCATCGGCCGCACCCGGCCCATCGCCAAGATGCTCGACGACTCCGGCGACAGTGACGTGCGCGCGGCGATCATGGGCCGGATCGACCACTGCCCCTCGGGCTCCTACAGCTACGCCCTCCGGCGCGGCGGCGACACCGTGGAGGTGGACCTGCCGCAGGCCGTCTCCGTCCTCGAGGAGGAGGACGGGCAGGCCAGCGCGCTGTGGGTCACCGGCGGGGTGCCCGTCCACCGCGCGGACGGCGAGCCCCTGGAGACCCGCAACCGGATGACCCTGTGCCGCTGCGGCCACTCCGCCGCCAAGCCGCTGTGCGACGGCACCCACCGGAAGATCGGCTTCCGCGAGGTGCCCGCGCCGGACGACCCGCGGCCGTAGCGCCGCCCGGCCGCCGGGCCGCCCGGCCGGCTAGGGGACGAGGTCGATCGCGGCCGGGATGCCCTGGCGGGTCATGCTCGCGTACGGGCACAGGCCGGCCGCCTCCGCGAGCAGCGGCGCGGCCGTCTCGCGCCCGACCCCCGGCCAGCGCACGGCGAGGGCGGCCCGCAGCAGGTACCCGCCGCCGGCGGGATCGCGGCCGACGGCCACGGCCGCCTCCACCGTGATCGGCGCGGGATCGAGCCCGTGCCGCCGGGCCACCAGGCCGAGCACGCCGTGGAACGAGGCGGCGAACCCGGCCGCGAACAGCTGCTCGGGATCGGGGCCGGCCGCGTCGCCGCCGAGCTCCTCGGGCGCCCGCAGGTCCAGGTCGAGGGCGCCGTCCGCGGAACGGGCCCGCCCGGTCGCGCGGCCGTGCGCGGAACCGCCTCCGCTCACGGTCACCCGGGCGGTGTAGATGGGCTGGAACGCGCCGTTCATGGCTGGTGCCACCGTCGGAGCTTGTCGGGGTTCAGCACGGCCCACACGGCGGTGACCTCGTCGCCGGCCGTGCTCAGGCCGACCACCGCGACCGCCCGCCCGGCCCGGCGCAGCACCAGGCCGGTGCGGCCGTTCACGGACTCGGCGGTCACGGCCGTGCGCGGCCGGCCGGACGGCAGCTCCGCGGCGAACCGGGCCACCGCCGCCGCGCCGTGCGCGGGCCGCGCGTCGGCGCGCACCTTGCCGCCGCCGTCGCTGACCACGATCGCGTCGGGCGCCAGGAGGGCCTCCAGCGCCGCCGTGTCCCCCGCCTCGCACGCCGCCGCGAACCGGCGCGCGACCCGGTCGTGCCGGGCGAGCGCGGCCGGGTCGGTGCCGCCCTGATGGGAATGGCGCCGCGCCCACACGGTGACGGGGTCGGGCGCGTGCCGGGGCCGCGGCCGGCGCGGCGGCGGGCCCCCGGGAACGGCCGGC
>NZ_JBEZWH010000130.1:0-9533 GCF_040703975.1 Spirillospora sp. NPDC029432
CGCGCCGGACCGCCGCGCGGCGGCCGGGTGCCAGGGCGACGGCTGCACGGCCGGAGCGGGGGCGGTGCCCGCGCCCGCCGTGCCGTGCTCGCCGGTCAGCGTGGGCGCCCAGTCCGGTACGGGCGGCGGCTTCGGATGCGTGAACGCGGGCGGCGCCTCGTCCGGCGGCGACGGCGACAGGGTGGACGCGGACGCCGACGCGGACGGGAAGACCGCGGCCGCCGCGCCCCCGCTGTGCGCCATCTCGGTGACGGGGAGGCCCAGCTCGTTCTGCACCCGCTGGATGTGCCGCGCGAACTCGACCCCGCTGGCGTACCGCTGCTCGGGCGCCTTGGCCATCGCCCGGGTGACCACCTCGGCGACCGAGGCGTGCACGTCCTGGCGCCGGATCGGCGGTGGCGGGTCGTTCAGGATCCGCAGCATCAGCGGCGCGATGCCCTCGCCCGGCGGGCCCTTGAACGCGGGCTGCCCGGCCAGCAGCTGGTAGAGCGTCGAGCCGAGCGAGTAGATGTCGGCGCCCACACCCGGCGTGCGCCCCTCCAGCACCTCCGGCGCCGCGTGGTGGGGCGTGAACGCCTGGGTGTGGGAGGCGTCGAACGAGTCGACCAGCCGGGCGATGCCGAAGTCGGCCAGCGCGGGCTCGCCGTATCCGGACACGAGGATGTTCTGCGGCTTGACGTCCCGGTGCAGCACGTCGGTGTCGTGCGTGGCGGCCAGCGCCCCGGCCATCTTGACGCCGATCCGCAGCACCTCGGCGACCGGCAGCGGGCCCTCGCGGGCGAGCCGGTCCGACAGCGCGCCGTGCTCGAAGTACTCCATCGCGATGTACGGGCGGCCGGAGCGCGTGGAGCCGGTGTCCAGGACGGTCACCACGTTCGGATGCCCGGACAGCCGGCCGGTGATCTTGCACTCGCGCTGGAACCGGCGCATCGCGCCGTCGTCGACCGAGCTGATCGACAGCACCTTGAGCGCGACCATCCGGTCCAGCCGCTCCTGGTGGGCCCGGTAGACGACGCTGAAACCGCCCTCGCCGACCTGCTCGAGCACCCGGTAGCCGGGGACGTCCTCGGTCATGGCTGGGGGAATCCTTAGCGCGCGGAGAGCTTGTCGGGGCACCTGGGGAGTACGACGCCGGGTCGCCAGCGGAGGTTCCCCCGCGCCACCAGGGTAGTACGGGGCGGCGGGGGCCGGGCCGCGCGATAGTCGTTAGGTATTGAACTACGTCCACGGTGCGTGTCACCCTGCGGCATGTACAAGATGTACGAGGCGCTGGACGGCGAGCACGACTACACCGTCGAGGGGACCGGGGTCCCCGAGGGGCTGCGCGGCACGCTCTACCGCAACGGGCCGGGCCGCTGGCAGGTCGGCGAGACGCTGCTCGACCACATCTTCGACGGCGACGGGATGCTGTCGATGTTCACGTTCCCCGGCGATGGCCGGGTCCACTACCGCAACCGCTACGTGCGGACGCGCCACTACCGGTACGGGCAGCGCAAGGGCCGGGCGGGGCTGCGCGGCCTCGGCACGCAGCGGCCGGGCGGCGTGCTCGGCAACATGCTCCGGCGGCCCGCGAACGTGGCCAACACGGGCGTGGTCCTGCACGGCGGGCAGCTGCTGGCGCTGTGGGAGGGCGGCCGCCCGTTCCGGCTCGACCCCGACAGCCTGGAGACCTTGGGGGAGCACTCGTTCGGCGGGCGGCTGAGCATGATGGCCGCCTTCTCGGCGCACCCGTCCCGCTGCCCGGACACGGGCGAGCTGTTCAACTTCGGCATGGACTTCACCAGGGCGCGCAGCCTGCGCTGCTACCGGGTCGACCCGGGCGGCCGGCTCCACCATCTGCCGCGGGTGCCGCTGCCGTACACGCCGTGGAACCACGACTTCGCGCTGACCCGCCGCCATCTCGTCTTCGTCGTCAACCCGGTGATCCCCAAGGCCGGGCGCATCCTGGCGGGCACGTCCTCGATCGCCGAGGCCCTGGTGTACGAGCCGCACCGGCCGACGTGCTTCACGATCGTCCCCCGGTACGGGGGCCGGGCGCGGGTCGTCGAGCACGAGGCGCTGCTGGGCTTCCACTTCGTCAACGCCTTCGAGGACGGGGACGACATCGTGGTGGAATTCGTGCGATTCGCCGATTGGGGGGAGGTGTCGACGGCGTTCCGCGAATTCCGCACGCACGATTTCCCGTGGGGCTGCGCGCTGATGCGCTACCGGATCACGCCGTCCTCGAAGGTCGAGGGAGAGGAGCTTTGCGCCTTTCCGATGGAATTGCCGCATGCGGACGTCCGCCAGGCCGGCCGCCCGCACCGGTACACCTACTTCGCCGGGCGCGAGGGCGGGCGCGGCGACCGGATCGGGATCCACGCGTACGACCACCGCACCGGGACGCGCGCGGTGCACGAGCTGCCGCCCGGCCACGGCTTCGGCGAGCCCGTCTTCGTCCCCCGTGAGCCCGGCGCGCCCGAGGGGGACGGCTGGCTGCTCGTCGTCGCCTACGACCCGGACGAGCACCGCTCGCGGCTGCTCGTCCTCGACGCCCGGGACGTGGCGGCCGAACCCGTCGCGATCGTCCCGCTGCGCCACCACATCCCGATGGGATTCCACGGCTCGTTCACCGAACGCGTCGCCCATATCGGGAGATAAGGGCCCGGCCGGTTAATCGTTCCGCCAAATTCCCCGCCGGAACGCAATGCCGATCTCTAATGTCTGCTGCTGCATCGGTCGCAGCGGAAGCGGGGGATCGGCATGAAGGCGCACGAGCAGGAACTGGTCAGGATGGCGTATTTCGTCCTCCCGGGAAAGGGGAAACGGGTCTACCGGCTGGCGGTGGCCCGCCGGATCGTCGACACCACCGCCGTGCGCGAGCCGGCGCGCCGCCGCACCCGCGTGCTGCGCCGCGCGATGCGGCCGTCCCGCCGGCTGCACATCGGGCTGGGGCCGTGGCTGCGCGTCATGCCCGCCCGGCTGCCCGACCCCGTCCTCACCGCCGCGCTGTCGCGGCTGGAGGCGCCCGTCCGCGTCGCCTACGTGCTGCTGTACGTGTGCGGCGTGCACCGGTACGCGGTGCGCGACCAGCTCGTCCGGCTCCGCGTCCGCGACCCGTGGGCGGCGATCGAGGCGGCCGAGGGGGCCCGCGAGGCCGGGACCGTGCCCGCCCCGCCGGAGACCGCCCCGTTCGGGCCGGACGCGCTGCGGCCCGTCCACGCCCGCCCGGTCCTCCCGGTGACCGTGGCCAGCGCGCTCACGGTCGTCCTGGTCGGCGCGCTCGTGGTGAGCGAGAACGACCTCCGCGGCCCGTCCGCGGCCGCCGCCCGCAACGTCCGGCTGGTCACCGCCGCGCCGGACGCCTGGAAGAGCGCCCCGCACAGCCTGGACGTGTGGCCCGCGCGCGGCGACCTGGCGGGCGACGGGGCGTTCACCGGCCGCGCGCTGCGCGCCTGGATCAAGGAGACCGAGGCCGGCCGGACGGGACCGCCCGGCAACCCCCAGCTGCTGTTCGCGGGCCATGTCGACGGCCGCCCGACCGCCCTGCTGCGCCGCGCCGACCGGATCGCCCGCTTCACCGGACCGAACGGCCCGATGACCGTCTCCGCCGCAGCCACCGACCCCGAGCACCCCGTCGCCGCCGGGAACGGCCGCTACCTGCTCGCCCCCTGGCAGCGCGCGGAGACGCCGGACGGCGGCAAGGTCCCGGTGACCGGCGGCCTCACCGCGCCCGCGATCGCCCGTACCCGCTGCCACCGCGGCCCCGTGCTGCACGTCGTCGGCGACGGCCGGGCCCGTACGGTCGGCGAGTTCGGCGGCCCCCGCACGGTGACGCTCGCCCACCGCCCCGCCGCCGAGGCCCAGGCCCCCGAACGGACGGAGACGGTCGCGGCCACCGGGGCCGCCGCCGCCCCCAGGAAGAGCGCCGCCGCCGGGAGGCCCGCGCCCCCGGTGCCGCCCCCGGCGCCGGCCCCGGCGACGTCGACGCGGAAGCCGGCGCCCGAGCCCGAGGCCGCTCCCCCCGAACGCCCCGAGCCGTCGCCCCGGCCCGTCGCCGTCCTGCCCAGGCTCGTCGAGCGGCTCGCGGGCGTCCGGCCCCCCGTCTCCGCGCGCGGCTCCGCGGCCCTCCGCCGGAGGAACGACGGGGGACCGGCCGCCGAGCCCCGGGAGAGCCGTCCCGTGCCCGTGAAGCGGCGCTCCGCCGAACCCCGCCCGGCGGCGGCACCGCGGCGTCCGGTCGTGGTCCGCGAGCCCTCGCCGCCGAAGACGCCGAACACCTCGAGGCCCG
This sequence comes from Spirillospora sp. NPDC029432, assembly GCF_040703975.1. Lineage (NCBI taxonomy): Bacteria > Bacillati > Actinomycetota > Actinomycetes > Streptosporangiales > Thermomonosporaceae > Spirillospora > Spirillospora sp. NPDC029432. Next base: position 4,271 of record NZ_JBEZWH010000130.1, read on the forward strand.
CGGAGACGCCGAAATCCTCGCAGTCCTCGAAGTCCTCGCCGTCCCCGAAGACCTCGCAGACCTCCGAGCCCCGGGAGCGGGACGGGCGCCTGGACGAGGCGGCCGTCCGCACCTGGGAGCGCCTCGCCTGCGCGACCTCCCGCCCGGCACGTCCCATGACCCGGGCGACGGCCTGGGAGTTCTGGTCGGGACGGCTGCCGCACGGCGGGGGAGCGGCGCGGTGGGTGTGCACCGGCATGGAGTTCGCCGGCGGCGGCCGGGCCGGGCAGGCCACGCTGCTGACCGGCCGGGAGGAGCGCCACACCGGCTGGTGCGACGACCGGCGGCCGGTCAGCGGCACGTGGTGGCGCGCGTCCGAGGGCGGCTGGTACTACCTCGCCGCCGCGGCGCGCGGACTGGTCCCCAAGGCCGACGGCCCGTTCCGCTCCGTCCGGGTGCGGTCGCGGCTGCTGACCGCGACGGCCGAGGGCGAGGGCCGGGCGAAGCCCGCCGAGCCCGTCACGCTGTCGGCCCGCCCCACCTGATCCGACCTGGGTCAGCGGCCGCTTACCGGATCGGGCACACTAGGAGCCGAACAACGTTCAGTGAGCCGTCGAAAGGGGCGCTGGGATGGGCAAGGGGCCGCTGTCCGGGGTACGCGTGATCGAGCTGGCCGGGATCGGGCCGGGGCCGTTCGCCGCGATGCTGCTGGCCGACCTGGGCGCCGACGTGATCAGGGTGGACCGGGCGTCGGCCGCCAAGCCGGGCCGCGCCACCGGCGGGTCGGACTTCACCAACCGCGGCAAGCGCTCCATCGCCGTCGACCTCAAGAGCGAGCGCGGCAAGGAGGTCGTCCTCGGCCTCGTGGAGAAGTCCGACATCCTGCTGGAGGGCTTCCGTCCCGGCGTCACCGAGCGGCTCGGCCTCGGCCCCGACGACTGCCTCGCCCGCAACCCGAAGCTGGTGTACGGGCGGATGACCGGCTGGGGCCAGCAGGGCCCGCTCGCCCAGAGCGCCGGCCACGACATCGGCTACATCGCCATCACCGGCTCGCTGCACGCGATCGGCCGCGCCGGCGGCCCGCCGCAGGTCCCGATGAACCTGCTCGGCGACTTCGCCGGCGGCAGCATGTACCTCGTGGTCGGCGTCCTGTCGGCCCTGCTGGAGTCCAAGACCAGCGGAAAGGGCCAGGTCGTGGACGCCGCCATCGTCGACGGCACCGCGCACCTCACCACGTTCATCCACGGCTTCCTGGCCGGCGGCATGTGGCAGGACGAGCGCGGCACCAACATGCTCGACACCGGCGCCCCCTGGTACGACGTGTACGAGACCTCCGACGGCAGGCACATGGCCGTCGGCGCGATCGAGCCGCAGTTCTACGCCGAGTTCGTCCGCCTGCTCGGCCTGGAGGGCGAGGAGGGCCTGCCCGGCCAGCACGAGCAGGGCCGCTGGCCGGAGATGCGCGAGCGCTTCGCCGCCGCGTTCCGGACCCGCACCCGCGACGAGTGGGCCAAGGTCTTCCTCCCCAGCGACTCGTGCGTCGCGCCCGTCCTGTCGCTCCGGGAGGCGTACGACCACCCGTTCAACACCGAGCGGGACGTCTTCGTGGAGCGCGGCGGCCAGAAGCAGCCCGCCCCCGCCCCGCGCTTCTCCCGCACGGCCGCCGAGACGGACGGCGTCCCCGTCCTGCCGGGCGGGCAGAGCCGCGACGTCCTCACCGACCTCGGCTTCGACGACGTCGACGGCCTCCTGGAGAGCGGCGCGGTCGTGCAGAGCTGACCGCGGGCCGGCGGCGTCCCCCGGCGAACCGCTGCCGGGCGCCGATCACATCATCTAGGCTCCTCCCGGCGGTTGGGAGGGTCTCGTGAAGCGGATCGCGCTCTGGGGCGGCGCGTCGGTCGTGTCCACCGTGGCGGTAGCGGTCGCCAGCAACCAGGTCCTCGACGAGGGCCGGTGGAACTGGGCCTGGGCCGTCCCCGCGCTGGCGGTCGCGCTGCTCGGGTTCGTCGCCGCGCAGCGCCTCGCCGCGATGCAGGAGCGGTCCGGGATCGACGGCGCGCGGCGGGTGCTCGCCGACCGCGTCCGCGAGCAGTGGGAGCGGGAGATCCGGATCCGCCAGCTGGACGACCCCGCCCCGCTGGCGGTCCGGTGGCGGCCCGCCGAGCCCGGCCTCGCCGACGACGCCGAGTACGTCCTGCCGGAAGGCGCCGATCCGTTCACCGGGCGGGCCGACCGGGTGCACGAGATGGCCGCGCGGTTCCGCGAGCTGCCCCGGCGCAGGCTGGTCATCGTCGGAAAGCCCGGCATGGGCAAGACGACGCTGGCCGTCCTCCTCCTGCGCAGGCTCCTGAACCAGCGCGAGGCGGACGGCCCCGTACCGGTGCTGTTCAGCCTGACGAGCTGGGACCCGGACCGCCAGGAGTACCCCGACTGGCTGGCCGCCCAGCTCCTCACCGCCTATCCCGGGCTGGGCGCCGCCGCGTTCGGCGAGGACGCCCCGCGCGCCCTGGTCGCCGGCCACCACGTGCTGCCGGTCCTGGACGGCCTGGACGAGCTGCCCGGACCGCAGCGCCCCAAGGTGATCGAGAAGCTGAACGCCGCCCTCACCGAGGACGACGGCCTGATCATCACCTGCCGTGCGGACGAGTACGTGATCGCCGTGGAGGGACCCGGCGGGGACGTGCTGAACAACGCCGCCGTGATCGAACCCGAGCCGCTCGACCGCGCCGACGCCGCCGCGTACCTCCGCAGATGCCTCCCGCGCCGGTACGACCCCGCCTGGGACGAGCTGATCGCCACCATCACGCTCACCTCGCCGCTGGACCTGTGGCTGCTGCGCAAGACCTACATCGACACCCGCGCCGACCCGGCCCCGCTCGCGGTCCTCCGCCCGAGCGAGCTCACCGGGCACCTCCTCGACCACGTGGTCGAGGCCTTGATCACCTCGAACCCGCCCGGCGAGGAGGACGACCGGCACCCCTTCCGCCCCCGCCGCGCCTGGCGGCCGGACCGGGCCGAGCGGTGGCTGGCGCTCCTCGCCCGGGGCCTGGACGCCGCCGGCGAGCACGACATCACGTGGTGGCGCCTGTCCGGCGCGTTCCCGGCGCGGCGTACGCGCCGCGTCGCGAAGGCGGCCGGGACGGCGGCCGTCGGCGCGCTGCTGGCGCTGCCCGCCGTGGCGATCGCCGGGGCCGTCGGCGGCCTGACCCCGCCGGAATCCCTGTCCGTCGCCGTGTCCGCCTTCGTCAGCGGCTGGCTGGGCGGGATCCTGGGCGCGTCGGAACGCGATGGGCCGCGCGGGCCGTCGCCGGCCTCGCTGCGGCCGGCGGGCCGGTGGGGAGCGCTCGCCGGGCAGCTCACGATCGGCTGCCTGTCCGGGGTGGTCGGCGGGCTGATCCTGGGCCTGCTGCTGATGGTCCCGGTCACCCCGGTGGACCGCCCGGAGCAGGACGGGGCGGGGCTGGAGCCGGCCTTCGAATACGCCCCCGGGCTGTGGTTCCACGTGGATACGGACGCCGCCGAGTCCACGGTGCGGTCGCAGGCGACGCTCACCGGGGCGGGATGGAGCCTGCTCGTGGCCGCGTTCGCCGCGGCCGGGCTGCTGCTGGGCCTGATCAAGTGGGCGATGACGCCGGCCGCCGACGACCGGCCGCGGGACCCGCCCGCGGCGCTGCGCCGGGACCTCGGCGCCACCGCGCTGGTCCTGGGCGGGATCGCGGTCCTGGGCGCGGTCGTCGGGCTGGTCGGGGTCGCCATCGGCGTGGTGATGGAGGCGGCGGGCGCGGGCGGCGACCGGCCGATGGTCAACGGCGTGCTGATGTCCGCCGTCATCCTCGGCGCGGTGGCGGGGTTCGTCGGCGGGAGCCGTGCCGGGACGGCGAGCATGGCGTACCTGGCCGCGCTCGCCGGCCTGCGCGGGCGGCTGCCCTGGCGGCTGCTGGCGTTCCTGGAGGACGCGCACCGGCTCGGCCTGCTGCGCCGGGCGGGACCGGTCTACCAGTTCCGGCACGCCCGGCTGCTGGAGTACTTCGCCGCTAGAGGCCGAGACGCTTCCCGACGATCTCGTTCATGATCTCGCTGGTGCCGCCGCCGATGCCGAGGATGCGCGCGTCCCGGTAGTGCCGCTCGACCTCGGACTCGCGCATGTAGCCCATGCCGCCGTGCAGCTGGACGGCCTCGTGGACGACGTGCTCGACCGCGTACACGGCGGTGTTCTTGGCGTACGCGGTCTCGGTCAGCACGTCCTCGCCGGCGGCGTACCGCTCGGCGACGGAACGGGTGTACGCGCGCGCCACGTCCACCTGCCGCGCCATCTCGGCGATCTTGTGCCGGACGACCTGCCGTGACGACAGCGGCCGGCCGAACGTCTCGCGGTTACGCGCCCACTCCAGCGTGAGGTCGAGGCAGCGCTGCGCGGTCGCGTACGCCTGGACGGCCAGCGACAGCCGCTCGGTCACGAAGTTCATCATGATCTGCAGGAAGCCGGAGTCCTCGGCGCCGACCAGGTTGGCGGCGGGCACCCGCGCGTCGGTGAACGACAGCTCGGCGGTGTCGGAGCAGAGCCATCCCATCTTGCTCAGCGAGCGCGACACCGCGAAGCCGGGCGTGCCCTTCTCGACGACCAGCAGCGAGATCCCGCCCGCGCCCGCCTCGCCGGTGCGGACGGCCGTCGTGACGAAGTCGGCGCGCACGCCCGAGGTGATGAACAGCTTGCTCCCGTTGACGATGTAGGAGTCGCCGTCGCGGACGGCCGTGGTGCGCAGCCCGGCGACGTCGGATCCAGCGTCGGGCTCGGTGACGCCCAGCGCGCCGATCTTCTCGCCGGCCAGCGTGGGCCGCGCGAAGCGTTCGATCAGGTCCTTGTCGCCGGAGGCGATGATGTGGGGGAGCGCGATGCCGTGCGTGAACAGCGACGCGACCAGCCCGCCGGACCCGCCCGCCTGGATGATCTCCTCGGCGACGATCAGCGCGTCGAACACGTCGCCGCCGCTCCCGCCGGCCTCCTCGGGGAAGCCCGCGCCCAGCAGCCCCGCGGCGGCGGCCTCGCGGTGCAGCTCGCGCGGCAGCTCGCCGGCCTCCTCCCACGCGGGCAGGTGCGGGACGATCTCCCGCGCGGTGAAGTCGCGGACGAGTTCCCGCAGGGCGAGGCGTTCGGGGGTGTTCCAGACGTTCATGGACGGCGAATCTAACAGCGGCCCGCGGGCGGGGGGGGGGGGGGGGGCGCCCCCCCCCCCCCCCCCCACAACCAGAGGGGGGCGCCCCCCCGCGGGCCCCCCCCCCCCCG
>NZ_JBEZWH010000131.1:0-9138 GCF_040703975.1 Spirillospora sp. NPDC029432
GCCGAACGCCTCCAGCGCCGCGGGCTTGTCGCCGCCCTGGTACGCAATGTTGCCGAGGTAGGACTCGGCCTTGGCGGCCTGCTCCTCGTCGCCGGGACGAGTCCGGCGACGGCGTCGGCCCTGGTCACCGGCGCGCGCCTGCTGGTCCTGGACGAGCCCACCAGCGGCCTCGACCCCGCCACCGCGGCCGGCCTCGCCCGCAACCTGCGCGCCCTCGCGGCTGGCGGCACCGGGATCCTGCTGCTCGGCCACGACCTGCCGTTCGCGCGGGAGCTCGCCACCGGCGTGCTCGTCCTGGAACGCGGCCGCCCCGCCGGGACCGCCCTCCCCGCCCCGGCGCCCTTCGACCCGCCGCCCGCCTTCATCCCATCGGGAGCCCCGTCACGCGAAGGCGTGAGCGCCCGCGACGTGGCGGTACGGCGCCGCACGGGCCCGATCACGATGGCGTTCCCGCCCGCCGGGCGGACGGCGCTGATCGGCCCCTCCGGCGCGGGCAAGACGACCTTCGGCCGGCTGCTCGCCGGGCTCACCCCGGCCACCTCCGGCGAGATCACCTGGAACGGGGAGCGGCTGCCCCGCCGGATCGAGCGCCGGAACGCCGCGCAGCGGAGGGCCGTCCAGTACGTCCACCAGAACGGCGCGGACTCGTTCGAGGCGCACCGTCCCATGCTCGGCCAGCTCGCCGCCGCCGGGCGGCTGCTGCGCGGCCTTCCCCGGGACGCCGCCGGGGAGGAGGCGCGGGCCATCGCCCACCGGTTCGGGCTGGACGACGGCATGCTCGGCCGGCTCCCGTCCGGCCTGTCCGGCGGCCAGCTGCAGCGCTGCGCGCTCGTCCGCGCCCTGATGGCCCGGCCCGCCCTGCTGGTCTGCGACGAGGTGACCTCGGGGCTGGACGCGGCGACCCGCGACCGGGTCCTGGACGCGCTGCCCGGCCTGCTCGCCCCGGCCCGCACGGCGCTGCTGCTCATCACCCACGACCTCGCCGCCGCCCGCCGGGCGTCCTGCGCGATCGCGGTCCTGGACGGCGGCCGCCTCAGTCCTGCCGCGCCAGAACGTGGTGGCGCCCCACCGGAACGATGAGCGGCGTGCCCGACACCGGATCGGCGACCACGCGGCACGGCATCCCGAACAGGTCCGTCACCACCTCCTCGGTCACCACCTCGGACGGCGCGCCCTCGGTGACGACCCGGCCGTCCTTCATCGCGATCAGGTGGTCGCCGTAGCGGCAGGCCAGGTTGAGGTCGTGCAGCACGGCCACCACGGTGGTGCCCTCGCGCGCGTTGAGGTCGGCGAGCAGGTCCAGCACCTCGACCTGGTGGCTGACGTCCAGGTACGTCGTCGGCTCGTCCAGCAGCAGGATCCCGGTGCGCTGCGCCAGCGCCATCGCGATCCAGACCCGCTGCCGCTGCCCGCCCGACAGCTCGTCGATCGGGCGCCCGGCCAGCTCCAGCGTCCCGGTCGCGGCCATCGCGGCGGCCACCGCGTCGTCGTCGGCGGGCGTCCAGCGCCGGAACCAGCCCTGGTGCGGGTAGCGTCCCCGGCCCACCAGATCGACGACCGTGATCCCCTCGGGCGCCACCGGCGTCTGCGGCAGGATGCCCAGCTCGGTCGCCACCTTCCGGCTCGGCAGCGCGCGGATGTCCGTGCCGCCGAGGCAGACGGTCCCGGCCGACGGGCCGATCAGCCGCGCGAGCCCGCGCAGGAACGTGGACTTCCCGCAGGCGTTCGGCCCGACGACCATGGTGATCCGCCCGGGCGGGATCCGCACCGACAGGTCCTTCACCACCGGCCGGTCGCCGTACCCGATCTCCAGCCCCTCGGTGTGCAGGGTCGTTTCCTTCATCCGCCGTAGCCTCCGCGGTTCGAGACGGCCAGGAGCCAGAGCAGGTACGGGGCGCCGACCGCGCCCGTGACGACGCCGACCGTCAGCTGCGTGCCGCCGAGCATGTGCTGCGCGGCGAAGTCCGCGACGAGCGTGATCAGCACGCCGACCAGGGCGGCGGGCAGCAGGCCCAGGCCGCCGCCGCGGGTGAGGCGGGCGGCGATCGGGCCGGACAGGAACGCCACGAACGCGACCGGCCCGGCCGCGGCCGTCGCCGCGCCGGCCAGGCCGGTGCCGACGGCCAGCAGCGCGAGGCGGGTCCGTTCGGCGTCCAGGCCGAGGCCGCGCGCCGCGTCGTCGCCGAGCTGCAGGGCGCGCAGCGTGCGGCCGAGCGCGAACGCGGCCGGGACGAGCACCGCCATGGCGACCGCCAGCGGCAGCACGCGGTCCGCGCGGCCGTACAGGCTGCCGGTGAGCCACACCAGGCCCTCCTGCGCGACCTTCACCTCGGTCCTGGTCAGCAGGTACGACACGACGCCGGTCAGGGCGGACGCGACGCCGATGCCGACCAGCGCCAGCCGGTAGCCGGTGACGCCCTGCCGCCAGGCCAGCAGGTAGATGAGCGCGGACGTCAGCAGCGCGCCGCCGAGCGCCCCGGCCGACAGGGCGAGGCCGGACGCGCCCGCGAGCACGATCAGCGCGACCGCGCCGGTGCTCGCGCCCGCGGTGATCCCGATGATGTCGGGGCTGGCGAGCGGGTTGCGGACCACCTTCTGGAAGATCGCGCCGGACAGCCCGAACGCGGCGCCGACCAGGACGGCCAGCTCGGCGCGGGGCAGCCGCAGCCGGTGGACGACGTAGTCGATCGCGGGCGTGCCGCGCGCGGTGAGCGAGGCGGCGAGGTCGGGCAGCGGGATCGCGTAGTCGCCGACGGACAGGCTCAGCAGGAACATCGCGAGCCCGGCCGGGACGAGCAGGGCGCAGACGGCGCGGGCGCGTGCGGTGCCGCGGGTACGGGCGCGGGCGACGGCCCGTACGGCGGTCGCGGGGATCTCCGGGCCGGGCGTCACGGGGCCGCCGCCTTCCGCCGCCGCACCATCGCCACGAAGACCGGCGCGCCGATGACCGCGGTGACGATCCCGGCCTGGACCTCGGCGGGCCGCGCGACGAGCCGGCCGATCAGGTCGGCCGCCAGCAGCAGGAGCGGGCCGATCAGCATGGAGTACGGCAGCAGCCAGCGGTGGTCGGGGCCGGTGATCGCGCGGGCGAGGTGGGGGACGCCCAGCCCGACGAACGCGAGCGGGCCCGCGAGCGCGGTGGCCGTCCCGCACAGCAGGACGATCGCCAGCCCGCACGCGGCGCGGCTCGCGGCCACGTTGCGGCCCCAGGAGCGGGCCATGTCGTCGCCCATCGACAGGGCGTTGAGCGCGCGGCCGCAGCACAGCGCGAGCACCACCGCCGCGGCGAAGAACGGCAGGGCCTGCACGACCACCGAGGCGTCCCGGCCGGTGAGGCCGCCGACCTGCCAGAAGCGGAAATGGTCGTACGACAGCGCGTCGGTCAGCAGGACGCCGTTGGTGATCGAGCCGAACGCGGCCGTCAGCGCCGCCCCGGCCAGCGTGATCTTGAGCGGGGTGGCGCCCTCCCGGCCGAGCGAGCCGATGCCGTACACCACCACGACCGCCGCCGCGGCGCCGGCGAAGCCGAACCACACGTACCCGGTGAGGCTCCCGACCCCGAGCACGCTGATCGCCAGCACGACGAACAGGGCGGCGCCGGCGTTCACGCCGAGGATGCCCGGGTCGGCGAGCGGGTTGCGGGTGACGCCCTGGATCACCGTTCCGGCCAGGCCCAGCGCGGCCCCGGCCAGCAGGCCGATCAGGGTGCGGGGGATCCGCAGCTCCGTCACGATCAGCTGGTCGGGGTCGGCGCGGTCGAGGTGGAGCAGCGCGTCCAGCACCGTCGTCAGGGGCAGCTGCTTGGCCCCGACGGCGAGGCTGAGCGCCGCGGCCACCGCGACCGCGGCGCCCAGCGCGGCCAGCCCGGCGGCGAGGGGGACGCGGCCGCGCACCGCGGCGGCCTCGCGCTCCGCGGCGGTGGCGGTGCTCACGGGGTCACTTCTCGACGGCCTCGGCGAGCAGCGGCACGACCTTGTCCAGCGCGTACGCCATGCCGGGGGCGGAGGCGCTGGAGAAGGCGTCGCTGACGTTCTTGTCGCGCAGCAGCACCGAGCGCCCGTCCTTGACCGACGGGACGGCCTTGTAGAGCGGGTCGTCGGCGATCTGCTGCGCGTCGCCGCGGATGGGGAACATGAGCGTCACGTCGGCGTCCAGCAGCTCCATCCGCTCGTTGGAGAACGTGATCGAGAAGCTGTCCTTGGCCAGCGCCTGGATCTTCGGCGCGTTGACGAAGCCGAGCTTGCGGAGGAACTCGACGCGGCCGTCGCCGTTGACGTACGCGCCGTACGAGTCGGGCGCGCGCACGCCCGCGGCGACGGTCTTGCCGGCGAAGCCGGGGTTGTCCTTCTTGGCCTGGGCGAACTTCGCGTCGAGGCCGGCGCGCAGCTTGGCGGCCTCGGCGGTCCTGCCCAGCGCCTTGCCGACCAGGTCGAGCTGGTCCTCCCAGGAGGTCAGATACGCCTTGGCGCCCGGCGGGATGCCCACGACCGGGACGCCGAGCTCCTTGAGCCGGTCGTAGCGCGCCTTGGTGCCGTCCGACCGGGTGTCCAGGATCAGGTCCGGGTTCAGCTTGGCGACCGCCTCCATGTTGACCTCGAGCGTGCCCAGCTTGGCCGGGGGCTTGGTGTACTTCGCGGTCACCCACGGGCCGAGGCCGTCGCCGCCCACCTCCAGCCAGTCGGCCGTCCCGACCGGCTCGACGCCGAGCGCCAGGGCGGTCTCGGCGTCGCTCCAGCCGAGCGCGACGACCCGCTGGGGCCGCTTGGGCACGGTGACGTCGCCGAACTCGGTCTTCAGCGTGACCGGGAACGTTCCACCGGCGTCCCCGCCCGAGCCGGCGGCCGGTTCGGCGCCGTCGGCGGCGCATCCGGTCGCCAGCGCGGTCAGCATGAGGGACGCGGCCAGCAGCCCGCGCAGCCTTCTGGGCAGGGCAAAGCGCATTGCCCCTCCAATCACCCGGAAATCAAGAGTATTAGGTTAGGCTAACCTAATGCAACAGGTCAGGTGGTCGCGGGGGCGGCCGTCCCCGTCGCCGCGGCGATCCGGGCGTCGATCATCTCCTTCACCGACGGCACGGCCTCCGGGGGCAGCCAGTTCTCCGGCTGCCAGGCGTTGGAGAAGGTCAGCGAGCGCGGGCAGTGCATGTACGCCTCCTCCGGCTCGATCAGCAGCGCCGCGACCGGCGGCTTGCCGTCCACATGGAGGTGGTCGAGCAGCTCCGGGCGCATGCTGATCCGGGCCGGCCCGTTGATCCGGAACGTGTCCGGGCGGCCGGGCACGAGGAACAGCGCGCCGACGCGGCCGGTCTCGGCGACGTTCAGCAGCGTGTCGATGCGCCGGTTGCCGGCCAGGTCGGGCACCGCGATCAGCCGCTCGCCGAGCACCCGCACGAAGCCGGGCGCGCCGCCGCGCGGGGTGACGTCCATCCGGCCGTCCCGGCCGCGGCTGCCGATCATGACCAGGGAGGCGGCGCCGACGAACCGGGCCATCGTCGCGTCGACATGGTCGGCGACCTTGTCGATCACGATCCGCGACGGCTCGCCGTAGGCCTCCCGGAGCCGTTCGGCCGAGTCGACGGCGTCGTGCTCGTAGTCGGACAGCGACTCGTTCGGCATGCGGGGGGCTCCCTTGGACGGGCCGGGCGCGCGGCGGGGCGAATGATCTTTAGGTTAGCCTCACCTCAGCCGCGCCCGATACGCCGGGTTTGGGGGCGGGTTCAGGGGTCGTAGCGGTAGCCCATCCCGGGTTCGGTGATCAGATGCCGCGGCCGGGACGGGTCGTCCTCCAGCTTGCGGCGCAGCGAGGCCAGGTAGACCCGCAGGTAATGGGTCTCCCTGAGGTACGCGGGCCCCCACACCTCGGCCAGCAGCCGGCGCTGCGGGATCAGCGCGCCCGGGTTGCGCAGCAGGATCTCCAGCAGCTTCCACTCGGTCGGGGTCAGGTGCACGCGCTCCCCGCCCGGCCCGGTGACGACCTTGCGCACCAGATCGACGGTGTGCCCGCCGACCTGGGAGACCGGTGGCGCCGGCTCGCCGGCCGGGGCGCGGCGGGTGATCGCGCGGATCCGCGCGAGCAGCTCGTCCACGCCGAACGGCTTGGTGACGTAGTCGTCGGCGCCGGCGTCCAGGGCGTCCACCTTGTCCTGGCCGCCGGTGCGCCCGGACAGGACGAGGATCGGCACCCGGCTCCAGCCGCGCAGCCCGCGGATCACGTCCACCCCGTCCAGGTCCGGCAGGCCCAGATCGAGGATCACCAGGTCGGGATGCCAGTCCGCGGCGCCGGCCAGGGCCTGCGCGCCGTCGGAGGCGACCCGGACGTCGTAGCCGCGGGCGCGCAGGTTGAGCCGGAGCGTCACCAGGATCTGCGGCGAGTCGTCGGCCACCAGCACCCGCGTCACCGCTCCTCCTCTCCGGGGACCGCGGGCCCCTCGGGCCCGGGCGGCCGCAGCGGCATCGAGACGATCATGGTGAGGCCGCCGCCGGGCGTCTCCTCCGGCGTCAGCGTGCCGCCCATCGCCTCGGTGAGGCCGCGGGCCAGGGCCAGCCCGAGCCCGACGCCGGTGTGGTTGTCGCGGTCGCCGAGCCGCTGGAACGGCTCGAAGACGCGGTCCCGGTCGGCGGGCGGGATGCCCGGGCCGCGGTCGATGACGCGCAGCTCCAGCCGGTCGCCGTGCGCGCTGGCGGTGACCAGCACCGGCTCGCCCGGCGGGTTGAAGCGCGCGGCGTTGGCGATGAGGTTGGCCAGGACGCGTTCCAGCAGCATCGGGTCGGCGATCATCTCCGGCAGCCCGTCCGGGATGCGGATCTCGGCGTCGGCGGCGTCGCCGAGCGCGCGCGGCACCACGTCCTCGGCGGCGATCCGGCGGGCGGAGATGCCGAGCGCCCCCGCCTGGAGCCGGCTCATGTCGAGGAGGTTCGCCACCAGCCGGTCGAGCCGCTCCAGGGACTCGGCGGCGGTGGCGATGAGCTCGTCCCGGTCCTCGTCGCTCCAGGCGATGTCCGGGCTGTGCAGGCTCTCCACCGCGGCCTTCGCCGAGGCCAGCGGGGTGCGCAGGTCGTGCCCGACGGCGTTGAGCAGCGCGGTCCGCATCCGGTCGGCGGCGGCCAGCGGCCGGACCCGGCCGGCGGTCTCGGCCAGCCGCTGGTGCCGCAGCGCGACGGCGGCCTGCGCCGCGAACGCCTCCAGCACCCGCCGGTCGGCGGCCGGCAGCGGGCGGCCGCGCAGCACCAGGGCGAGCGCGCCCTCGTCGACGAGGATGTCGGTCTCGCCCGCGTCCGGGCTGGTGCACGGGCGGGACCCGGCGGTGGCGACGATCGTCCACGCCCCCGGGTCGCGGAGGCTGCCGGGCGCCGCCGGGACGCGCCGGTCCCGTTCCAGCAGGGTCACCGCGTCCAGCGCGTACGTCTCGCGGAGCCGCTCGATGATGCCGGTGAGCGGGCGCCGCGCGCCCGGCGGGGCGTCGCCGCGCAGGATGTCGCCGGCGAGCGTGGACAGGATCTCCGCGTCGGCGCGGGCCCGCGCCGCCTCCCTGCCGCGCCGCGCGGTGACGTCCACGATCGTGCTGACCGTGATGCCGACGACGACGAATACCACCAGCTGGAAGAACGCCTCGGGCGCGTGCACCGTGAATGTGTGGATCGGCGGGGTGAAGTAGTAATTGAGCAGGAACGACCCGGTGATGGCCGCGAACAGGGCCGGGTAGAGGCCGCCGATCAGCGCGACGCCGATCACCGCCGCCTGGAAGAACAGGATGTCGCTGGCCAGCGTGATCTGGCCGCGCGCCTCGTTCAGGACGAACGTCAGCAGCGGCAGCCCGAGCACGGCGGTGGCGAACCCGGCGTCGCGCCGCTTCGCCGGCACCCCCCAGGCCGCCCGCAGCGCCCGCCAGCGGCGGCCCTGGTTGGTCTCCTCATGGGTGACCAGGTGGACGTCGATGGAGCCGGACTGCGCGGTCGTCGTGACGCCGACGCCGCGCGAGAACAGCTGCGCGACACGGCCCCGGCGGGACGCGCCGAGCACCAGCTGGGTGGCGTTGACGCCGGCCGCGAAGTCGAGCAGGGCGTCCGGGACGTTGCCGCCGACGACCTGGTGGTAGCTGCCGCCCAGATGCTCCACCAGCGCCCGCTGCCGGGTGAGGTGGGCGGGCGCGGCGCCGGTCAGGCCGTCGCTGCGGGTGACGTGCACCGCCAGCAGGTCGGTGCCCTTGGTGCGGTCGGCGATGCGCGCCGCCCGGCGGATCAGCGTGTCGCCCTCGGGCCCGCCGGTCAGCGCGACGACGACCCGCTCGCGGGCCTCCCAGGTGCCGCGGATGTCGTGGTCGGCGCGGTACCGGTCGAGCTGGTCGTCCACCTTGTCGGCCAGCCACAGCAGCGCCAGCTCGCGCAGCGCGGTGAGGTTGCCGACGCGGAAGTAGTTGCCGAGCGCGGCGTCCACCTTGTCGGGCGCGTACACGTTGCCGTGCGCCATCCGCCGGCGCAGCGCCTCCGGCGCCATGTCGATCAGCTCGATCTGGTCGGCGCGGCGGACCACCTCGTCCGGTACGGTCTCGCGCTGCGGCACGCCGGTGATCTGCTCGACGACGTCGTTGAGCGAGTCCAGGTGCTGGACGTTCACGGTCGAGACCACGTCGATGCCGGCGGCGAGGATCTCCTCGATGTCCTGCCAGCGCTTCTCGTTGCCCGAGCCCGGCACGTTGGTGTGCGCCAGCTCGTCGACCAGCGCGACCTCCGGCGCCCGCGCGACGACCGCCGCGACGTCCAGCTCGGTGAACTCGGTGCCGCGGTGGCGCAGCGTCCGGCGCGGCACGGTCTCCAGGCCGTCGAGCAGCGCGGCCGTCCGGGGCCGCCCGTGGGTCTCCACGAGGCCGACGACCACGTCGGTGCCGCGGTCCCGGCGGCGGCCGCCCTCGGCGAGCATCGCGTACGTCTTGCCGACCCCGGGCGCCGCGCCCAGGTAGATGCGGAGGCTCCCGCGTCCCATCGTGCCTTCCTGTCGTGTGTGCGTGCGGCGGGGCGCCCGGCCCGGGGGGGGCGGCGGCCCCCCCCGCCGGCGCCGCGGGGCGGGGGGTGGGGAGAGCGGGGTGGTGGGGAAGAGTGTGGGTACCAGGGGGTAGTAATCGGTGGTCGCCGGTTGATTAAA
>NZ_JBEZWH010000132.1:0-8509 GCF_040703975.1 Spirillospora sp. NPDC029432
GCCGCCGCGCCGGCCCCGGCGCCCGCGCCGGTCCCCGAGCCGCCGGCCGTCCCGGGCGTCCCGGCCGGGCCGCCCGCGCCCGAGGAGCCCCGTGAGGGCCCCGCGGGGAGGGGGCCCGTGTTCGTGTCCGGCGGCCCCGGGATCGCCTCCGGTACGCCGCTCCAGGCCCCGCACGGCACCCGCCTGTGGCACTGGGACGGTACGGGCGACGAGGCCGAGACCGCCGTCCCGGTGGCCGTCTTCGACGCCATCGGCGGCATGTGGACGCAGGTGCGCGCCGACGCGGTCCCGGCTCCGCGCCGCGACTGACCGGGCGGCTCACGGGCGACCGACGGCTTTGACCACGGTCGGCCCCGCGCGTCCCGGCGGGGGCGGCTAACGTCGGGGGCGTAAGCGGGCATTGACTGCCACCACCACGGACACGGACGCGAAGGTTGGGCCCGATTGGACTGGAACGACTTCGCCAAGCGGCTGACGATCGAGCTGATGCGCCTCCCGGTCCAGGCGTACCTGATCGTGCAGGATCCCAGCGGGCTGCCCTACGTCCAGGCGATGCGGGCGGAAGAGGAGATCGACGCGGAGGCCGTGAGCAGCGCATTCCTGCCGCGCAGCCTCTCCCCGCGGCAGGAGCGGCGGCTGACGATCAACGGCTGGGAGCGGCCCGACGGCGCGGACCGGCAGAACTGGTGGTACCTGACGTCGATGGTCGACCGGTCCGGCCGCCCGGCCGCCGACGCGGCCGAGCGCTGCGCGGCCCTGGCCGGGCGGATGGTCGCCGCGTTCCGTGACGTGTACGGCGTCCGCTCCCCGCTCGACCTCGTCTACCAGGCGGGGAGCACGGACGAGGAGCTGGCCGCCCCGATGGACCTGCCCGGCCTCGGCCTCCCCCGCGCCGTCGAAGAGGACACCGAGGACGCGGGGGACATTGGGGACGCCGAGGACGCCGCCGTCGCCGGGCCCGCCGAGCCCCGGCCTAGCGACACCCCCACGCGGGCCCTGGCCGCACGCCTGGAGACCGCCCTGGCCGCCGCCCGCGAACGGGGCGACCAGGAGGGCTACATGGCCATGCTGACGCGGGCCGTGCTCTACCTGCCGTCCCCCGCCGACACGACGTTCGGCGACGCGCCGGGCCACCAGTACGCGACCGCCGTGTTCGGGGACGAGACGTTCGTGCTGGCGTTCACGTCGCCGGCGGCGATGGACCGTTCGCTGCGCGGCCAGGCCGTCCACCACCGCCAGGCTTTCCTGTCCGAGCTGGGACGGAACTGGCCCAATCCGGAGTGGCAGCTCGCGATCAACCCGGGCCTGCCGAGCGCCGCGTACCTGGACGCCGCCGCACTCTTCGGCGCCCCCGAGGAGGACCCCCCTCCGGCCCCGCCCGTCCAGCCCGTTCCACCCCTCCAGCCCGTGCCGGAGCCCGCTCCCAAGCCCGAGCCGCGTCCGGAGCCGAGCGTCCAGCAGAACGGGCAGGCCCCCGCCGCCAACGGCCTCCCCCGCAGCACCCAGAAGGACATACCGGTCGCCCCCAAGGCACCCTCGCCTCCGCCTCCGCCGGTGCCCCCGACACCCCCGACGCCCCCGGTGCCGCCGAAAGCGGAGCCGGAGCCGCGGGCGCCGATCCGCCCGGCCGAGGCGGAGCGGCCGGACCGGGCCGGGCCCGCGCCGCGGCCGGAGCGGCGGCCCGAGCACCGGCTCACCGTCATGCAGAAGGTCGTCCCGCCCGGGCAGGTCGCGCACTACCTCAAGGGCGGGTACGACCTGGTCGCCGGCTACGTGCACCGGCTGCGCGACGTGCGCGACCTCGCCACCCCGGCCGCCCTCGTCCGCGGGCTGGGCCTGGTATACGAGGGGGCGCCGTTCCAGCCCGGGGACGAGGCGATCCACGTGATCCGCTGGCCCGCGATCAAGCCGGTGCTGTTCCGCAAGCCGCTGGGCGGCATCGACGAGTGGAGCATGAGCATCATCCCCGGCGGCTGGGTGATCGAGAAGGCGCCGTTCCCCGGCTCCGGCTACGCGCCCGGGGAGGGCCCGCCGATCCCCGAGTTCAAGATCGCCAGCCAGCGGCTGCCGCACGGCGCGGAGATGTACCGCATCCAGCGCTCCGGCAAGGAGGCGCTGGTCGCCGGGTACGACGCGGACCGCCGGCAGTGGCTGCTGCGTCCCGGCGTGCGGATCCCCGAGGCGCCGCCGGTCCGGCGCGAGGAGCGAGCATGACCGCCAGGCACGGCTTCTACGCGCATTGGCGCGGCACCGAGTACGAGGCCAGTCCCGACGGCGCCCGGGTGCGCCTCTACCTGGGCGCCCCGGCCGAGGGCTTCGCCGAGGTGGCGCCGGCCCGGTACGTGCGCGTGGTGCCCGCCACCGAGATCGACCGCCTGTCCTACGTCAGCACGGTGTGCACCTGGCGCGGCGAGAGCTTCGTCGTCCTGGGCGAGCACGACGGCTGGCTGCGGGTCGAGTACACGGGCGGCAAGGCGCCGGTGGCCGAGGCGCTCGGCCTGGAGATGTTCGACCGCGGCGTCTACCAGGCCTGGGCCCCGCGCGGCGAGGTCGAGGACCTCCGCGAGGAGACCGTCTGACCGCGGTGACATCGCGGGCACCCGACGGTGATACATCTGAGCCATGGCGGTCATCGATATCAACGCGGATCTGGGCGAGGGCTTCGGCATCTGGACGCTCGGCGACGACCACGCCCTGCTGGACGTGATCACCAGCGCCAACGTGGCCTGCGGCTTCCACGGCGGAGACCCGCTGATCATGCGGCGGGTCTGCGCGCGGGCGGTGGAGCGGGGGGTCACGATCGGGGCGCAGGTGTCGTACCGCGACCTGGCCGGGTTCGGGCGGCGCGAGATGGACGTGGCCGCGCCGGAGCTGACCGCGGAGGTCCTCTACCAGCTCGCCGCGCTCGACGGCATCGCCAGGACCGAGGGGGGCCGGGTGGCGTACGTGAAGCCGCACGGCGCCCTCTACAACCGGGTCGCCCGGGACGCGGCGCAGGCGCGGGCCGTGGCGGACGCCGTGCGCGCGTACGACGCCTCGCTGCCGCTGCTGACGCTGCCGGGTTCGGCGATGTACGAGGCGGCCGAGGGGCTCGCGGTCGTCGCCGAGTGCTTCGCCGACCGCGCGTACACGCCGGAGGGCCGGCTGGTCCCGCGCCGCGAGCCGGGCGCGGTCGTCCACGACCCGGCGGCGGTCGTCGAGCGGGCCGTGCGGATGGCCGTGGACGGCACCGTCGTCGCGGTCGACGGCAGCGAGATCAGGCTCGACGCGCGGTCGATCTGCGTCCACGGGGACACGCCCGGCGCGGTCGAGCTGGCGCGCGCCGTCCGCGCGGCCGTGACGGAGGCGGGCGTGGCCGCGGAGGCGTTCGCGTGACCGGCATGGCGGTCCGCAGGGCGGGGGACGCGGCGCTGCTGGTGGAGACCGGCGACCTGGCGACGTCCCACCGGCTGAACGCGGCGATCCGGGACGCCGGGCTCCCCGGCATCGTCGACATCGTCCCGGGCGAGGGCACGGTGCTGGTGGTCGCCGACCCGGCGGCCGCCGACCTGGACCGGCTGGCGGCGCGGCTGCCGGAGCTGCCGCTGCCCGAGCGGGCGGCGGCACTGACCCCGCCGGTCGAGATCCCCACCGTGTACGACGGCGCCGACCTCGACGCGGTCGCCGAGCTGGCCGGGCTGTCGCGGGAGGAGGTCGCCGCCCGGCACGCGGCGTCCACGTTCACGGTCGCCTACCTGGGCTTCTCCCCCGGCTTCGCGTACCTGACCGGGCTTGACCCGGCGCTGCACGTGCCGCGGATGGACTCGCCGCGCACCGCCGTCCCGACGGGGTCGGTGGCGATCGCGGGCCCGTACGGCGCCGTCTACCCCTCGCAGTCGCCGGGCGGCTGGCGGCTGCTGGGCCGCACCGAGCTGACGCTCTGGGACGTCACCCGCGATCCGCCGTCGCTGCTCCAGCCGGGTACCGAGGTCCGCTTCGTCGTGAAGGAGGCGCGTTGATCGAGGTCGTCCGCCCGGGTCCGCTCGCGACGGTGCAGGACCTCGGCCGTCCCGGGCACGCCCACCTGGGCGTGCCCTGCTCGGGTGCCGCCGACGCGCGGTCGCTGCGGCTGGCCAACCGGCTGGTCGGCAACGCCGAGGCCATGGCCGCGGTGGAGTTCACGCTCGGCGGCGGCGCCCTGCGCTTCCACGACGCGGCCTGGGTCGCGGTGGCGGGCGCTCCCGTGCCGCTGAGCGCCGGCGGCCGCGCCCGCGGCATGAACGCCCCCTTCCACGTGCCGGCGGGGACCCTGGTGGAGCTCGGCATGCCCGCGCGGGGGCTGCGGAGCTACCTGGCGGTACGGGGCGGGCTGGACGTCCCGGTGACGCTCGGCAGCCGCTCCACCGACCTGCTGTCCGGCCTTGGCCCCGCCCCGCTCGCCGCGGGCGACCGGCTGCCCGTCTCCGCGCCGTCCGGCCTCGCCGACATCGAAGTGGACGTCGCGCCGGTGCCCGACCCGCCCGAGGTGCCCGTCCTGCGCGTCCGCCCGGGGCCCCGGGACGACTGGTTCACCTCCGGCGCGCTCGCCACGCTCACCGCCCGGCCGTACGAGGTGACCCCCGAGAGCAACCGCGTCGGCGTCCGCCTGGACGGCGCCGCACTGTCGCGCGCCCGCGACGGCGAGCTGGCCAGCGAGGGCATGGTCACCGGCGCGCTCCAGGTCCCGCCGAACGGCCTGCCGATCCTGTTCCTGACCGACCACCCCACGACCGGCGGCTACCCCGTCGTCGCGGTGGTGGCCGCCGCGGACCTCCCGCTGGCCGCCCAGCTCCGTCCCGGCCAGCGGATCCGCTTCGCCGTCGCCGGCTAGTCGTCGGCCGGTCGTGGGCTGGTCGCGGGCTAGGTGAGGGGCTGCGGGGCGCTGTGCGGCAGGTGGGCGATGTCGTTGTAGCCGCGCAGGGACCACTGGCCGTCCTGGACGACCAGCCGCGAGATCGAGCAGTTGTCGGGGCCCACGAACGCGAACGGGCGGGACCCGGTCGCGATCGCGAGGGCCTGGCCGATGGCGGCGCCGTGCGAGAACACCGCGATCCGGCCGTCCGGATGCGCCTTGGCCAGCCGGTCGATCGCCTCCCGGATCCGGGCCTCCAGCGACTCGCTCGACTCGGCGCCGGGGATGACGTCCCAGCGCTCCTCGGCCCACAGGCGCTGCGCGATGGGGTCGCCCTCGGCGACCTTGTGGCGGAACAGGCCGCCCTCCCACTCGCCCAGGTGCACCTCGCGCATCCCCGGCTCGACCCGAGGCTCCAGCCTGAGCCGGCGGGCCAGCGGCTCGGCCGTGCGGACCGTGCGGCGCAGCGTCGTCACGTAGATCGCGTCGATGCGCTCCCGGCCGAGCCGCTCGGCCAGCAGCTCGGCCTGCTCGCGCCCTTCGGGGGCGAGGTCGGGGTCGCCCTGGCCGTCGACGAGCGGGAACGGCGCGCCGGGCCTCGACGGCTCGGAGGCGCCGTGCCGGACGAGCAGCACCTCGGCCGCGCCGGCGGGCGCCTGGTAAGGGGTCTGGCGGTACTCGCGGGGGGATTCGGTCGCTTCGTCGCTCACGCCCGCACCCTAGGTCATCGCGCCGCGCAGCGCGGCGATCGCCTCCTCCAGAAGGTCGGCGGGAACGTCCTCGAACGGCGTGACCTGGACGGTCCCGTCCTTCTCCCGCTCCCACACCCCGGCGACGCGCCCCTCGGACAGCACCACGGGCGAGATCCAGCCCGCGGTCCTGCTGACCTCGGACCGGTGCTCGGGCGGGACGAGGTACGCCGATCCCGTTCCGGCGCCCAGGACGTACTGGTCGAAGCCGCCCAGCAGCCGCACCGAGCGGTCGGGCGGGGTCTCCAGCAGCTCGTCCAGATGCTCGCGGAGCAGGAACATCGGGACGCCCTCGACCTCGACCGTCGACAGCCGGTCCTCGACGGCGGCGAACCAGCTCCTCACGTCCTTCTTGCGCACGGCCTTGCGCGTCAGCCAGTTGTCGAACGCCTCGGGCGTCGCCGGGCCGTGGGCGCCGAGATAGGCGGGGATCACGGTGCGGGCGGCGTCCTCGGGGCCGGGCGCCTCCGTCCAGGGCGGCGCGGTGAACGTGACGTTCGCGCCCTGGGACGGCCCGTAGCAGAGCACCCCCCACCAGGCGAGCGGCTTGAGCAGCGTCCCCCAGCCGGACCCCAGCACCTCGGCGAGGTGGGCGGAGCCGGTCTCCGCGACGATCGCGGCGGTCAGCTCCTTCCTGGTCAGCGCCGCGCCGCCGGAGAGGGCCGTGGCCGCGGCGGCGGCGATCGCCTCCAGGTCGGCGGGGGTGGCGCCGAACGTCCGGATCCAGCTCGGCCTCTCCCAGTGGCGGGCCGCGGCGCACAGCGCGAGATAGGCGGGCGCCTCGTCGCTGGGGAGCAGATGGAGGGTGCCCCGCATGGCCCAGGTCTTGACGAGCGTCCCGTCCTCCCAGAGCGCCCGCGAGACCCCGCTCCCGCCGCGCACCGCCACCGCCAGCTCGGCCGCCGACGCCACCTGCGCCTGCACCCCGGCGAGCCGCCGCACGACATCGAGGGCGGGCAGGCCGGACGGCGCGTCGAGCAGCTGCCGCCGCATCCGCCACGCGAGCACCCGCGGCCAAGTCACGCTTTCCATCCGCCGATCCCATCACAGGCCACCGACACTCTGGACAACAGCGGACCGCAGCGGACCGCAGCCGTCCGGACTACAGCCGGTGGGTCAGCTCCACGTAGGCCGCGTGGACGTCGTCGGCCGTGAGGACGGTGAGGTCGGCGGCGGTCGCGGCGTCGCCGAGCCGGGCCGCGCGGAGGGCGCGGGACGCGCACGCCTTCTCGTAGATGGACCGGACGAAGCGCCCGTTGCCGAACTCGTCGATCCGGCCGACGCCGCACACCCGCTGGAAGAGCAGCGCCAGGTCGTCCAGCGCGCCCTCCTCCCAGCGGTCGCCGCTCTCCTCGGCGATCAGCTGGGCGATCTGGAGCAGCTCGTCGGGGCCGTACGAGGGGAACCCCACCCGGACGTCGAACCGGGACGCGAGCCCGGGGTTGGACGACAGGAAGCGGTCCATGTCGCCCTCGTAGCCGGCCAGGACCACCACGAGCCGGTCGCGGTCGTCCTCGGCGCGCTTGAGGAGGGTCTGCACGGCCTCGGCGCCGAACGCGTCGCCGCCGCTGTAGCCGGGGTTGTACAGGGCGTACGCCTCGTCCACGAACAGCACGCCGCCGAGCGCCGAGTCCACGATCCGGTTGGTCTTGAGCGCGGTCGCGCCCAGGTGCTCGCCGACGAGGTCGGCACGCTGGCACTCGACGACCGAGGGGCGGGCGAGCAGGCCGAGCGCGGCGAAGATGCGGCCGAGCACCCGGGCCACCGTGGTCTTGCCGGTGCCGGGCGGGCCGGTGAACACGAAGTGCCGGGTCGGCGGGCGGGTGACCAGGCCCTGGTCCTGCCGCATCCGGGCGACCTGGAGCTGCGCGGCGATCTCCCGGACCTGCCGCTTCACCGGCTCCAGCCCGATCATCGCCTCCAGCGAGCCGAGCGCCTCGTCCAGCGTGGGCGTCTCGGCGTAGCCGCGGTAGCGCTCGGTGACCTCGGCGTACGCCGACTCGACGTCCTCGGCGCGCAGCGTGACCAGGTCGTCGGCGGTCGGCCGGTGCTCCTCCGAGCGGCCGACGACGCGGACGTCGCGGGCGCGCGCGGCGCCCTCGGTCAGCGTCCGCACGAACCGCCCGTTGCCCAGCTCGTCCACGATGCCGCGGCGGTCGGCCTCGGCGAAGCGGGCGGCGAGCCGGCGCCGGGCCTCGCCGTCGAGCCGGTCGCCGCGCAGCCCGGTGTGGTACTCGGCGATCTCCAGCAGCTCCGCCGGGGTGTACGACGGGAAGTGCACCCGGGTGCCGAACCGGGAGGCCAGCCCGGGGTTGGAGGCCAGGAACTCGGCCATCTGCGGCTCGTACCCGGCAAGGATGATCACCAGGTTGTCGCGGTCGTCCTCGGCGCGCTTGAGCAGCGTCTGGACGGCCTCGTTGCCGAACCGGTCGGGCTGCCCCTCGGCGGCGTTGACCAGCCCGTACGCCTCGTCCACGAACAGCACGCCGCCGAGTGCGGAGTCGACCAGCGCGGTCGTCTTGAGCGCGGTGGCGCCGAGGTACTCGCCGACCAGGTCGGCGCGCTGCGCCTCCACCACCGCGGGGGTGGGCAGCAGCCCGAACGCGTAGAAGATCTTGGCGAGCACCCGGGCGACGGTCGTCTTGCCGGTGCCGGACGGGCCGACGAACACGAAGTGCCGCATCGGCTTCTCGGTCGCCACGCCGGCGGCGGCGCGCAGGTGCGCCGCCTCGATCGAGGCGGCGATCGCCCGGACCTGCCGCTTCACCGGCTCCAGCCCGATCATGTCCTCCAGCTCGGCGAGCGCCTCGGCCACCGAGATCTCCGGCGGCGGCTCCCCGGCGGCGGCCGTGCCGGTCGCGCGCTCGGGCGCGGCGGGCGGCGGCCCGGC
>NZ_JBEZWH010000133.1:0-8448 GCF_040703975.1 Spirillospora sp. NPDC029432
CGGCGACCCGCTCGCGCAGGCCGCCGAACCCGGCCGCGAGCCGGTTCAGCCGTCCGGTCGTCTCGATCGCCCGGCCCCCCGCCGCGCGGAACGCCGCCAGCCCCGACGGCGGCAGGTACCGCGCCTGCAGGCGCGCCCTGCGGCTCACGGCCGCGGCGAATGCCTCCCGCACCGTCCTGACGTCGGCCCGCAGCGCCTCCGCCGGCACCTCCGGGTGCGAGCGCGAGTAGCGGGCCAGCTCCTCGGCCCGCGCGATCCGGACCAGCGCCCCGCTGCTCTCGGCGTCCAGCTCCAGCAGCTCGCCCAGCCGCCGCGCCGCCGCCCGCGGGGTGTCGCTGGCCCGCCACTCCAGCCCGTGGTCGATCGCGTCCGCCCGCATCTCCCGCCACGCCGCGTGCGCCGCGTCCGCGGGATCGCGCCGCGCCTGGCCCCCGTGCCCACCATGCCCACCGGACCCCTCGGGCCCGCCCGCGCCCGCCGCGCCGGCCGTGCCGTCCTGGACGATCACCGCCCAGTGCCGGGGGAGCCTGGCCAGCCAGCGCCGCGGGACGATCCCCGCCCAGCGCGCGGCCGGCCGGTCCGGGGAGCCCGTACCGTGCCCGCCCCGCCGGACGGCCGCCCAGCGCCGCCGCCGGGCCAGCAGCCGCACGATCATCGGGGCGGTCAGGATCAGGAGCACCAGCAGCCCCGCGGCGATCCACCCGGCGGGCGGGCCGCCGTCCTCCTCCTGCTCCAGGTCCGGGACCGCGCCGGCGGGGCCCTGGTCCTGGGGACGCTGGCGGTCGGCCGCCGACGGGCCCGCGCTCGGCCCCTCGGCCGGCGACTCGTCCGCGTTCGGGGCGTCCGGCTCCTGCCCCGCCGGGGTCTCGCCGATGGTCACCGGGTCGGTGTAGCCGGGGATGGTCGCGGTGCCCTGCCCGGCGGCCCCGGCCGGGGTCGGCTCGAACCGCACCCAGCCCGTCCCGGGGAAGTAGAGCTCCGGCCACGCGTGCGCGTCCCGCGAGCGCACCACCCACTCGCCGGGCGTGACCTGCGTGCCGGGCGTGTACCCCATCGCCACCCGCGCCGGGATGCCCAGGATCCGCGCCATCAGCGCCATCGCCGCCGCGTACTGCTCGCAGTAGCCGCGCTTGCTGTGCAGCAGGAAGTCGACCAGGTCGTTGCCGTGCTGGGGCGCCGGGGCCGACAGGTCGTACTGGAACCCGCCCTCCCGGGTGAACCACTTCTGCAGCCGCACCGCCTGCGCGTGCGCCGTCGTGGAGCCCTCGGTGACCTTCTGCGCGAGCTGCCGGATCTCCGCCGGCACGTTGCGCGGGACGGCGGTGTACGGCGTCACGATCTCGCTCGGGTAGGACACCCCGGACGCCAGCCGCTCCGCCGTGGGCTGGGCCTTGACGCTGGTGACCTCGTACGAGCGGCCGCCCGCCGAGTCGCGCAGCGAGTAGATCATCAGCGACGGCGCGTGCACCCGCCAGTCGCCGTCGATCCGCAGCCGGGACGGCGCGTACGGCACCGGCAGGAACGTCATGTTCCGGACCTGCCGGCGGACCCGGACGTTCGTGGTCACCTTCCGGGTGGCGGCCTCGGTCAGCCCCGGCGGGCCGGGCAGCCCGCGGCCCGAGACGCGGTCGCGCGCGGTGCTCTCCAGCGGGCTGTAGGTCCAGCGGTCGCCGTCGAACCGGTCCAGCGCGTACAGCCGCAGGTAGTCCGGCTCCCTGTCGGTGGACCGGTACGAGAGGACGATCGAGTCGTCGGCGTGCGTCAGCTCCCGCTTCAGGCTGACCAGCGGGTCGGGGGTCGTCACGGTCTGGGTGCCGCCCGGGCCGCCGCCGCCCATGTCGAACAGCCCGCGCGGCTGGATCCCGGGCACCGCGACCGGCACCAGCACCGCCACCGCCACCGCCGCGGTCCCGATCCGCCGCCCGCTGGCCGCCAGCGACCCGGAGTCGGGGCGCCGCACCGGGCCGCCGGCCGCCGCGCCCGATCCGCCCGGCGGCGGGACGTCCTCGTTCACCCGCCGGCCGAGCACCACGCGCCCCCACGTCCCGACGTGCTCGCGGGAGTCCGCCACCAGCAGCGCGAGGTAGCCCGCGGCGCCGACGCCGAACGCGAACCAGCCGACGCTCTCCTCGCGCACCGCGGC
This sequence comes from Spirillospora sp. NPDC029432, assembly GCF_040703975.1. Classification (NCBI taxonomy): domain Bacteria; kingdom Bacillati; phylum Actinomycetota; class Actinomycetes; order Streptosporangiales; family Thermomonosporaceae; genus Spirillospora; species Spirillospora sp. NPDC029432. The sequence continues at coordinate 2,144 of NZ_JBEZWH010000133.1, forward strand.
GGGCACGCTGAACATCGCCAGCAGCGGCAGCCCGGCCGGGGCCGCCTTCCGCAGCCGCACCGCGAGCAGGTCGACGATCGCGGCCACCAGCCCGACGCCCGTGGCCGCCAGCAGGGTGATCCCGGGCACCAGCGGCACCGGCGCCGCGTACCGGTTGGCCGCGTCCCAGCCCGCCCCGTACAGCTCGCCCAGCCGGTCCAGCGACGCCGGCGTGGGCACGATCCCCAGCAGCGCCTCGCCCGGCGCGAAGTGCGCGGTGAGATAGAGGTGCAGGCACGCCAGCCCGCCCAGCGCGCTGACCACCGCCGGGGCGCGGAACCGGCGCACCAGCAGGCCGCCCGCGGCGACCGCGAGCACCGCGCCCAGCCCCGACCAGAACCAGGTGCCGCGGGAGAACAGCGGGTGCAGCCCCGCCGTGCCGGCCAGCGACGCCAGCGCGGCCATGACCGTCATCCGGATCCTCATGAGGCGCCTCTCGCGAAGTCCTCGCCGGACTGGTCGGCGCTCGCCCAGGCGCCGGCCAGCTCGGCCGCCGACCGGACGACCACCACCCGCCAGCCCGCCGCGCGCAGCAGCCTGGCGGTCGGCCCGGCCGCGGCCGGGCCCGACCCGCCGCCGGTCCCGGGCGCGTACTCGTCCGCGGCCTCGTCCTTGTCCTCGTGATGCGGTGGCAGGGCGTTCTCCGGGGGGACGGCGTCGATCAGCACGGCGACATGGGTGGCGTTGCCCCGGCAGGCCGCCGCGACCGCGCGGGCCTCACCGGGACCCAGGATCCCGAACACGGCGACGACCAGCCCGTCCGCCTCGCGCCCGGTCGCGGCCGAGCCGCGCAGCGCGGCCAGGCCCGGGGTCAGCGTGCCGCCGCGGGACGTCCGGGCCACCGCCAGCGCGTCCAGCAGCGCGCCCTCGAAGGCGCCCTCGTACCCGACCGAGCGCGGCACGGCCTCGCCCGCGTCGGTCACCAGCCGCAGGCCCATCCCGGCCCGGCCGAGATGCGCCCCGACCGAGGCGGCCGCCGACACCGCCTGCTCGAACGAGGAGCCGGGGCCCTCGCCCCAGTACCCCGCCCGCCGGGTGTCGAGGAACAGCGTGCCGCTGCTCTGCCAGTGCTGCTCCTCGCGCCGCACCATCAGCTCGCCGCGCCGCGCCGTGGACCGCCAGTGGACCCGGCGCAGGTCGTCGCCGTGCCGGTACTCGCGCGGGGCGATGTCGTCCTCGCCGGCCGAGGCGACCGTGCGGGCCAGGCTGTCGCCGCCGCCCGTCCAGGCGCCGCCCAGCCGGCCCGGCGGCAGCGGCACGATCGCGGGCGTGACCGTCAGGGTGTCGGACAGGCTGAACGACCGGACCAGCTCCACCATCCCGAACGGGTCGGCCAGCCGCACCGTCAGCGGCCCGACGCGGTAGCGGCCCCGCACGTCCGAGCGGATGCGGTAGCTCAGCTCGCGGGTGCCGTGCGGCTCGATCCGGTCCAGGACGAACCGGGCCCGGCCGCCGAGCGCGAACGGCACCTGGTCCTCCACCATCAGCAGCCCGCTGGGGAGCCGGGAGACGTTCTCCAGCCGCAGGTCCACCCGCGACTCGTGCCCGGCGGGCAGCCGCGAGGGGGTGAGCCGGCGCGCGCAGGCGAGCCGGTAGCGGGTGCGCGACACCGCCACCGTGCACAGCAGCGGCAGCACCAGGACCAGCACGCCGGCCCGGAGCAGGTCGCGCTCGCCCAGGACGAACGCGCACACGATGGCGGTCACCCCGGCGGCCACGAAGGACCGCCCGCGGGTCGTCAGGCCGGCCAGCGCTCTTCTCAACGGTCACTTCCCGGAGGCGGTCTCTTCATCTTGCGGTCGTTCCTCGTTCGCTCCCGCGCCGGGCGTCACGCCCGCGGCGAGGGCACCGGCAGCCGGTTCACCAGGTCGGCCACGACGTGCTCGGGACGGCGCCGCTCGACCTGCGCCTCGGCGGTCGGCAGCAGCCGGTGCGCCAGCACGGGCACCGCCAGCTCCTGGACGTCGTCGGGCCGCACGTAGTCGCGCTCGTCCAGCGCCGCGTACGCGCGGGCCGCCCGCACCAGGTGCAGGGTGGCCCGCGGCGAGGCGCCCAGGCGCAGGTCGGGATGGGTCCGGGTGGCCGTGACGAGGTCGACGGCGTACTGCTTGACCTGCTGCGCCACATGCTGGCGCCGGACGACGTCGATCAGCCGCCGGACGTCGCCGGCGTTCGCCACCGGCCGCAGCAGGTCGAGCGGGGAGGACTGCCCGTGCACGTCCAGCATCTCCAGCTCGGCGGCCGGGTCGGGGTAGCCCATCGAGATGCGGGCGGTGAACCGGTCGCGCTGCGCCTCGGGCAGCGGGTAGGTGCCCTCCATCTCCACCGGGTTCTGGGTGGAGATGACCATGAACGGCCGCTCCAGCGGGTAGGTGGTGCCGTCCACCGTGACCTGCCGCTCCTCCATGCACTCCAGCAGCGCGGACTGCGTCTTGGGGGACGCGCGGTTGATCTCGTCGCCCACCACGATGTTGGCGAACACCGGGCCGGGCTTGAACTCGAACTCGCGCAGCTCCTGGTTGTAGGCGCTGACCCCGGTGATGTCGCTGGGCAGCAGGTCCGGGGTGAACTGGACGCGCCGCACCGAGCAGTCGACGGACCGGGCGAGCGCCTTGGCGAGCATCGTCTTGCCGACGCCGGGCACGTCCTCGATCAGCAGGTGCCCCTCGGCGAGCAGCACCGTCAGCGCTAGCCGCACCACCCCGGGCTTGCCCTCGATCACCGACTCGACCGCGTCCCGGATCTTGCCCGCGACCTGGGCCAGCCCGTCGAGCCCCGCGGCGCGGGCCGGGGGCACCCCGGCGCCGGCGGACGCCTCCTTGAACGACTCGCCGTGCGTGCCTACTGCCACCAGCAAACCCTCCTCAGCCGAACGGCCGCGCCCTCGCCACCGGCCCCGCCGGGAGGCCCGTGCCCCCGGGCGGCGCGGGCCTTCCCGGCGACCCGGCGGCGACCCGGTACGGCATCGCCCGCGTCCTGGTCCACGTGCCCCGGCCGTGTGCCTCGTGCCCGGTGCCCTGCTCTTGATGCCAACGACAGTACGTCGTCGGGCGGGGAGTCGCGATGTTCATGTCGAACGGGAGCCCATTGTGATCCACCGCACCGGCTCCCGCGGACGGGCGCGGGGTGGGGCGCGCGCGGGGCCCCTCCCCGCCCCCCACTCCGCACCACCCCATCTGACCTGCGGATTTCCGGCGCGTTACGGCGCCGAAGAGATGTTTTCGTAGTTGACGGTGGGGAAGAGTGGAGTAGAGTGGGGCGCCGTGGGGGAGCAGTGGCGCCCACCGCGGCGCGGGAGGTGGGCCGGTGTTTCTCGGCACCCACTCACCGCGCCTCGACGACAAGGGACGACTGTTCCTGCCGGCGAAGTACCGCGAGGAGCTGTCGGGGGGATTGGTGATCACGAAGGGCCAGGAACGCTGCCTGTACGTCTTCCCCATGGCGGAGTTCCAGCGCATCACCGAGGCGCTCCGGTCCGCGCCGGTCACCGAGAAGGCGGTGCGGGCCTACAGCCGGGTCTTCTTCGCCAGCGCCTCCGACGAGGTCCCCGACAAGCAGGGACGCGTCACGATCCCGCCACCGCTGCGCAAGTACGCGGGGCTCACCCGCGACTGCACCGTGATCGGCGCCAACACGCGCCTGGAGATCTGGGACACCGCGGCCTGGGAGGCCTGGCTCGAGCAGGAGGAGCAGGCCTTCGCCGACGTCTCGGAGGAGGTGTTGCCCGGGATCCTCTGAACATTCACCCGTCGGTCCGATGAAACCGGCACCGGCCCACGTTCGGCCAGGTCTCCAGCCGCTCTCCGGCCAGCTGGCGCAGCTTCCCCGGCGCCAGACGGCGACCCCCCGCGGACACGCGGTGATCTTCCTCACGGGCAGCGGATGGGGACCTGGCCGGGCGAGGCCGCCGGAGGGGGCACCGGCTCCCGCGTGACGAGCGCGGGCGTACGGGATCGGGGCGGCGGTGCCACGCAGTCCGCGAGCGAAGTGGCGCACGAGGGGGTGTAGTCATGGACGGGGGCGACCCTGCGATCGGGTCCGGTCACGTTCCGGTCATGCTCGATCGCGTACGGGAACTCCTGCTTCCCGCCGTCGAGCGGGTGTCCGGCCGCGCGCCGGTGTACCTCGACGGCACCCTCGGGCTCGGCGGCCACGCCGAGGCCATGCTCGACGCCCATCCCGGGCTGCGGCTGATCGGACTGGACCGCGACACGACCGCGCTGGAGCGGTCCGCGCGGCGGCTGGCCCGCTTCGGCGACCGCGTCACGCTGGAGCACGCCGTCTACGACGAGCTTCCCCGGGTCCTCGGCCGGCTCGGCGTCGCGCACGTCGACGCGGCGCTGTTCGACCTCGGAGTGTCCTCCCCGCAGCTGGACGAGGCCGAGCGCGGCTTCGCCTACTCCTACGACGCGCCCCTCGACATGCGCATGGACCGTACGCAGGGCCTCACGGCGGCCGAGGTGGTCAACGGCTACCCGCCCGCCGAGCTGGCCCGCATCCTGCGCGAGTACGGCGAGGAGCGGTTCGCGCAGCGGATCGCGTCCGCCATCGTGCGCGAGCGCGAGCGCGCTCCACTCGACTCCACCAGGCGGCTGGCCGACCTGGTGCGCACCTCGATCCCGGCCGCCACCCGCCGTACCGGGGGCAACCCGGCCAAGCGGACCTTCCAGGCGCTGCGCATCGAGGTGAACGGGGAGCTGGACATCTGGGGCCGGGCCCTGCCCGCCGCCCTCGACGCCCTGCCGGTCGGCGGGCGCGTCGTGGTCCTCTCCTACCACTCCCTCGAGGACCGCATCACCAAGCGGATCCTCACCGCTCAGGCGGCGGACACGACGCCGCCCGAGCTGCCCGTGCCGCTGCCCGAGCACCAGCCGCGCTTCCGGCTGCTCACCCGCGGTGCCGAGCTGCCCACAGAGGCGGAGACCACGACCAATCCACGGGCCGGATCGGTGCGGCTGCGCGCCGCCGAGCGGCTCCGGGAGGCGACATGACGACGACGACACGCCGGCCGACCACGAGCCGCCCGCCGGGCCAGGCGCCCGCGCGCAGGCGCACCGGCGCGGCCGGCACGCCCGCCGCGCCCGCCAAGCCCGCGAAGCCGGCCGAGCCCGCGGCCAGGACGCGGGTCCGGGCGTCCCCGGCGGCCCCGCCCGCCACCAAGCCGACCAAGCAGGCCAAGCCGGACAAGTCGAGGTCGGGCAAGGCGGGCAAGGCGGGCAAGGCGCCGGCCAGGACGGCCGCGCGCACCCGCTCGGCCGCGCGGCGTCCCGCGTCGCCGCCGCGCGCCCCGTTCGTGCTGCTCATCTGCGGGCTGCTGGGCGGCGCGCTGGTGAGCCTGCTGCTGCTCAACACCGTTCTCGCCGAGGACGCCTTCACCATGAGCCGCCTCCAGCAGAGCAACAAGCTGCTCGGGCAGCAGAAGGAGGCGCTCCAGGAGGAGATCGCCCGCGAGGAGGCCCCGGGCAACCTGTCGAAGAAGGCCGAGAGCCTCGGCTACCGGGGCCCGGGCACGCTGCCGTACGTCGACCCGACCTCGCAGCAGGTGATCGGCGGCTCCGGCAAGCCGATGCCGGCCTCCGCCGCGGCGGCCGCCGCGGCCGCGGGCGCGCTGGGGATCCCCGGCGCGGTCCTGCCCGACGACGTGCCCGCCCCGGCCGCCGACCGCGGTGCCGCGGGCACGGGCGCGCAGCAGCCGCGGGAGCGGGGGGCCGGGTGACGCCGCGGCCGGGACGCGGCGCGGCGGGACCGCCACCTGGCCGGAAGCGCGGTGCCCAGGGGAGGGCCTCCCGGGGCCCCGCCGCGGGCGAGGACAAGAGCGGCCCGGGCGCGGCGCGCGCGTCCGGGCGTCAGGCGGGCACCCCATCCCGGCCGCCGGGCGGCACTAGCGCCCGGCGGCCGGCCCGCAACGGCATGGTCCCGCCGCAGCGCAAGACCGGGAAGAACGGCAAGAGCGGGACCGGCGGCAACGGCGGGAACGGCGGGAACGGCGGGAACGGCGGGAACGGCGGGAACGGCGGGAACGGCGAGAAGAAGGAGACCGCCGAGTCCGGCAAGCCGAGCAAGCAGAGCAGGCCGAGCAAGCCGGCCAGGCCGGAGAAGGAGAAGAAGGCGGGCGGGCGCAAGGGCCGCACGCCCTCCGCGTCCGAGCCCGCCGCCCGGAAGGCGCCCGGCAAGCGGCCCGCCGATGATCGTCTATCAGGAGCAGGTCATGGCGATCGCGCAGAAGGTGGCGGGCTACACGCTCGGCAAGGCGGACCTGCTCCGCC
>NZ_JBEZWH010000134.1:0-8185 GCF_040703975.1 Spirillospora sp. NPDC029432
GTGCCGGCGCCCCCGGTGACGCGGGGGGCGCGGGGGGCGCGGAGCCGACGTGGCCGGCCGGCCCGTCGGTCACCCACATGGATCCCGATCCGCTGGCCACCCAGCTCGACCCGTCCGGCGCGGGACCGGGAGGGCCGGCCTGGCCGGGCGCGGACGTGGCGCAGGAGGGCCCGGCGGCGGCGCCCGAGGCGTCGCTGCCGCCGCCGCCCGTGCCGGTGCCCGAGCCCCCGCCGCCGGTCCCGGCGGCGCCCGACCCGGGGCCCAGCCCGCAGGTCGCCGAGGCGTACGGCATCCGGTTCCTGTGCGGCGGCGACGACATCGAGCGGGTCGTCACCGAGGTGCGGCGGCGCGGCAAGTGGGCCAAGCGGCTGCGCGGCCAGGAGGTGTCCAGCGCCTCGGTGCCGGCGCTGCTGCTGATCGGCGGCCCGTCCAGCGGGCAGCGCCGGCTGGCGCGGATGGCGGCCCGCGCGCTGGCGGAGGTGGAGGTCTCCAGCGGCGAGGTGCGCACCATGCACGCCGACGACCTGCGCGAGCGCGGCCCGGACGGGCTGCGCGCGGCGCTGGACGAGCACGCCGGGCACGTCCTGCTGCTGGAGGGGCTGGAGACGCTGATCCTGGACCATCCGCAGGGCGCGGCGTTCGCCTCGGCGCTGTACCGGGCGCGGCTGGAGGGCGTCAGCGACACCGCGCTGCTGGGCACCTGCGAGCCCGAGCGCGTCGGTGAGCTGTCGGCGGCCTCCCCCGAGCTGGTCACCGACCTGCGCGCGGTGCGGCTGCCGGATCTGAGCGAGCCGCGGCTGCGGCACGCGCTGCTGGCGCTGCTGGCCGAGGAGCGGCGGCTGGAGGTGGGCGCCGACGCGTGGCGGGTGGTGGACCGCGACCTGGCCGCGCTGCGCCCGCTGGGCCGGCTCACCGGCGCGCGCCTGGTCGAGGCGTACCTGGACCGCGCCGCGACCCGCCATCTGGGCCGCGCGGAGGCGACGCAGGCGATCGGGGCCGCGGCCACGCTCGTGCTGACGGCCGCCGACTTCGAGGGGGTCGCCGCGGAGCTGTCGTGACGCGGCCGTGCCGGGTGCCGTCGGTGACAGTCCGCTGTCCAGACGCGGACGGCGGCGGATAATGTCGGCGGCGCGGGTCACCATGGTGGGGTGAACCGCGTCGACCGGCTGCTGGCGCTGGTGTCGGAGCTGCGCGCAGCCGCCCCCGATCCCCTCACGGCCGACGAGCTCGCCGAGCGCCTGCGGGTGAGCGGCCGCACGGTGCGCCGCGACCTGGAGATGCTCGTGCACGGCGGGTTGCCGGTGCGGATCGAGCGCGGCCGCGGCTACGTCCTGCTGCCCGCGCCGCCGCCGTCGCGGCTGTCGGAGGTCGCCTCGCTGATGGGGCCGGTGCACGACACGCTCGCCGAGGCGGTGCGGACGCGCCGGGTGGTCCGGCTCGCCTACGACGACCGGTCGGGGTCGCGCAGCTTCCGGGACGTGGAGGCGCACGGCCTGGTCGTCGCCCCGTACGCCGAGTACCTGGTGGGCTGGTGCCGGATGCGCGACGGCCCGCGCATGTTCCGCCTGGACCGCATCGGCGCGGCGTACCTGTCGGGCCGGGCGACGGGGATGCGGGATCTGGACGAGCTGCTGGCGGCGCTGCGCGTTCCGCTGCCGCGGCCGCCGTCGGATCCGGTGCCGCGCGGCCCGGCGGGCGCGGCCCGCGCGCGTGCGTGGACGCTGGACCGGCTCGGGTACGTGCGGACGCGGCTGCGGGAGGCGACCGAGGAGGTCCGCGCGGGTTCGGGCGGCGCGGCGGCGCTGCGCGGGGTGCTGGGGCATCTGGCCGAGTGGACGCGCTGGCAGCTGGCGGCGATCCGTGAGGCGGCGGGCGAGGAGCGGGTCTACGCGGGGCGCCGTCCGGAGTTCCCGCCGGAGTTCGAGGGGGATCTGCCCTATGACACGCGGGAGCGGATGATCCAGGACGCGATGGCGCTGCGGTCGCTGGGCGAGCTGGCCCGCGACCTGCAGGAGGTGCTGGAGGCGGCGGGGCACTGGTGCGCGGGGTCCGACGACGCGCTGTGGGAGGGCACGTTCCCGGAGCCGAGCCCGTCGGGCGCGCCGGGCCCGCCGCGGCCGCTGGCCGATCTGCTAGGCGGGTGGCGCAGCCCCCTGGCCCACATCGAGTGGCATCTGGACCGCCTCACCGATGAGCCGCCGTCGGTGCCGGCGGTTCTCGAGGAGCGCGGGGAGGATGAGGAGGAGGTCTGGCTGACCGACCGCTGCCCCTTGCAGACCTGACCGCCCGCCAGCCGCTGTAGTCCCCGCCGGCCGACCCGAGTGGCCGGCGGAGGCGAGCGGCTGGCGGAGGCGGCGTGCGTGGCCTGGCGTGGCGTGCGCCCCCAGCCCGGCATGGGCCGACCTGCCGCCCGCCGATCCCGCCGCCCCCGGCTGGCGGCGCGCACGGAGGGTCAGCGGCGGCAGCTCGAACCGCTCCGCGTGCGGCCCTGGTTCCGGTCGCGCGCGTGGAGGGGTCAGGGTGCGGTGATGGTCTCGGGGTCGGCGGGAGGCGCGGCGGCGGTGTGGTGGGGTGCGGGGACGGGACGGCCGGGAGGGGAGGCCTGCCCGGGAGGCGCGGTCTGTGCGGCGGCCTGTGCGGGGATCTTGGCCGGGGCGGGGTGGTGCAGGAGACGGGTGAACCAGACGGTCTTGCCGGGGCCTTCGGGGCGGGTGCCGAAGGCGGAGGCGAGGGAGCCGACGAGGAGGAGTCCGCGGCCGTTCTCGGCCCAGTCGAGGAGGTCGGGGCCGCGGCCGGGCGGGGTGGGGGCGGCGGGGTCGTCGTCGGCGACCTCGGCGGTGAGCAGGGTGCCGTCCAGGCGCAGCCGGAGGCGGACGGGGCCGCGGCCGTGGACGACGGCGTTGGTGACGAGTTCGTCGACCATGAGGACGACGTCGTCGCGGTCCTCGGGGGTGCCGGCGTTCCAGCCGGTGAGGGTGCGTGCGGTGAGGGCGCGGGCGTCGGCGGCGCTGGCGGGGGCGTGGGGCAGCCGCCAGCGGGCGGTGCGGCGGTGTGGTGGTTCGTGGCTCGCGGTCAATGCCCCGTCTCCTCAGCTCGTGCGACCATCCGTGCCGGTCGCCGCGGCCGCCGGAGATGTTCCCCGTCCCGGACGGTCCGGGCGCGTGCGGGCACCCTTCACCAATGTGGACGCAACGCCCGGGACGGCGGTGCACGGGTCCAGGCCGGCCTCACCGCGGGGACAGGTGATCGGGGACGGGCGGCTAGATGTGGAATGAGCACCCCTTGGATGCCGTTATGGTGGGTGATGTCGGTGTGGCATGTGTCCCCCGGGCTCTACCCTTAGCCTTCGAGGAATACCGACGGGCCGTACGGTCCGGGCAGGAGCCCCGTTGTGCCTTTCGCCGTGAGGCGACCACCACACCGGCCTTGACGTTCAGGCCCCGGCGAGATCATCGATCTCGCCGGGGCCTGGCGTGTTTCCGGGTGTTCTCTTCGCGGGGTCGAGCGTCGGCGGCGCTCGGGAGGAGCTAGGAGAAGGCGGTGACGGCCGCCGCGGCGACGGCGGTGAGCACGCCGATCACGGCGACCGCCACGGCGGCGATGACGCGGATCCGGCGGGGGCGCCGTGGCCTGGCGGTCCTGGCGGCCCTGTCGGCTTTTCCGAGTTTCGAGAAACGATGGGCCAGCCGCGGGTCGTCCTCGCTGAGGTGGACCTCGATCTGCGCGAGGATCCGCCGCTCCTCCATCGACAGCGCCATGCTCTTTACCTCCGGGGGGCGTTCACGTGCCTTGTTCTTCCCCCGGCACCATGATCATTATCCCCCGGCGGCGGCGACGGTCGCGCCGCGTGCGGGGGCGCTCTCGTGGTGGAGCCGGTCGAGCGCGGTGACGTAGTAGGTGTAGGTGGTGCCGCGCTTGGCGGCGCGGTCGAGGATGCCGCCGCCTTCGCGGATGTGGGCGACGAGGGTGGCGGGGTCGACGGGGGCGCAGGCGGGCTTCTGCCCCTCGACGCGGTAGACGGCGTAGGCGTCGGCGTCCTTGGCGGGCCGCCACTGGATCTTGACGCCGTCGTCGCCGGCCTTGGCCTGGACGCCCTGGACGGGCGTGGGGGCCTTGCCGCCGCGGCCGCGGACGACGGGCGGGATGGCGGGGCGGCCGTAGTGGTCCTTGCGCAGGCGTTCGGCGAAGCGCAGCTTGTTGCCGGCGAGGCTGGCGGCGCTGAAGTAGACGTCGCCGCGGACGGCGGGGTGGCGCTTGTTGAGGTCGAGATGGCGCGACAGCTCGCCGGCCTTCTTCCAGGGGCCGCTCTCGCCGACGCGGTAGGCGGCCTGGCCGATGGTCAGCTCGACGTCGGTGCCCTCGACCTGGCGGGCCCACCAGTCGACGAGCTTGGCGTAGTCGGCGGGCCGGTCGCCGATGGTCCAGTACAGCTGGGGGGTGACGTAGTCGATCCACCCCTCCTTGATCCATTTGCGGGTGTCGGCGTACTGGTCGTCGTAGCTCTGCAGGGCGCCGTCGGTGGGCGATCCGGCGCGGTCGTTCCTGGTGTTGCGCCAGACGCCGAACGGGCTGATGCCGAACCGCACGTGCGGCTTGGCCTTGTGGATGGCGCCGGAGAGGTCGCGGACGAGGGTGTCGACGTTGCGGCGGCGCCAGTCGGCCTTGCTCAGGCCCTGGCCATAGGTCTTGTAGGTGGCCTGGTCGGGGTACTCGGCGCCGCCTTCGGGATAGGGGTAGAAGTAGTCGTCGAAGTGGACGGCGTCGATGTCGTACTTGCGGACGACGTCCATGACGGCGTTGGTGGCCAGTTCGCGGACCTGGGGCAGGCCCGGGTCGTACCACAGGCCCTTGCCGTACTTGCGGACCCAGTCGGGGTGCTTGCGGGCGGGGCTGTTGGGCGCGAGCTTGTTGAGGTCGGCCTGGCGGCTGATGCGGTACGGGTTGAACCAGGCGTGGAACTCCAGGCCGCGCGCGTGGGCCTCCTTGAGCATGAAGCCGAGCACGTCGTAGCCGGGGTCCTTGCCGGGGGTGCCGGTGATCCACTGCGACCACGGCTCGTACGGCGAGGGGTAGAAGGCATCGGAGTTCGGGCGGATCTGGACGAAGACGGCGTTGAGGTTCATCGCCTGGGCGGTGTCGAGGAGCCGCCGGTAGTCGTCCTTCTGGCCCTTCTCGGTCTTGCCCTTGGGCCAGTCGATACCGCCGACGGTGGCGATCCACATGCCGCGCAGCTGGCGGTGCCGGGAGTCGCCGGGCGCCTTGACGGCCGGGCATTCGGCCTTGGCGCCGGGCGGTACCGCCCCGGGCCCGTCGTCGGTGCCGCTGGCGGGCAGGCACGCTGTCAGCGCCCCCGCGGTGAGCGCCGCGGCGGCGGTCCTGGTGATGATCCCCGTTCGTCTGGCCATAGACGAGCCATTGTTACGCACCCGTAGCGATGCCATGGACGGAACGGCGATGTCGCCATGCGGCGCGGGCCCGGCTCGCTTGCACTTCATCGAACACCAGTTCTATTGTGCGAGCGTCGAGGAGGGGGATCTTCACATGCGCTGGGACCATCTGCGGCTGGCGGGGGACGAGGGGAACGCGGCGGGTGCGGGCGGCGGCGCGGGGCCGGGGCTGCCGCTGATCGAGCGGGGCGCGGTGGCGCGGACGTTCGACACGCCGGGGTTCCGCGGGATGACGTTCTACGAGGTGCACGCCCGGTCGGTGATCAACAAGGTGCCGGCGGCGTCACGGGTGCCGTTCCGGTGGACGGTGAACCCGTACCGGGGCTGCTCGCACGCGTGCTCGTACTGCCTGGACGGCGCGACGCCGGTGCTGCTGGCCGGCGGCCGGACGCGCCCGATCCGGGACCTGCGGCCGGGCGACCGCGTCTACGGGACGCGGCGCACGGGGCTGGGCCGGCGGTGGGTGGTGACGGAGGTGTTCGACCACTGGCGGACGGTCAGGCGCGCGTACCGGGTCACGCTGGCGGGCGGCACCGAGCTGGTGTGCAGCGGCGACCACCGGTTCCTGGGCGTGGACGGCTGGCGCTACACCGCCGGTCACGACGCGCACGGGCGGGCGCGGCCGGCGCTGGAGGCCGGGGACCGGCTGGTCGCGGTGGGCGCGCCGCCGGTGCCGGGGCGGCGCGGGCCGCGGGAGTGGGCGATGTCACCCGCCGTGGCGCCGTCCGGGCTGCCCGCGGGCGATTCGGCGGGTGAGGGTGTCGCGGCCGGGATACGCGAGGCGGCCCCGGGGGCGGCTCCGGCGGCGGGGGCGCTGGTGGAGGCGTGGGCGTCGGTGGCGGTGGTGTCGGTCGAGGCGCTGGGGTGCGAGCGGGAGATGTTCGACATCACGACCGGCACGGGCGACTTCGTGGCGGGCGGGGTGGTGTCGCACAACTGCTTCGCGCGCAAGACGCACGAGTACCTGGATCTGGATTCGGGCGCCGACTTCGACTCGCGGATCGTGGTGAAGGTGAACGCGGCCGAGCGGCTGCGGCGGGAGCTGGCGGCGCCGCGGTGGCGGGGCGAGCACATCGCGATGGGCACCAACGTGGATTGCTACCAGCGGGCCGAGGGCCGCTACCGGCTGATGCCGGGGATCATCGGGGCGCTGCGGGACGCGGGCAACCCGTTCTCGATCCTGACCAAGGGCGCGCTGATCCTGCGGGACGTGCCGCTGCTGGCGGAGGCGGCCGAGCGCGCGGAGGTGGGCACGGCGGTGTCGGTGGGGTCCCTGGACCGGGACCTGGCGCGGCTGGTGGAGCCGGGCACGCCGGCGCCGGAGCGGCGGCTGGAGGTGTGCGCGGCGCTGACCGGTGCGGGACTGGAGTGCGGGGTGCTGATGGGGCCGGTGCTGCCGTACCTGTCGGACTCGCCGGCGCGGCTGGAGGCGGTGGTGGCGCGGGCGGCCGAGGCGGGCGCGACGTCGGTGTCGCCGATCGTGCTGCATCTGCGGCCGGGGGCGCGGGAGTGGTTCCTGTCGTGGCTGCGCGAGCACCACCGGGACCTGGTGGTCCCGTACGCGCGGCTGTACCGGGGCGGCGCCTACGCGCCCCGCGGGTACCAGGAGCGGATCGCCGGGCAGGTGGCGGAGCTGGCGCGCCGGTACGGCATCGGCCGCCGCGCGCGTCCGCGCCGCGGCGCGCCGCCGCCGTCCCCGCCGGCCGGGCGGGCGGCCGAGCAGCTCACCCTCCCGATGTAAAGAAATCGTCAAGATTCTTCCGAACGCCGGGCGGCGGGCGGGTCGTCTAAACGTGCGTCCAGTCCTCCACGCCACGGAGCCGGCCATGAACGCCATCGAAACGACCGCGCACCCGGGAGCACGCCCGACGGTGACGGCGGTGGTCCCGACGCTGAACGAGGCCGACAACCTGCGCTGGCTGCTGCCGCGGCTGCACGGGGTGGACGAGGTCGTGATCGTGGACGGCGAGTCGGGTGACGGGTCGGCGGAGTTGGCGGCGGCGCTGCGTCCCGACGCGGTGGTCCTGTCGCGGCCGCCGCGCGGGAAGGGCGACGCGCTGCGGGCGGGGTTCGCGGCCGCGTCCGGTGACGTGATCGTGATGCTGGACGCCGACGGCAGCATGGACCCGGCCGAGATCCCGGCGTTCGTGGCGCTGGTGGCGCGGGGCTTCGACTTCGTCAAGGGCACGCGGTACGCGTGCGGGGGCGGTTCGCGGGATCTGACGCTGCTGCGCCGGGCGGGCAACCGGTGGCTGACCCGGGCGGCGAACGTGCTGTACCGGGCGGGGTGGACGGACCTGTGCTACGGGTACGTGGCGCTGCGGCGTTCGGCGGTGCCGCGGCTGGCGCTGCGGTCGACGGGTTTCGAGATCGAGACCGAGATGTGCGTGAACGCGGTGGCGGCGGGGCTGCGGATCGCCGAGGTCGCCAGTTTCGAGGGCGACCGGCTGTTCGGCGAGTCGCATCTGGACACCTGGCGGGACGGGTGGCGGGTGCTGCGGACGATGGTCGGCTCGCGGCTGCGGCCGGTGCGCGCGGGACGGGACGCGGTGGAGGCGCCGCCGGTCCCGTCCCCGGCCGGCGTGGCGGCCTGACCGCCGCTCCCCCGGTTCGCGGGTTCGTTTCGCGGGTTCGTTTCGCGGGTGCTTCGGGTGTGAGCCCGAACGTTAGGCGGAATCTCACCGGTCGGTCAGGAGTCGTTCCGCGGGCGGCTGTTGCGTTCCAGCGGTGACTTTCAC
>NZ_JBEZWH010000135.1:0-8071 GCF_040703975.1 Spirillospora sp. NPDC029432
GGCGCGGTCGGCGGCGGCGCCCGCGAGCGCGGCCGCCAGCGCCGACAGCCGCACGGCGGCCGCGTCCGCCAGCGGCGCGGCGAGCACGTCCAGGCCGATCTCGTCGAGGTAGCCGGTGGTCGCGCCGCCGGCCAGGAACGCCGGCTCGGCGAGCGTGCGCGCGAGCAGGTCCCGGTTGGTGGTCACGCCGTGCACGCGCGCCGCCGCGAGCGCGGCGCGCAGCCGGCGGGCGGCGGCCGCGCGGGTGGGCTCGTACGCGATGAGCTTGGCCAGCATCGGGTCGTAGTGGACGCCGATCTCGCCGCCGCTCTCCACCCCGCTGTCGAGTCGCAGCCCGTACCCGGCGGGGACGTCGAACTCGGCGTCCACCCCGGGGACCTCGAAGGCGTGCAGCGTCCCGCTGCCCGGCCGCCAGCCGGCGGCGGGGTCCTCGGCGTACAGCCGCACCTCGATCGCGTGCCCGCGCGGTTCCGGCGGCGTCGGCCCCGGCAGCGGCGCGCCCTCGGCGACCTCGATCTGCAGCCGGACCAGGTCGAGGCCGTACACGCACTCGGTCACCGGGTGCTCGACCTGGAGGCGGGTGTTGACCTCCAGGAAGTGGAAGCGCCCGTCGCCGCCGAGCATGAACTCGACCGTTCCGGCGCCGGTGTAGCCGATCGCGCGGGCCGCGTCCACGGCGGCGCGGCACAGCTCCGCGCGCAGCGCGCCGTCCACGGCGGGCGACGGCGCCTCCTCGATGATCTTCTGGTGGCGGCGCTGGATGGAGCAGTCGCGCTCGCCGAGCGCCCAGACCGTCCCGTGCGCGTCGGCCATCAGCTGGACCTCGACGTGCCGCGCGCCCTCCAGCAGCGGCTCGCAGAACACCGCCGGGTCGCCGAACGCCGCCTGCGCCTCCCGGTGCGCCGCCGCCACCGCCGCGGGCAGCTCGGCGAGCGTGCGGACGGCGCGCATGCCGCGCCCGCCGCCGCCCGCCGACGCCTTCACCAGGATCGGCAGGTCGGCCTCGGTGACGGCGTCCGGATCGAGCTCGGGCAGCACCGGCACGCCCGCCGCCGCCATCAGCTTCTTGGCCTCGATCTTGGAGCCCATCGCCTCGATCGCCGCGGGCGGCGGCCCGACCCAGGTCAGCCCCGCCTCGATCACCGCCCGCGCGAACGCCGCGTTCTCCGACAGGAACCCGTACCCCGGGTGGACCGCGTCCGCGCCGGCCGCCCGCGCGGCCGCGATGACCAGGTCGCCGCGCAGGTAGGTGCCGGCGGGCGCGGCGCCCGGCAGCCGCACCGCCGCGTCCGCCTCCGCCGCGTGCGGCGCCTCCGGCCCGTCGGCGTCGGAGAACACCGCGACGGTCCCGATGCCGAGATCGCGGCAGGTGCGGAAGACGCGGCGCGCGATCTCGCCGCGGTTGGCCACCAGCAGTCTGTCGATCATTCGTTCCTCGCTCACGGGCGGCCTCACATCCGGAAGACGCCGAAGCCGTCGGCGCCGCGTACGGGGGCGTTGTGCACGACCGACAGGCAGAACCCCAGCACGGTGCGGGTGTCGCGCGGGTCGATGACGCCGTCGTCGTACAGCCGCCCCGACAGGAAGTACGGCAGCGACTCGGCCTCGATCTGGTTCTCCACCATCTCGCGCATCGCGCGGTCCTGGTCCTCGTCGTAATCCTGCCCGCGGGCCGCCGCGGCCTGCCGGGCCACGATCGACAGCACCCCGGCGAGCTGCTGCGGCCCCATCACGGCCGACTTGGCGCTCGGCCAGGTGAACAGGAACCGCGGGTCGTACGCCCGGCCGCACATGCCGTAGTTGCCCGCCCCGTACGAGGCGCCCATGACGACCGTCAGATGCGGCACCTTGCTGTTCGCCACCGCGTTGATCATCAGGGCGCCGTGCTTGATGATCCCCGCCTGCTCGTACTCCTTGCCGACCATGTAGCCGGTCGTGTTGTGCAGGAAAAGCAGGGGCGTGTCGCTCTGGTTGGCCAGCTGGATGAACTGCGCCGCCTTCTGCGCCTCCTCGCCGAACAGCACGCCCTGCGCGTTCGCCAGGATCCCGATCGGGTAGCCGTGCAGCCGCGCCCACCCGGTGACCAGGCTCGTCCCGTACAGCGGCTTGAACTCGTCGAACTCCGAGCCGTCCACGATCCGGGCGACGACCTCGCGCGGATCGAACGGGATCTTCAGGTCCTCGGGGACGATCCCGGCCAGCTCCTCCGCGTCGTACAGCGGCTCCCGGTACCCGACGGCGGGCGCGGGCCCCTGCTTGCGGTGGTTGAGCCGGGCGACGATCCGCCGGCCGAGCCGGATCGCGTCCGCCTCGTCCACCGCCATGTGGTCGGCCAGCCCCGACGAGCGGGCGTGCATCTCCGCGCCGCCCAGCTCCTCGTCGCCGGCGTCCTCGCCGGTGGCCATCTTCACCAGCGGCGGCCCGCCGAGGAACACCTTGGCGCGCTCCTTCACCATGACGACGTGGTCGCACATCCCCGGGATGTACGCGCCGCCCGCGGTGGAGTTCCCGAACACCAGCGCGATCGTGGGGATCCCCGCCGCCGACAGCCGCGTCAGGTCGCGGAACAGCCGCCCGCCCGGAATGAAGATCTCCTTCTGGGTGGGCAGGTCGGCACCGCCGGACTCGACCAGGTTGATCACCGGCAGCCGGTTCTCGAAGGCGATGTCGGTGGCCCGGAACGTCTTCTTGACCGTCCACGGGTTGCTCGACCCGCCGCGGACGGTCGGATCGTTCGCGATGATCACGCATTCGACGCCCTCGACCACCCCGATCCCGGTCACCACGCTGGCACCGACGGGGAAGTCGCTCCCCCACGCCGCCAGCGGGCTCAGCTCCAGGAACGGCGAGTCCGGATCCAGCAGCAGCTCGATCCGCTCCCGCGCCAGCATCTTGCCGCGCCTGCGATGCCGCTCGACGTACTTCTCGCCGCCGCCCAGCAGCGCCTTGGCGTGCTCGTCCTCCAGCCCGCCGAGCTTGGCGAGCATGGCCGCGCGCCGCTCCTCGTACTCCGGACCGCGGACGTCCAGCGTGCTCTTCAGGGTCACCGTGCTCAGCGTCAAAGGACGGCCTCCGGAACGTCGACGAGGCGGGACCGCAGCCACTCCCCCAGGGCCTTGCCCTGCGGATCGAACCGGGTCGACGCCGAGACTCCCTCCTGCAGCAGCCCTTCGACGACGAAGTTGACCGCGCGGAGGTTGGGCAGAACGTGGCGCGTGACGGGGAGCCCGCGCGTCTCCGGCAGGAGCGCGTTGAGCCGTTCGGCGGTGAGGAAGGCGGCGAGCCAGCGCCACTGCTCACCGGTACGGGCCCAGACCCCGATGTTGGCGTCGCCCCCCTTGTCGCCGCTGCGGGCCCCGGCGACCCGGCCCAGCGGAACACGAACGGTGGGGGCGTCCGCGAAGGGGTTTGGCTCTTCTCCGTGGTGGAGGCTTCCACCTGAGGGAACGGGGCCTCCACCCGAAGGTTGGGCGTCTGTGAAGCCGGTGGGGCCTTCCCGCGTGGCGGGGGTGGTCGTGGAGGGGTTTTCCACAGATCGGGCGGGGTCTACCGCTGCCTGACCTGGGAGGTTGACAATGGTACTGGGGTCGCCCCCCTGGGCGGGCGGCACAGGCGTGGCCGTCGCATGGGCGCCCGCGACCGCGCGGCGCGTGCCGTCCGGCAGCACGGCGACCTGCTGGATCTCCGCGTTCACCACGTACGCCGGCTTGTACACCCCGTACGGGCTCGCCTTGCCCGGCGGGGAGGTCATCGTGAAGCCGGGGTAGGCGGCCAGCGCCAGCTCCACCACCGCGCCGCTGAACGCCCGGCCCACCCGTTCCGGATCCGGGTCCAGTACGGCGCACCGGAGCAGGGCCGTGGCCTCGCCCTGCGTCTCCGGGTCCTCCTTCGGCGTGCCGACCAGCGTCCACTCGACCTTCGCCGGCCGCGCCCCGCCCATGGCCTCCTCAAGCCGGGCACGCGCGAAGTCCGCCTTGGCCTCGATGTCGAGGCCGGTGAGCACGAACGTCATCTCGTTCCGGTGGCCGCCCAGGTGGTTGAGGCACACCTTGGTGGTCTCGGGCGGGGGCGACCCCCTGGTCCCGGCGATCCGTACGCGGTCGGGCCCGGCGGCCTCCAGCTCGATCGTGTCGAACCATGTCGTCACGTCGGGTCCCGCGTAGGCCGGCCCGCCGATCTCGTACAGCAGCTGCGCCGTGACCGTCTCCACGGTGACGGCTCCGCCGGTGCCGTCGTGCTTGGTGATGACGCAGGAGCCGTCCGCCTCGATCTCGGCCAGCGGAAAGCCCGGTGCCTTTACGTTGTAGATTTCTTGAAAGAACGCGTAGTTGCCGCCGGTCGCCTGGGCCCCGCACTCCAGCACGTGGCCCGCCACGGTCGCGCCCGCCAGCGCGTCCCAGTCGTCCCTCGCCCACCCGAAGCGGGCCGCGGCCGGCCCGACGACCAGCGACGCGTCGGTCACCCGGCCGGTCACCACGATGTCCGCGCCGGCGTCCAGGCACTCGGCGATCCCCCACGCGCCCAGGTAGGCGTTGGCGGTCAGCGGCGCGCCGTACCGGTCGTGGTGCAGCCCCAGCTCCTTCGCGCGCGGCAGCAGGTCGTCGCCCTCCACGTGAGCGATCCGCACCTCCACGCCCAGCCGGTCCGCCAGCTCCCGCAGCCTGGCCGCCAGGCCCGCCGGGTTGAGCCCGCCCGCGTTGGTGACGATCTTCGTCCCGCGTTCGGCGGCCAGCCCGAGGCACTCCTCCATCTGGCGCAGGAACGTGGCCGCGTACCCGGCGTCCGGATCCTTCAGCCTGCCCCGGCCGAGGATGAGCATGGTCAGCTCGGCGAGGTAGTCCCCGGTCAGGACGTCCAGCGGCCCGCCGTCCAGCATCTCCCGCACGGCCGAGAAGCGGTCGCCGTAGAAGCCTGAGGCGTTGCCGATCCGCAGCGCTGTCATGGCCTGCACACTAGCCAGCCGCGCCCGAAAAAATCAATCACGCATGCTTGTTTTCTGGACGCCCCGTTTGCTTGACTGGTCATTCCACCGAGCCGAGGAGACCATGACCTCCCAGACCTCCCAGACCTCCCAGACCTCTGAGACCACCCAGCCACCGCAGAGCGCCCAGCCCACCCGCGAGCCGCGCCAGGACCGCAGCCGCGCCACCCGCGCACGGCTCCTCGAGGCCGCCATCGGCTGCCTGGCCGCCCGTGGCTGGTCCGGTACGACGGTCGCCGTCGTCGCCGAGGAGGCCGGTGTCTCCCGCGGCGCCGCCCAGCACCACTTCCGCACCCGAGAAGAACTGGTCACCGCCGCCGTCGAGTACGGCACCGAGACCCGCATGGAGCGGATGCGCGAGCACCTGGACGCCCTCGCCGGCCGCCGCCCGTCCACGCTCGACGTGCTGACCCTCCTCGGCGAGATGTACACCAGCCCGCTGTTCCGTGCCGCCCTCCAGCTCTGGGTCGCCGCAAGCTCCGACGCGCAGCTGCGCGCCCAGGTCGTCCCCCTGGAGGCCAAGGTCGGCCGCGAGGCCCACCGCCTCACGGTCGAGGCCCTCGGCGCGGACGAGACCGTCCCCGGCGTACGGGAGAGCGTCCAGGCGACCCTCGACCTCGTCCGCGGCCTCGGCCTGGCCGACCTGCTCACCGACGACTCGGCCCGCCGCTCCCGCCTCCTCCGCCAGTGGGCCGTCACCCTCGACCACGCCCTCCGCCCCTAATAACCTCCGACGCGGTGAGGCTGGCGCCGTGCTCCAGGACTTCGAGCCGCGCCGGATGAACGGACGACCAGCCGAGCGGCTCCCGCGCGCCAACACCGGAGACGGGCCCGCCGAAGCCGTAGACGGCGGCCACGAACGGGCTGCGTAGTGCCCGGCGGCCTGGTCCGGAGGCAGCGAGGGCCGTGGGGAGGCCCAGGCCCCGGACGATCGTCTCCGCGAATGCTCTTCAGGGTGACGCCGCTCTTCCGCGCGGTGGCGATGAGCATGGGGAGGAACCCATGGTCGTCATCGCCGCCACACCGACGCTCCGCGAGCGCGACCTGGCCAAGGCCGAGGCGCTGACCGACGTCCCGGCCGAGGCGCTCCGGCGGCGCGACGCTCCCGGCCGCCAGGCGGGGCCTGGCCGCCCAGATCGGTTGGGCCGTCTTCCACCCGCCACACAGGCCTGGATCGACAACCCGTCACAGGACCTGGAGTGGAGGCGCATCTCCTCCAAGCCTGCGCCGATTAACACACACCCCACACGAAGGCCCACCAGCAGAAGATCTCACAGGGAGCGCGCCGGAGGCACGACCTCGCCCGTGACGCTGGCCGCCTCCAGCCGGATGACGGTGGGGCCACGCTCGCACTCCCAGGTGGTGACGTTGGCGAACGTCGTCCCGCCGTCCCGCCAGAGTCCGCCGTCGTGGTGGATGTGCCCGAACAGGTGCAGCCTCGGACGCACCCGCCGTACCCGCTCCAGCAGGTCCGCGCAGCCGTGCCGCCCCGGGAGGGCGCCCGCGTCACCGATGCCGAGCGGAGGGCAGTGCGTGACGAGGACGTCGACCCCCTCGGGGATCATGGCCCATTTCTCCGCCAGGGGACGGCCGCGCGGCAGGTTGAACGCCCACTCGTTGAACTCAGGCTGCCAGGGGCTGCCCCAGAACCTCACCCCCGTCGACCTCGGTACCGCCGTCCTCCAGGTAGCGGATACCGCGGTCGGCCAGGACGGCGCGAGCCCGGCCGGGATCGTCCAGGAACATCCAGTCGTGGTTGCCGGCGACAACGATCTTCGTTCGGTGCGGGAGGTCGTGCATCCAGTCCGCGGCGTCCCGGAGTTCCCCGAGGTCCTTCCCGCGCCGGCACAGGTCGCCCGCGTGCACGAGGACATCGCCCTCGGGAACGACGAGTTCATCATGAAAGGTGTGGGTGTCGGCCACCGCCACGATGCGCACCCCAGGAGGCTACCGCTCCCGATCATCAGACCGGATGCGTACGAGAAGATCGAACCCATGGAACGCTCGCACGGAACATCCGAGCAGATGCACCTGCTCCTCGTCGAATACACCGGGACGGAACAGGCCGCCGAACCATACTTCCGCGACCACGCCGCCTACCTGGAACGGCACCACCGCGCCGGAACGTTCCTCGTCTCGGGCCAGACCGTCCCCACCGACGTGGGTGGCGCCATCATCGCCCACGGCGTGGACCGCGCCGAGATCGAACGGATCACGTCCGAGGACCCCTTCGTCCAGGCCGGCGTCGCGGCGTACCGCATCGTCACGATCACCCCGGGCCGCCGGCACCCCGCCCTGAAGGCGCTCACCTGACACCCGACGCCCCGGTCGCGAACGCGGACAGGCACTGACCTGCATCCGCAGTACCGTGAGGCCATGTACGTCGTCGCCCACGTAGCCGTCTCCGTCGAAGGCTCCACCACCGGTTTCGAGCCGGACATGCGCCGTTTCTACGAGCTCGCGAGCACGTTCAAGGAAGACGTCACCCTCGTCGGAGCGGACACGATCCTCGCGCAGGAGGAGGCTCTGGCATCGGCGCCGCAACCCGGCCCCGCCCCCGCCGGCCCGCTCCTCGCCATCGTGGACGGCCGCGGCCGCGTCAGCGAATGGGAGTCCCTGCGGAACGCGGGGCACTGGTCGGACGTGCTCGCACTCCACACCATGACGACTCCTCCACGTCCGCCCGGCCGTACCGTACGCGAGCTGATCGTCGGCCGGGAACGCGTCGACCTGGCCGAAGCCATCGACGTCCTTGGACGCAACCACGGCGCGAATGTCATCCGGGTCGACAGCGGAGGAGCCTTGATCGGCGCCCTCCTGAAGGAAGGCCTCCTGGACGAGGTAAGCCTCCTCGTCCACCCATGCCTAGCCGGAGCACGCGGCCGCCACTTCTGGTACGGAACAGAGCCTGCATCGGTCGCCGACCTGCAACTCACCACATCCGAGTCCTTCGACGGCGGCCTGGTCTGGCTCCGCTATCGAGTACACCCCGCAGAATGAAGAAGGCCCCGCCATCACTGGCGGGGCCTTCCCCTAATAAATGTCCGGCGGTGTCCTACTCTCCCACACAGTCTCCCATGCAGTACCATC
>NZ_JBEZWH010000136.1:0-7729 GCF_040703975.1 Spirillospora sp. NPDC029432
CCTCCTCCACGTCATGGTGGGTGTGCTCCGGCCCGATCGCCCCCGCCGGCAGCCGCATGTTGGAGAACGTGAAGTGCTCCGACGGCAGGATCCGGCTGTCGCTCTCGTGGTCGCCGGTCGCGCCCGAGCCGATGTAGCGGATCTGCGCCCGCTTGAACTCCTCACCGGCCTTGGCCTGGAACCCGAGGGTGTCCCAGTCCTCCAGGCGGCTGTCCCTGCTGGCGATGCAGCCGTCGATCAGCTGCTCCAGATCGGTCATGGCGGTGCCCCTTCGTTCGGTGCCGTTCAGTCGTCGGAATGGAGGAAGTCGCGTACGGCCCGGGCGAACGCCTCGGGCCGCTCCTGGTTGGACAGGTGGCCGGCGCCGGGGATCTCCGCGTAGCGGGCGCCCGGGATCGCGGCGGCGATCAGCCGGCTCTCGGCGGGCGGGCAGACGGCGTCGTGCTCGCCCACGAGCACGAGGGTGCGGGCCCGGACCTCGCCGAGGCGGGGACCGTGGTCGGTCGCGGCCATGGACTCGGCCGCGTACCCGTACCCGGGCATGCGGATCGCGGCGGCCATCGCGGCCGCGACGGCGTCCACCTGGGCTGGAGTGGCCGCGGGCGACAGCAGCCGGGCGGCGCGCTTGCGGGCGAACGCGGCGGGACCGGACCCGGCGAGTTCGGCGCCGCGGGCGCGCATGGCCGCGGCCTTCTCCGGCGAGGCGCCGGAGCCGCGGGTCGAGTCGGCGAGGATCAGCGAGCCGAGCCGGTCCGGGTGGCGGAGGGCGATCCGGGTCGCGATCACGCCGCCCCAGGAGACGCCGAGGACGTGCGCCCGGCCGATGCCGAGGTCGTCCAGGACCGCGACGGCGGCGTCGGCGTAGCCGTCCATGCCGGGCGGGCCGCCGGGGTCGGGCGCGGCGGCGTAGCCCGGGGCGTCCCGGGTGATCACGCGCAGCCGGTCCGCCAGCAGCGGGGTGATCGCGTCGAACGAGGCGCCGCTGGAGCCGATCCCGTGCAGGCACAGCAGGGGCGCGCCGGTCCCGGTGTCCCCGATCACGCGACCCGCCAGGAGGCGCCCAGGTCGGCCAGGGTCCGCAGCACCGCGTACGGCACCAGCCCGCTGGTGGCCGGGTTGTCGGGGTCGGGGAGGTTGGCGAGCTCGAAGCGGTACTGCCCGACCGCCCCGGCGAACTCCACGACGTGCCGGGTCATCGAGGCGCAGGGGTCGGCGACGAGGCGGACCCGGACGGCGTCCCAGTCCCCCGCCGCCAGCGCGAGCGTGGCGGCCACGTTGGCGTTCTTGGGGAACCGCTCGGCGGCCTCGCGCGCGGCCCCGTCGTGCAGGACGACCGGCTCGTCCCCCGGCTTGAGGGAGCGGAGGCGGCCGGCGAGGCCGTCGTCCATCCAGGGCTGGACCAGCGAGCCCGGCGCCTTGGAGGAGGTCAGCCGGACCGCCGTGAGGGGCCCGCCGATCGCGGCCGCGCGGACGACGTCCAGCCCGCCGAGGGCGCCCTGGCACACCAGGAGCCGCCCCTTGGCGCCGCTCAGCCGGCCGAAGAGGGCGTCGTCGGCCAGGGCCCCGACCGACACCGCGACCAGGTCGCGGCCGGCGTCCAGGATGTCCGGCCCGTACTCGCGCAGCGCGCCCTGCCCGGCGGCCTCCACGACCACGTCGGCGGACGCGACCAGCTCCCGCACGTCCTCGACGCGCTCGGGCACGGCCCCGGCGCCGCGCCGCAGGACGGCCGACAGCTCGGCCCCGGGCACGCCGCCCTCGCGCAGCACTCCCGCGACCCGTGCCCCGATCGCTCCATGCCCGAGCACCCCGACCCGCACGGCCCCTCCGCTAATAGCTTGGTATGAAAATACTTGGAGTAAAAGTATCTGGGCGGAGGCGGGCGCGCAAGGCGGCCGGCACGAGGCCGCGAAAAAGGGCGGACCCCCCGATGGGGATCCGCCCTCCGATGATCAGGGTGCGGTCAGTCGAGCTCGAACCAGGTGTGCAGGCGCTTGCCCTCGACGAAATGGCCCGACCGGTCGGCCAGCGTCTCGATCAGCATCACGCCGTATCCGCTGCCGCGCAGCTCGCCGCCCTCGCGCCGGGTCGGGAGGGTCGGGCTGCCGTCGTCCACGACCTCGCAGCGCACCGCGCCGTCGCACTCGGCCAGGGTCAGGGTGAACTTCCCGCCGAACCGGGACCGCGAATGCTGGACGCTGTTGGTGCAGGCCTCGGAGACCAGCAGCTCAACCGTGTCGGTGCGGTCGCCGTCCGGCAGCGTCTCGGTGGCGAACCGCCTGGCGTCGCCCACGCTCTCCGGCACGGCGGCGAGCGTGATCGTGCCGATCACCGTCCAGTCGCCCACGCGTCCATCCCCCCATGATCGCCGCCACCGTCCGCGCGCCGGTGGCCAGAGCCCGGCTCCTCCGTTTATACCCAGCCCGCGGTGGGGTCTGGGCGCGGGTCCACAGGTCAGAACGTACCCGCCCATACCGGGTGCTCGGCCGGGGGGTGCCCTCGCCGGGCGGGGGACGCCCGGACGGGCGGCTTCGCCACCATGGGGAACGCGGTCCCGCCATGCCCCGCGCCGTGGCGGAAGACACAGCGGAACCGCCGTCCCCGTAAGGGCTACGCGTCCCGGCGGCGCAGGACCTGGTACCCCGCGGCGACGGCGGCCACGGCCCAGGCCGCCAGGATCAGCAGGCCCAGCGGCGCCGGGTACGCCTCGGCCTCGCCCCGCATGAACGACGTGCCCGCGACGCCTGGCAGGAATTTCGCGGCGCGCTCGACGGCCTCGATGTCGCTCGCCTGGAGGGTCGCCGGGATCACCATCAAGATCAGGAAGGCCACGATCAGCGTGCCCACCGAGCTGCGCAGCATCGCGCCCAGGCCCAGCGTGAACACGCTGATCAGGCCGAGGTAGGCGCCCACCGCCAGGACGTCGCCGAGCCAGGTGCCGAGCGCGAACTCCCCCCAGCGCCCGAGCAGCGGCGCGGCGGCCAGCGAGCCGCCCGCCGCCAGCAGCGTGCCGGCCACCGCGCCGACGGCGGCGGCCACCGCCGTCTTGGCCAGCAGCATCGTCCCCCGGCGCGGAATCCACTGGAGGGTCGTGCGGATCGCGCCGCTCGTGTACTCGGAGGTGATCAGCAGCATCGCCAGCCCGATGATCGCGAACTGGGCCAGATCGACCGCGCCGAACGCGATCGTGCCGAGGGCGACCACACCCCTGTCATCGGCGGGATCGTCGTTGCCGTTGGCGTTCACCGTGAAGATCGCCAGCTGGAGGCAGGCCGCGCCCATCAGCACGCCCGCCCCGACCAGGCTCCACCACGTGCCGCGGACCGACCATGCCTTGGTCCACTCCGAGCGGACGGCGCCGGGCATCCCGCCCCCGGCCGGTACCGCGGTCATCGGTCCGCTCCCTGGGGTGCCGCGTACTCGACGCTGCCGGCGGTCAGCTCCATGTAGGCCTGTTCGAGGGTGGCGTCCTGCGGGCTCAGCTCGTACAGCGGGACGCCGAGCCGGAACGCGAGATCGCCGACCGGGTCCACCGTCGTGCCCGACAGCAGCAGCTCGCCCGGCGCGACCTCCTCGGCCGCGACACCGTGCGGGGCCAGCTCGGCCGCCAGCCTCCGCAGCCCCTCCGGCCGCGGGCCGCGGATCCTGACCCGGTGGCGGGAGCTGCCCGCCAGGACCTCGGCGATCGGCGCGTCGGCCAGCAGCCGGCCCTTGCCGATCACCACGAGCCGGTCGGCGGTCAGCTCCATCTCGCTCATCAGATGGCTGGAGACGAACACCGTCCGCCCCTCGGCGGCCAGCGACCGCATCAGCTCGCGCACCCAGCGGACCCCGTCGGGGTCCAGGCCGTTCACCGGCTCGTCGAACATCAGCACCGGCGGATCGCCCAGCAGCGCGCCCGCGATGCCGAGCCGCTGGCCCATGCCCAGCGAGAACGTCCCGGCGCGCTTGCCCGCGACGTCCGGCAGCCCGACCACGCCCAGCACCTCGTCCACCCGGGACGCGGGGATCCCGTTGCTGTGCGCCATCGCCAG
This sequence comes from Spirillospora sp. NPDC029432, assembly GCF_040703975.1. Taxonomy (NCBI): domain Bacteria; kingdom Bacillati; phylum Actinomycetota; class Actinomycetes; order Streptosporangiales; family Thermomonosporaceae; genus Spirillospora; species Spirillospora sp. NPDC029432. Next base: position 4,035 of record NZ_JBEZWH010000136.1, read on the forward strand.
CAGGTGCCGGCGCGCGGACCGCCCCGGGTGCAGCGCCTTGGCGTCCAGCAGCGCGCCCACCTGGCGCAGCGGATGCCGGTACGCGGCGTACGGCCGGCCGCCGACCAGCGCCGTGCCGGCCGTCGGCCGGTCCAGGCCGAGGATCATCCGCATGGTGGTGGACTTGCCCGCCCCGTTCGGCCCGAGGAAGCCCGTCACCAGCCCCGGTTCGATCGTCAGCGACAGGTCCCGCACGGCGGTGCGGTCGCCGTACCGTTTCGTCAGCCCGTCCAGGGTGATCATGCACTCTCCCGCTCGTCGTCTACCGCGATCACGGTAGGGAGCGGGCGGGCGGCGGCGCAGTGCCCGATCGGCCTGGTCAGGCCCCGACTTTCGTCAGGGGCCGGCGGCGTACTCGAAGATCCCGTACGAGAAGGCGTCGGCCTTCACGGAGTCCGCGTCCAGGGCGACTCCCCCGCTCTCGACCGGGCGCGCGGAGGCGAGGTCCGCGCGCGGCAGCGGGAGCACGGCCGGCTCGCGGCGCGGGTTGACGACGACGAGGTAGCGGCCGCCGCGCACGTACGCGAACGGGAACCCGTCGTTCAGGATCTCGACCTCCCCGCCGCCGCGCAGCTCCGGCGCGGCGGCGCGCAGGGCGATGAGGCGGCGGACGAGGTTCAGCAGCGAGTCCGGGTCGGCGCGCTGGGTCGCCACGTCGGGACGGCCCGGGTCCGGGTCCAGCGGCAGGTACAGGCGGTCGGCGGCGGCGGTCGAGAACCCGGCGTTCGGGCCGGCGTCCCACTGCATGGGCGTGCGCGAGCCCGCGCGGTTGTAGCGCGGCCCGAGGCGGCTGCCCTCCACGTCGGGCAGATCGGGGATGTAGCGCATGCCGATCTCGTCGCCGTAGTAGATCGCCGGCAGCGTCGGCCACGTCATCTGGAGCACGAACGCGGCCGGCAGCTGCTCGCGCGTGCGGGCGCCGCAGGCCAGCCGGGCGAAGTCGTGGTTGGACGTGGGCAGCGAGACGTGCCCCGAGCCGCCGATGACGCTGGTCGCCTCCCGCCACGCCTCGATGAACGGGCGCGGCGATCCCCCGCCGCCCGCGTCGAAGAAGCAGTCGAGCGGGTCCCAGTGCTCCAGGACCGTCCCCTGGCCGTTGTTCCACAGCGACCGCATGGGCAGCCCGTCGTTCTCGCCGCCGAACTGCAGGAAGAAGTCGACGTGGAAGCCCGCCGGGACCGACACCGCCGGATCGCCCCACTCCGCCATGATCACGGCCTCGGGGTGGGTGCGGTCGAGCCAGCCGCGCAGCTCCGTCCACAGCCGGACGGTCTCGCGCAGCCCCGGATCGTCCTTCACCAGCGACGAGGCCATGTCGACGCGGAACCCGGCGAGGCCGAGCCGCAGCCAGTGGTCCATGATCTCGCACAGCGCGGCCCGGTTGGCGCGCGGCCCCTCGGCGTCCACCGGCTGCCGCCAGGGCTCGCCCTCCTTCTCGCGGGCGTAGCCGAAGTTGAGGGCGGGCTGGGACTCGAAGAAGTTCGGCAGGTACGCGCCGGGCCGGCTCCCCGGCGACGGCACGAAGCCGCGCGGGGCCGGGCCGCCGCCGTCCGTCCAGATGTAGCGGTGGTCGGACGGGTCGTCCGCCGAGTGCAGGAACCACGGGTGCTCGTCGGAGGTGTGCCCGGCCACCAGGTCCAGCAGCACCCGGATGCCGTGCCCGCGGGCCGCCTCGACCAGCGCGGCCAGGTCGTCGTCCGTGCCGTAGCGGGGCGCGACGCGGAAGTAGTCGGACACGTCGTACCCGGCGTCCCGGAACGGCGACACGAAGCACGGATTGATCCAGATCGTGTTCACCCCCAGCCAGGACAGGTGGCCGAGCCGCTCGGTGATGCCGGCGAAGTCGCCGATCCCGTCGCCGTCGGAGTCGGCGAAGCTCTGCGGATAGATCTGGTAGAGGACGGCGCCGTCCAGCCAGGACGTACCGGTGCGGGAGGTCGTCATTGTCCGATGATTCCCATCCGTCCCGCGTCGTCACTCCTTCCTTCAGAGCGTCTCGATCGCCGGGTTCCCGGTCGCGCGCGTGTGCCCGCGCGCGTCGAACAGCAGCGGCGCGTGCTCGGCCAGCAGCTCCGGCTCGTACGCCGTGTGCCCGGTCAGCAGCAGCACCAGATCGGCCCTGCCGAGCGCCTCCGCCAGCTCCCCGTCCGCCGCCGGCACGTCCGCGCCGTCCACCTGCCAGGACGGCACGTACGGGTCGTGGTAGGCGAGTTCGGCGCCGAGTCGGGCGAGGCGGCGGACGATGGGGCGGGCCGGGGATTCGCGCTGGTCGGCGATGTCGGCCTTGTAGGTGACGCCGAGGAGGAGGACGCGGGCGCCTTTGAGTGCTTTGCCGTGGTGGTTGAGGAGTTGCTGGGCGCGTTCGACGATGTAGCGCGGCATCCGGTCGTTGATCTCCTGGGCGAGTTCGACGAACCGGAAGGGGTAGCCCAGCGACCTGACCTTGTACGACAGGTAGTTGGGGTCGATGGGGATGCAGTGGCCGCCGACGCCGGGTCCGGGGCGGAACGGCTGGAACCCGAACGGTTTGGTGGCGGCGCAGTCGATGGCGTCCCACAGGTCGATGCCGAGCTCGTTGCAGAAGACGGCCATCTCGTTGACGAGGGCGATGTTGACGTGGCGGTAGGTGTTCTCCAGCAGCTTGGCCATCTCGGCCTCGCGGGTGCCCTTGGCCAGCACCACCTGGGCGACGAACTTGCCGTAGAGGGCGGCGGCGGCCTGGGCGCAGGCTTCGGTGAGTCCGCCGACGATCTTGGGGGTGTTGGCGACGCCGTAGTGCGGGTTGCCGGGGTCGATGCGCTCGGGTGAGAACGCGAGGTGGAAGTCGGTGCCCGCGGTCAGCCCCGAGCCTTCTTCCAGCAGCGGCCGCAGGACCTCTTCGGTGGTGCCGGGGTAGGTGGTGGATTCCAGGACGACCAGGTCGCCGGGGTGCAGGTGCGGCGCGATCGTGGCCGCGGCGCCCTTGACCGCCGTCAGATCGGGGCCGCCCTCCTCGGAGAGGGGCGTGGGCACGCAGATGACCATGGTGCGGGCGGCGGCCAGCAAGTGCGGGCCGGTGCCGGGAGTGAAACCGGCGGCCAGCATCTCGCCGACCTCGCCGTCCGAGACGTCGTCGATGTGCGAGCGGCCCGCGGCCAGGCCGTCGATGACGCGGGTGTCGCGGTCCAGGCCCCCGACGCGGAGTCCGGCCCGGCAGGCCTCCCTGACGAGCGGCAACCCGACATAACCGAGCCCGATGACCACCAGATCCATGTCCACCCCTGCCGTGTCCTCCCCAACCGTCATCGGGCGGTCTCCCCTCGCCAGTCCTGGATGACCTCCGCGATGCGTTCGCCGGCGTGGCCGTCCCAGAGCGGCGGTGTTCGTCTCGCCCCGTGCCGGTCGGCGTCCAGGGCCTTGCGGGTTTCGGGGACGAGGTCGTCGAAGGTGACCAGGCGGTTGGTGCCGTGGGTGATGGTGATGGGCCGCTCGGTGTTGGGCCGCACGGTCAGGCACGGCACGCCGAGGATGGTGGTCTCCTCCTGCAACCCGCCCGAGTCGGTCACCACGGCCGCCGCGCCGCGTACCGCCGCCAGGAAGTCGATGTAGCCGAGCGGGTCCAGCACGTGCACGCCCTGGTGGGCGTCCAGGCCGGCGGCCAGCAGGTTGGCGCGGCC
>NZ_JBEZWH010000137.1:0-7625 GCF_040703975.1 Spirillospora sp. NPDC029432
GGTGGTCCGGTCACCAATGAACCGGACCGATAAAGGCACTGGCTTTTAACACGCTGTTGAGTTCTCAAGAAACGGACACCCACCGCGCCCGACCCGCTCTCGCGGATCCGTGCTCCGGGGCAACCCTTCTAACTTACCAGGTGATTCTCGGCTGTCAAGTTGATCCGGTGAAGATCATTTCGACGGTTGAGAGGCACCCAGTCCCCACACATCATCGTCCGACACGTCCGAAGAGCATCGGCTTGGATCCGTAGGGGTTCGCCCACCGAGCTGGCCGCCTTGCGGCGTCCTGCATCCCGTCTCGGGCTGACCAGACCATCGTACTACAGGCCGAGCGAGGCTCGAACCGGTTTTCTCTGGGCTGGTCCCCGGGGCCGTCCGCCTCTCGGCGTCCCGCATCCCCTTGGGCATGGATGACTTTAGGAGGGCCGCCGTGAAGCGTCAAATCGGGGATCCGCTGGGATACGGTTCGCTCCATCCTGCGTCCCAGGGAGGTCCGCTTGCACACGAGCGCCGTGGTCCGTTCGGCGGAGCGTCTGGTCGTGGCGGCGACGATGGGGCCGGCGGGGCATCACGTGCACGCCTGGCGCCTCACCGTCGTTCCCGGGCTCATCGAGGTACGGGCCGACGCGGACAGGTTCCCGGCCACCGGCGACCCGACCGGGCGGCGGCTGCATCTCAGCTGCGGTGCCGCGCTCGTCAACCTCCGCCTCGCCGCGGCGCAGGTCGGGTACGAGGCGGTGGTGCGGCCGCTGCCGGACGCCGGGCGCCCGTCGCTGCTCGCGGCGGTACGGCTCGCGGGCCGGCGCCGGATCACGCGCGCGGAGCGGCTGATGTACGCGGCGACGCTGCGTCCGTTCGCGCCGCGGCGGGGCGGCCATCAGGTGCTGCCGTTCGCGGAGCTGGCGGAGGCGGCCCGGCTCGAAGGGGCCGCGCTGCGTCGCTGCGCGGGAACGGCCGTCCTGACCACGTGCGGCGACTCCCCCGCGGACTGGCTCCGTGCCGGGCAGGCGCTGCAGCGGGTGCTGCTCGGTTCGGCGGCGTCGTTCCGGTACGGGGCGGGCGCCGAGGAGCTGCGCGAGGCAGGGCGGGTCATCGAGCCCGGCGAGGTGCCGCAGGTGTTCCTCGACGGGCTACCCGGTACGGCGGTAGGCGGACAGCACGAACGACAGGGGCACCGGGAACGGGTCCGGTAGTTCGGCCACACGCCGGCGCAGCTCTTCGGGTGCCACGTGGTGCGCGCTCGGTCCCATCGCCACCAGTGTCGCGATGTCGTCGTGGTTCAGGAGCGCCTCGGTCTCCAGGTGCTCCCGGGTCTCGGGTGTGAAGTGGCCGGCGAGCGCGGTGTCGACGCGTTCCGCCTTGCGTTCGTCGACGGACAGCAGGCCGAGTGCGCGCACCAGGGTTCCGAGGTGGCGTTCCGACGGAGTGACGGTGTGGAGCGTCCCGCCCGGCTTCAGCACGCGGTGGAATTCGGGCGCGTTGCGCGGAGCGAAGACGTTGACGACCGTGTCCGCCGCGGCGTCCCGTACGGGAAGGGGCCGCCAGAGGTCGGCGACCACGGCGCCGACGCGGGGGTGCGCGCGGGCGGCTCGGCGGGCGGCGTGCTTGGAGATGTCGAGTGCGATACCGGCCGTTCCGGGAGAACGGTCGAGGATCGCCTTCAGGTAGTGGCCCGTCCCGGCGCCGGCGTCGACGACGACCGCGTCCGTGCGGGCGGCGCGTTCGGCCAGGCGGTCGGTCAGGGCCGCGAAGTGGCCCGCGCCGAGGAAGGTCTCCCGTGCGCGGACCATCTCCGGTGTGTCGGCGGTGCCGGGTCTGGCGTTCCCGGACAGCAGGTTGGCGTAGCCCTGGCGGGCGATGTCGAACCGGTGCCCGGCGGTGCAGAGCAGCGTCCCCGCGTCGAGCTTCAGGCCCTCGGCGCAGACGGGGCAGGACAGGTGTTCGACGACGTCGGCCAGCATCCGTCCATGATGGCGGGTCGGCGGCGGGCCGGCCGCCGTCAGGCCTCGGCGCGGCGCCGCACGTCCTCCATGTCCAGCCCGCGGACCTGCTCGATCACGTTCTCCAGCGTCGGCGCGGGCAGTGCGCCGGGCTCGGCGAACACGATGATCCCGTCCCGGATGGCCATCAGCGTCGGGATGGAGGTGATGCCGAAACGCTCCGACAGCTCCTGCTCGGCGGCGGTGTCCACCTTCGCGAAGGTGATGTCGGCGTGCTGGTCCGCGGCCTTCTCGAAGACCGGCGCGAACCGCTTGCACGGACCGCACCAGTCCGCCCAGAAGTCGACCAGCACGATGCCGTCGCCCTGGGCCACCTCGTCGAAGTTGTCCGCGGTCAGTGTGACCGTCGCCATGTCGTCGTCTCCTCGCTCGGGGTATCGGTGGGGTAGAGCGGTGCCCGCCCCCGCAGTATTCCCTGCCCGGGAATCACCGGGGGGCGTCCGTACGTTGTGCCTTCAGGGAGATCGCACCGGAGAAGGGTCAGGATGACTGCAACCCGTACCAAGGGCGACAGGGTCGACGCCCCCGACAAGGACCTCGTCGGGGCCTATCTCGACCGGATCGGCCGTACGCCGCTGCTCGACGCGGTGGAGGAGGTCGACCTGGCGAAGGCGATCGAGGGGGGCCTGTACGCCGAACGGCTTCTGGAGGACGGGAATCCGCCGGAGGGCGTGACGCCGGAGGAGCTCGAGGAGCTCGTCGCCCGGGGCCTGCGCGCGAAGCGCCGGTTCGTCGAGGCCAACCTGCGGCTCGTCGTATCGATCGCCCGCAAGTACCCGACCGACTCGCTGCCCCTGATCGACCTCATCCAGGAGGGCAATCTGGGGCTGATGCGCGCGGTGGAGAAGTTCGACTACCGCCGCGGATACAAGTTCTCAACGTACGCGACATGGTGGATCCGGCAGGCGATCGGCCGTGGCCTGAGCCACACGGCGCGGACGATCCGGCTGCCCGTGCACGTCGAGGAGGAGCTGTCGCGGCTGCGGCGCGCCGAGCGGCAGCTGAGCCGCGACCTGGGGCGCGAGCCGAGCCGCGAGGAGCTGGCCCTGGCGGTCGGCGCGGAGCCCGAGCACGTCGACGAGCTGATGCGCTGGCGCCGCGATCCCGCCAGCCTGGACGCGACCGTGGACGACGCGGGCGAGACGCCGATGGGCGATCTGCTGGAGGACCCGGAGGCGGTGACGCCCGAGGCCGAGATCGTCGCGCTGGACGACCTGGAGGGGCTGGCGCGCCTGCTGGAGCGGCTGCCCGAGCGCGAGGCGGCGATCCTGCGGGCCCGGTTCGGGATGGACAGCGGGCAGCCGCTGTCGTACGCGCAGATCGGCGCCCGGTACGGCCTGAGCCACAACCGGGTGCGGCAGATCACCGACCGGTCGCTGCGGCGGCTGCGGCAGCTGGCCGCCGACGTCGATCCGGGCGGGCAGCGCACGCTTCCCGGCCCGGCGGCCCCGCGGCCGGCCGAGGCCGGCGGGGAGCGGATGCACGGCCGGCGGCTCCGCGAGCCCGCGCGTTCCAAGGCCGCCTGACCAGGTTCTCCCGCAGATTCCGCCGAGGGGGACGGCCCGGTGCCGGGCCGTCCCCCTCGGTGTGTACGGCCTTATGGCCGATACGGCCCATGGTGAGGCGCGAACCGTGCCATAACCTGGCGTCGTCCAATCAGTACGTGACCGATCAGAACGTACGGCCCACCCGTCACCGACAGTTCGCAGGGTAGATCTCCACATGTCCATGAACACCACGGGCGATCTCGACGCCTGGCGTGACCTTCCCGCCCTCCAGCAGCCCGCGTGGGACGACCCGGCCGAGGTCCGGGCCGTGACCGCGGAGCTGGCCAAGCAGCCCCCGCTGGTCTTCGCCGGCGAGTGCGACCAGCTGAAGCAGCGGCTCGGCGAGGTCGCGCGCGGCGAGGCGTTCGTGCTCCAGGGCGGTGACTGCGCGGAGACCTTCGAGGGGTCCAACGCCGACGCCGTCAAGAACAAGCTGAAGACCCTGCTGCAGATGGCGGTGGTGCTCACGTACGCCGCCAGCGTGCCGGTGGTCAAGATCGGCCGGATGGCGGGGCAGTTCGCCAAGCCGCGGTCCAAGCCGTCGGAGACGCGCGACGGCCTGGAGCTGCCCGCGTACCGGGGCGACGCGGTCAACGGCTTCGACTTCACGCCGGACGCGCGGCGCAACGACCCCTGGCGGCTGCTGAAGGCGTACCACGCCTCGGCGGTGACCCTGAACCTGTGCCGGGCGTTCACCAAGGGCGGCTACGCCGACCTGCGGCAGGTGCACGCGTGGAACCGGGACTTCGTGGCCGCGAGCCCGGCCGGTCGCAAGTACGAGGCGCTCGCGGGCGAGATCGACCGGGCGCTGACGTTCATGAAGGCGTGCGGGGCGAACCCCGACGAGTTCCACGGGGTGGAGTTCTACTCCAGCCACGAGGCGCTGCTACTGGAGTACGAGCGGGCGCTGACCCGGATCGACAGCCTCAGCGGCCTGCCGTACGACGTGTCGGCGCACCTGGTGTGGATCGGCGAGCGGACGCGGCAGCTGGACGGCGCGCACGTGGAGTTCCTGCGCCACATCCGCAACCCGATCGGGGTGAAGCTGGGCCCGACGACGTCGGCGGACGACGCGCTGGCGCTGATGGACCGGCTGAACCCGGAGGGCGAGCCGGGCCGGCTGACGTTCATCACCCGGATGGGCGCCGGGAAGATCCGCGACGCGCTGCCGCCGCTGATCGAGAAGGTGGAGCGCAGCGGGTCGCCGGTGGCGTGGATCTGCGACCCGATGCACGGGAACACGTTCGAGGCGCCGAGCGGGCACAAGACGCGCCGGTTCGACGACGTGCTGGACGAGGTGACGGGCTTCTTCGAGGTGCACCGGGGGCTGGGCACGCACCCGGGCGGCATCCACATCGAGTTCACCGGCGACGACGTGACCGAGTGCGTCGGCGGCGGCCACCAGATCGACGAGGGCGACCTGCACCAGCGGTACGAGACGGCCTGCGACCCGCGGCTCAACCGGGGCCAGTCGCTGGACCTGGCGTTCCGCGTGGCGGAGCTCTACCGCAAGACCCAGTAGTCGGGACGGGCGCCCGCGGCCCCGCCGCGGGCGCCTAGACCTGGACCTAGACCTCGACCTCGGCCCAGACGACCTTGCCGCCGGTGACGGGATCGGCGCCCCAGTCGCTGGCGAAGCGGTCGACGATGAACAGGCCGCGGTGCGACTCGTCCAGTGGGCCGGGGACGGTGAGCCGGGGCATCTGGGCGGCCCGGTCGCGGACCTCGATGCGGACCCGGCCGTTGCCGCGCAGCAGCCGCAGCTCCAGCGCGGTGCCCGCGTGCAGGACGGCGTTGGCGACGAGCTCGGCGACGATCGCGGTCACCAGTTCCTCGCGCTCCATCAGCGCCCAGGTGCGCATGGTGCGGGCGGCCAGTCGGCGGGCGTACTCCACGGCCTCGGTCTGGGGGGCGGCGCGCAGCGTGGTCTCGGTCATGGCGGCGCTATCCGGCGCTCGCGTCGCTCGCCCCGCCGGCCCCGCTGGCCCCGCCGATCAGGAAGCGGTCGAGCCCGGTGGTGCGGAGCACGTTCTCGACCCGGCCGTACGCGCCGGTGACGGTGAGCTCGGCGTTCTGGGCCTTGGCGTGTTTATAGGCCCGCACCAGCACGTTGAGCCCCGAGGAGTCGCAGAAGTCCACGGCGGTCAGGTCCACCACGACCTCCCGCTCGCCCGCGTCGATCAGCTCGGTGAGCCGTGCCCGCAGCTCCTCCGAGGAGTGCAGGTCGATGGAGCCGCGCGCGGCGATCGTCGCGCGGCCGTCCTGTCGTGTCGTGTGCAAGGCAAGCCCCACGCCACCCCACCTTACCGATTGTTGAGCTCCATCATGACGCCCGGAGAACGATGAGGGCAACGTCGTCGCCGGAGGGTTCCGGTCCGAAATCGCGTACCGCCCGCTGGATCCGGGCGGCCACCGCGCCCGCGCTGAGCCCGGTGCAGCCGGAGAGCAGGCGTTCCAGCCCGTGGCCGTCTCCCAGCAGCCGCGCACCCGAGCGCCGTTCGGTCACCCCGTCGGTGACGCACAGCAGCACCTGGCCGCGCTTGAGCTGGACGGTCTCGGTCCGGAAGTCCACCCCGTCGAACACACCGAGCAGCGGCTGCGGCGAGGAGGCCTCGGTCACCCTACCGTCCGGGTCCAGGATCAGCGGCGGCGGGTGGCCGGCGCTCGCCAGCTTGATCGACACGCCGTCCCGGCGGGGCCGGGGCGCGATCTCGCCGTGCAGCAGGGTCAGCAGCCGGCCGCGCTCGCCCTCGGCGAGGATGAGCCGGTTGAGGCGGGCGAGCACGTCGGGGACCGACAGGTTCTCGGCGGCCAGGATGCGCAGCGCGTGCCGCGCCAGGCCGGTGACGGCCGCGGCCTGCGGGCCGGTGCCGCACACGTCGCCGATGGCGAACCGCCAGCGCGCGGAGGCGGCCGTGGGGGCGCCGGGCCCGGCGGTCTCGAAGACGTCGTAGAAGTCGCCGCCGACCTCGCTGCCCTCCCCCGCCGGCTCGTACACCACCGCGACCTCCAGGCCGGGGATGTCGGGGATGGCGGGCGGCAGCAGGCTGCGCTGCAGCGCGCTGCTCATCGTCGTCTGCTCGGAGTACAGGCGGGCGTTGTCGACGGCGAGGGCGGCGCGGCGGCTCAGCTCCTCGGCCAGCTCGATCGCGCTGCGCGGGAAGCGGTCGCCGGGCGGGCGGCCGATCACGATGGTGCCGATCCGGCGGCCGCGGGCGATCAGCGGGAACGCGTAGGCGTGGTCGGCGGCGGTGGTGCCGGCGGCGGCGCGCACGTCCGGCGGGGCGGTGGCGAGCCCGTGCCAGGGGCCGGGCGAGTCCATCGGGGGCACCATGTCGGCGTGCTCGAGCAGCTCGCGCAGGGCGTCCGCGCGGGTCTCGTCGGCGTGCCAGACGTAGGCGAGCCGGGCGGCGCCGGAGTCGGCGACGGTGTAGACCGCGCACCAGGTGGACAGCCGGGGCACCACCAGCTGGGCGACCAGGGCCATGGTGCGCTCCTGGTCGAGGGTACCGGCCAGCAGGTCGCTGGCCTCGGCGACGAAGCTCAGCCAGCCGCGCCAGGATCGTTCCAGCTCGCCCACCCTGGCCTTCTCCAGGTTGAGCGACATCTCGTCGGCGATGCGGCCGAGGCGGGCGGCGGTGGCCTCATCGAACCGGCCCGGGGTCGACGACAGCGCGACCACGACGCCGGTCAGGCGCCCCTGCGCCTCCAGCGGGGCCGCGGCCAGCGACCGGGCCCGGAGGGCGGCGGCGATGGGGTCGGAGTTGTCGGAGGACACCCAGGGCGAGCCGGCGCGGGCGTCGGGGCCCAGATTGACCACCGACAGCTCGCCCAGCCGCACCTCGCCGGGCAGGCCCGCGGCGGCGCCGAGGACCAGCCGGCCGTCCCGCTCGGTGAGCAGCACGGCGGCGGCGTCGGCGTCCAGGGCGTCCCGGACGGTGGTGACGGCGCCCTCCAGCGCCTCGCGGGCGGCCGGGGAGCGCAGCATCCGGTCCCCGCCGGCCGGGAGCCCGCCCGCCGGGTCGCCGTCGGCGGCGGCACCCGCCGCAGGAGAACAGCGAGGAGACGCTGAACC
>NZ_JBEZWH010000138.1:0-7482 GCF_040703975.1 Spirillospora sp. NPDC029432
GGGGGGGGGGGGCGCCGCCCCCCCCCCCCCCCCCACGGCGGCGGGCGGTGTCCGGGTCACGGCGTTCCGGTCATGGCGTGGTGGTCAGCGCGCCGAGCTTGCCCTGGAGGTCGCTCAGGGCCTGGTCCGTGGGGGTCTTGCCGCCGAGCGTGTCGTACACCGCGCCCTGGATGGCGGCGGTGACGTCGCCGTACTTGACGGCCGCCGGACGCGACTTCGCGTTCTCGATCGCCGCCTTGAGCGTCGGCATGAACGGGTACTTCTTCACGATCTCGGGGTCGCTGTAGAGCGCGGCGACGGTCGGCGCCTGCGAGGTGGCGAGCAGGTTGGCCTTCTGCTGCGCGCCGTCGGCCATGTACTTGATGAAGTCGAGCGCGGTCGCCTTGTTCTTCGCGAACGCGGAGATCGCGTAGTTGTGTCCGCCGAGGTTGGCGGCGCCGGGGCCGTTCGGGCCGGGGATCGGCGCCACCTCGAACTTGCCGGCCACCTTGGACGAGCCGTCCTTCTTGTTGGCCAGCTCGTACTGGTACGGCCACTGCCGGTGGAACAGCAGCTTGCCGGCCTGGAAGTGGCGGCGGCCGCCCTCGCCGTCCAGCGTCAGCGCGGCCTTGGGCATCCGGCCGTCCTTGACCGCCCGCGCGAGGAAGTCCACGCCCGCCTTGGCCTGCGGGGTGTTCACGGTCGGCTTGCCGTCGGCGCCCACGATCGTGCCGCCGGCGCTGTTGATCGCCTCGGCGGTGGAGACGGTCAGGCCCTCGGTCTTGCCGACCTCGGTCAGGTAGCAGTCCACGCCCTTGCCCTCGGGCAGCGCCTTCACCTTGTCGCAGGCGGCCCACATCTCCTGCCACGTCTTCGGCGGCTCCTTGATCCCCGCCTTCTCCAGCAGGTCGGAGCGGTAGTAGAGGAGGCCGGAGTCGGAGGTCAGCGGCATCGCGTACAGCTTGCCGCGGTACTCGCCGGTGGTGACGGTCGCGGGCAGCAGCTTGCTCGTGTCGACGGCGTTGGGGCCGGCCTTCGGCAGCTCGACCAGCCACCGGTTGGCGGCGAACTCGGCGGTCCAGACGACGTCCAGGTTCAGGATCGTGTACGCGTCCGACTTCGTCGTGGCGTTCTGGATCATCTGCTGCCGCTGGTCGTTCGGCTCGTCCGGCAGCTCGACGACCCGGGCCTGCTCGTTCGGGTGCGCCTTGTTCCAGGCGTCGATCATCTTCTGCATGTTGCCGGACCGGTCCTTGCCGGTCGCCAGCGTGATCGGCCCGCGCCCGGTGAGCTCCGAGCCCGCCGCGGCGTCGCCGCCCGGCGAACCGCCGCCGTCGCCGCCGCACGCGGCCAGTGAGAGCGCGAGCGCCAGGCCGGTCACCGCGCCGGCCAGGGGTGTGCGCCGCATGGGTCCTCCTCGGGTGGGGGGCCTGCGAGCGGCCCCCGGTCTCGTTCTCGTGAGCCGGGACGCTAGCCGGGGTTTGCAAGGACGTAAATCCCTTGCAGAAACTTTCTGCATGATCGTGCCCGTTCTGTTACCGGCGGCGGGATTGCTGGGGTTGTGGGGCTGGAGGGGCGGAATGTCGGCCGTTGTGGAGGCGGTCTAGCTGCAATTTCTTGCTGGACTCTTGCAAGACTTGCGGCTTCTTTGTAACTTCCCGGCAACACGGGAGGTCCGCACGCCATGGACAGACCTGCTCTCGCCCGCCTCGCCGCCGCGCTCACGGCGCTGGCCGCGATCCTCCTCGCTCCGGCCGCCGCTCTCGCGGGAACGAAGGACGGCATGGACACCGACCTGTCCCGCTCCCGGGCGCACTGGATCGACCGCGCGACGCTGGCGTGGAACGTCCCGCCGGACGGCCGCCGCCGGTACGAGCTGGTCACCGCGCCGGGCGGGGACCTGCGGATCGAGAACGGCGACCTGGCGGGGGAGCGGCGCGTGCTGCGGCTGTCGCCGGTGGACGGCGGGCTCGCGCCGCATCAGCGCGCCCGGTGGCCGCATCTCGCGTCGTACGCCGCGTACCGGATCGATCCGCGCGATGCCGGGACCGTCCCCGAGGCGCTGCGCGGGCGGCTCGCGGTGGTCGAGCGGGACGCGGGCGGGCGGCTGCTCCGGGCCACCGGCGTGCAGATCCCGGGCGTCCTCGACGACGTGTACGCGAGCGCCGCGACCCGCGCCGGTCTGGGGCCGGTGTGGCGGGGCGGGACGCCGGAGCTGTCGGTCTGGGCGCCGACCGCGCGGGACGTCGCGCTGGACCTGGACGGGCGCGTCCTGCCGATGCGGCGCGACGGCACCTCGGGCGTCTGGACGATCAGGGGCGCCCCGGAATGGAAGGGCCTGCCGTACGCGTACCGCGTGACGGTGTACGCGCCCGCCGCCGGACGCGTGGTGACCAACGTGGTGACGGATCCGTACGGCCTCGGCCTCACCGCCGACTCGGAGCGGAGCCTGCTCGTCGATCTGGAGGACCGGGCCCTGGCGCCGGCGGGCTGGAAGTCCTTGCGCAAGCCGCGCGGGGTCGCGCGCCCGTCGATCTACGAGCTGCACGTGCGGGACTTCTCGGCCGCCGACCGGAGCGTTCCGGAGGGTCTGCGCGGCACGTACGGGGCGTTCGGCCTGAAGAGGTCGGACGGGATGCGGGCGCTGCGCGGGCTGGCGCGGGACGGGCTGTCGTACGTGCATCTGCTGCCGGTGTTCGACTTCGGTTCCGTGCCCGAGCGGCGGAGCGGCCGGCGGGAGCCGGGGTGCGATCTGGCGTCGTTTCCGGCGGACTCCGAGAAGCAGCAGGAGTGCGTGGGGGCCGTCCGCGGGGCCGACGCGTTCAACTGGGGTTACGACCCGCTGCACTACACCGTGCCCGAGGGCTCGTACGCCTCGGATCCGGACGGCACCGCCAGGATCCGGGAGTTCCGCGGCATGGTCGCCGGGCTCAACCGGGCCGGGCTGCGGGTCGTGATGGACGTCGTCTACAACCACGCGTACGCCGCCGGGCAGGACCCGCGCTCGGTCCTCGACCGGATCGTTCCGGGCTACTACCACCGGCTCCTGGAGGACGGGACCGTGGCCACGTCCACGTGCTGCCCCAACACCGCGCCCGAGCACGCGATGATGGACCGGCTCGTCGTCGACTCGGTCGTGACCTGGGCGCGGCACTACAAGGTCGACGGCTTCCGGTTCGACCTGATGGGCCACCATCCGAAGGCGAACATCCTGCGGGTCCGCGCGGCGCTCGACCGCCTCACGCCGGAGCGCGACGGCGTGGACGGGCGGTCGATCGTTCTGTACGGGGAGGGCTGGGACTTCGGCGAGGTCGCCGGGCACGCGCGGTTCGAGCAGGCCACCCAGGCGGCGATGGCGGGCACCGGCGTGGCGACGTTCAACGACCGGCTGCGCGACGCCGTGCGCGGCGGCGGGCCGTTCGACGCCGACCCGCGCGCGCAGGGCTTCGGGTCCGGGCTCTGGACCGCGCCCAACGGCTCCCCGGCCAACGGCGCGCCGGACGAGCAGCGCGCCCGCCTGCTGCGGGCCGCGGACCGGATCAAGGTCGGCCTCACCGGCAACCTCAGGGACTACCGCTTCACCGCGTCGGACGGCCGTACGGTGACCGGCGCCGACATCGACTACAACGGCGCCCCCACCGGCTACACGGCGGCGCCCGCGGAGGCCGTCACGTACGTGGACGCGCACGACAACGAGACGCTGTACGACGCCCTCGCCTACAAGCTGCCCCCGGAAACGCCCATGGCGGACCGCGTCCGCATGCACGCGCTGTCCCTGGCGACCGTGCTGCTGGCCCAGGGCACGCCGTTCGTGCACGCGGGTACAGAACGGCTGCGTTCCAAGTCCCTGGACCGCAACTCCTACGACTCCGGCGACTGGTTCAACCGGCTGCACTGGGACTGCCGCCTCGGCAACGGCTTCGGCGCCGGGCTCCCGCCCGCCTGGGACAACCGCGACAAGTGGCCGTACGCGCGCCCGCTGCTCGCCTCCCCGGACCTCGGGCCCGGCTGCGCCGACATCGAGGCCGCGCGCGCCCGGACGGGCGAGCTGCTGCGCGTCCGGGAGTCGTCGCCCCTCTTCACGCTGCCCACCGCGGCCGAGGTGCGGCGGCGGCTGTCGTTCCCGCTGAGCGGCGAGGGCGAGACGCCGGGCGTCATCACGTACCACCTGGACGGCCGCGGGCTCGATCCCCGCTGGACGTCCGTGACCGTCGTCCTCAACGCCGCTCCGGAGCCGGCGCGGCAGACGCTCCCCGCCCTTGAGGGCGCCGGCGTGCGGCTCCACCCCGTGCAGGCCGGCTCGCCGGACCCGGTCGTCCGGGAGGCGTCCTTCGACCGCGCGACCGGGACGTTCACCGTGCCGGGACGCACCGCCGCCGTCTTCGTCCAGGACTGATGCCCCACCCAACCCCCGCCAGGAGGCACAGGATGAGGAAACGCAGTATCGCCACCGCTGCGGTGGCCGCGCTCGCCGGCGCAGGGCTCGGCCAGGCCGCGCTCCCGCCCGCGGCGGCCGCCGCGCCGTCCGGAGACAGGACGGTGATGGTCCAGCTCTTCCAGTGGAAGTGGGCCGACGTGGCGAAGGAGTGCGAGACCGTGCTCGGGCCGAAGGGCTTCGGCGCCGTCCAGGTCTCGCCACCGCAGGAGCACGTCGTGCTGCCGGACGCCGGCCAGGGCGGCTACCCCTGGTGGCAGGACTACCAGCCGGTCGGCTACCCGGGTCCGGACTTCGCCACCCTCACCACCCGCCGCGGCGACGTGGCCGCGTTCCGCGACATGATCGCCCGCTGCCACGCGTCCGGCGTGAAGATCTACGCCGACGCCGTCATCAACCACGCGACCGGTCGCCCGAGCGGGCGCGGCAGCGCCGGGACGGTGTTCTCCGGCAAGTACAACTACCCGGGCACGTTCTCCGACGCCGACTTCCACGGCTGCCGCCGCGACATCGCGAACTACGGCGACCGCTGGGAGGTGCAGAACTGCGAGCTGGCGGGCCTGGCCGACCTGGAGACGGAGGACGCGGGATACGTCCGCCCCCGCATCGGCGGCTACCTGAAGGACCTCGCCTCGCTCGGCGTGGACGGCTTCCGGATCGACGCCGCCAAGCACATGCCGGCCGCCGACATCGCCGCGATCCTGGACGAGATGCGCGAGCAGATCGCCGACGATCCGGGCTTCCCCGCGAACGGGACCCGCGATCCGTACGTCTACCAGGAGGTCCTGTACGGCGCGGGCGAGCCGGTCAAGCCCGCCGAGTACCGGGCGAACGGCGACCTCAAGGAGATCCAGGCGATGAACTTCGTCTCGATGAAGTTCTGGAGCGCCGCCGACCCCGCGAACCGGCTCCACCAGCTCCACGCGTTCCCGAACGGGTGGGGCGAGGACATGGAGCCGAGCGGCAAGGCGATCGTGATGGTCGACAACCACGACGCCCAGCGGGACGCGCTGACCGGGCGGCGGATCCTCACGTACAAGAATGGCGCCGCGTACCGGCTGGCCAACGTGTTCCTGCTGGGCTGGGACTACGGGACGCCGCTGGTGATGTCGAGCTTCGCGTTCACCCAGCGGGACACCAGCCCGCCGACGGACGGCGGCGGCACCACCAAGGACGTGACCTGCAACGGGACCGAGTGGGTGTGCGAGCACCGGTTCACCGAGATGGCCGACATGGTGGGCTTCCGCAACGCGGTCGGCGACGCCCCCGTGAACAAGGCCGATGACGCGCCCGAGCGGGACTGGTACACCGACCATTCGGAGGGCGGCGCGGGCAACAAGATCGCCTTCAGTCGGGGCGACCGCGGCTACGTCGTCATCAACCGGGACGAGTCGAGCGGCTGGAACCGCACGTACCGGACGCGGCTGCCCGCGGGGACGTACTGCAACGTCATCGGCGGCGGGTACGACCCGTCCGCGCGGACCTGCGCCCCCTCCCACACGGTCACGGTCGGAGCCGACGGCGCCTTCAGGGCCGACGTCCCCGCCATGACGGCGCTCGCCCTGCACGTGGGAGCCAGGGTCGGGTAGCGCCGGCCCCGGCCGCTGATCGCGAATATCTCGCCCGGAACGGAACCGAACGGGCGAACCTCTACGTACCACGGGTGACGAACCGACGGTGACGAGGGGGAAGATGCGCGACCACGGCCTGGACAACGGAATCGGCAACGGAATCGGCAAGGGACTCGGCGGCATCATCGGCGAGGACGACATCGCGGAGGCCGACCTGGTGACGCGGCGCGGCACGTTCAGGGCCGTCGCGTTCCGGGACCCGGTGGACGGGCACGAGCACATGGCGCTCGTGCGCGGGCGGATCCGGGGGCGGGAGGACGTGCTCGTCCGGGTCCACTCGGAGTGCATGACCGGGGACATCTTCGGCGCGACGCGCTGCGAGTGCGGCGACCAGCTCGGCGCGGCGCTGGACGCCGTCGTCCGCGAGGGCGGCGGCGTCCTGGTCTACCTGCGCGGGCACGAGGGCCGCGGGATCGGGCTGGTCGCGAAGGTCCGGACCCACGTCCTGCAGGACGAGCAGGGGCTGGACACGGTGGACTCGGCCACGGCCCTCGGGCTGCCGGTCGACGTCCGCGACTACGGGCCGGCCGCCCGGGTGCTGGACCACCTGGGCGTCCGCTCGGTACGGCTGCTGTCCAACAACCCCGACAAGGTGCACGCGCTCCAGTCGGCCGGGATCAAGGTGGCGTCGCGGGTGCCGCTGCTCGTCCCGGCCAGCGAGGACAACATCCGGTACCTGACCGCCAAGCGCGACCGGCTGGGGCACGACCTGCCCCAGCTCGACGCGCCGCCGCCGCGCGCGGGCTTCGACGGCCCGCCGCTGGGCGAGGCCAGCGGATGAGTCAGGCGGTACGGGCGCGGCGCCGCAGCCAGGCGACGTCCCTCGCGAACGACCAGGTCAGCAGGGTCAGCGCGAGGACGGCGACCAGGGCGGCGCCGGCCGGCGGGAGCGTTCCGGCCACGACCAGCAGCACGCCCTGGAGCGCGGCGACGACCTTGCGGGCGGTGCGGGGCGGGAGCTCGGCGCGCAGCCAGGGCAGGCCCCAGGACGCGGCGACGAACGCGTACCGCATCGCCCCGATCGCCAGCACCCAGAGGCCGGCGGACGCGGCGACGTGGACGCTCAGCACCAGGATCAGGAACGCGTCGACCTCCATGTCGAAGCGCGCCCCGAACCTCGACACCGTCCCGGTCCGGCGCGCGACCTTGCCGTCGACGCCGTCCAGCAGCAGCGCCGCGGCGGCGGCCGCGGTGAGTAGCGCCGCCCCGGGGCCGGCGGCCGGCGCGTCCACCACCAGCGCCGTCACGCCGCCGGCGAGCACGGCGCGGGCGAGCGTGACCCGGTCGGCGGGTCCCAGCGCGGCGCGGCCGGCGCGGCGCGCGGCGCGGGCCAGGATGGTCCACAGCGCGAGCGCGTGCAGGGCGCCGGCGGCCCAGGCCGCGGTGCCGAGCCCCGCGCCCGCCCAGAGCGCGCCCAGCAGGGACGGGGGCTGCGGC
>NZ_JBEZWH010000139.1:0-7406 GCF_040703975.1 Spirillospora sp. NPDC029432
ACGCGGGGATCGCCCGAGCTCACCCGCCCCGCCGGTCGCTCCAGACCACCTCGTCGCCCCCGTACCGCGCGGTGGGGGACAGCCCGGCGCGGCGGCGACGACACGCGCGGCGGCGCGGAACCGTTGCCGGCGCCGGGCCGGGGCAGCCGGAACCAGACGCCCTTGGTGCGGCGGTCGTAGGTGACGCCCCAGGACGCGGCCAGCCGGGCGATCGAGGGCAGCCCCCGGCCGCTGGAGGCGTTCATCCCGGGCATCGCGATCGAGCGGGTGGGGTGCAGGTCGCGGACCTCGACGAGGATGTCCCCGTCGTCGGTCAGGCGGCAGGCGACCTCGAACGAGGTGCCGGCGTAGGTGACGGCGTTGGTGGCCAGCTCGCTGGTGGCCAGCACGGCGTCGTCGGCGGCCTCCTCCATGCCCCAGTCGGCCAGCACCCGCCGGACGAACTGGCGGGCGTCCGCCACGGAGGTCGCGGCGGACGGGAAGGTGGCCGACACCGTCTGCCGTTCCAACAGTCGTCCCTCACTCACGCGTTGTTCTCCCGGGTCTGGCTATCGTGACAGACTGGTCGACCACTCGGCCAGGAATGCCCGGCAGCCAGCGGGAGTGCCCTGGCCACGCCGTCCCGCGCGACAGACGGTAACACGAACGCTACAGGCCGCCCCCGCGGTCCCGGTGCCCCGGGAGCCGGTGTCCCTGCCAGGAGCCGACGTAGAGTACAGGTGCGGCCCCGGACAAGGTATCCGTGTATCCGTGGTTTCCGTATACCCATATCGCGGGCCAGGAGGATGAAGAGCATGCCCCGTACCGCGTCCAGTACCCGTCGTAACGGAGGGTCGTTCCGTGACACCACACCCCGCTACAGCGACGCGGACCTGGCGCCGCTGCTGAAGGCGCTCGCCGCGGTCCGGGACGGCAAGGCCCGGACCGAGCTCGACGTGCCCGGGGAGGGCGCGGTCGCCGAGGCGGCCGCGATCCTGGAGGAGATCCGGGAGAACGGCGAGCACCTGACCTCCGGGCTGAGCCAGGTGCGGCAGCAGATCGGCCGGGAGGGGCGGCTGCGCGGCCGGATCACGCCGGGCACGCTCAAGGGCAGCTGGGCGGCGGGCGTCGAGGACGCCAACGGGATCATCGACAAGCTGACGGATCTGGCCACCGGCATGTACCAGGTGGTCGAGGCGGTCGCGCAGGGCGACCTCAGCCAGCGGGTGGAGCTGCGGGTGGGCGGCCGCCCGATGCGCGGCGAGCTGCTGCGGATGGCCCGTTCGGTGAACGGGATGGTGGAGCTGCTCGACCGGTTCACCTGGGAGGTGAGCCAGTTCGCCCGGGAGGTCGGCACCGAGGGCCGGCTGGGCGGGCAGGCGTCGGCCCGCGGGATGACCGGCCGGTGGCGGGACGTGACCGCCGCGGTGAACGCGATGGCGGGCCGGCTGACCGACCAGGTCCGCGACATCGCCGAGGTGACCACGGCGGTGGCCGAGGGCGACCTGACCCGGAAGGTGACGGTCGAGGCGACCGGCGAGCTGCAGGAGCTGAAGCTCACCGTCAACACGATGGTGGACCAGCTGTCGGCGTTCGCCGACGAGGTCACCCGCGTCGCCCGCGAGGTCGGCACCGAGGGGCAGCTGGGCGGCCAGGCCAACGTGCGCGGGGTCAGCGGGGTCTGGAAGGACCTGACCGACAACGTCAACTCGATGGCCAACAACCTCACCACCCAGGTCCGCGGCATCGCCCAGGTCACCACGGCCGTCGCCGAGGGCGACCTGGGCAAGAAGATCACCGTCGGCGCGCAGGGCGAGATCCTCCAGCTGAAGCTGACGGTCAACCAGATGGTCGACACCCTGTCGGCGTTCGCCGACGAGGTCACCCGCGTCGCCCGCGAGGTCGGCACCGAGGGCCGGCTCGGCGGCCAGGCGCGGGTCCCCGGCGTGAGCGGCGTGTGGAAGGACCTGACCAACAACGTCAACGGGATGGCCTCCAACCTGACCTACCAGGTCCGCAACATCGCCCAGGTCACCACGGCGGTCGCGCAGGGCGACCTGACGAAGAAGATCACGGTGGACGCCCAGGGCGAGATCCTGGAGCTGAAGGACACCATGAACACGATGGTGGACCAGCTGTCGGCGTTCGCCGACGAGGTGACCCGAGTCGCCCGCGAGGTGGGCGCGGAGGGCCGGCTGGGCGGCCAGGCCAACGTGCGCGGGGTCAGCGGGGTCTGGAAGGACCTGACCGACAACGTCAACTCGATGGCCAACAACCTCACCACCCAGGTCCGCGGCATCGCCCAGGTCACCACCGCGGTCGCCGAGGGCGACCTGGGCAAGAAGATCACCGTGGACGCGCAGGGCGAGATCCTGCAGCTCAAGGACACCATCAACCAGATGGTCGACACGCTGTCGGCGTTCGCCGACGAGGTCACCCGCGTCGCCCGCGAGGTCGGCACCGAGGGCCGGCTCGGCGGCCAGGCGCTGGTGCCCGGCGCCGGCGGCATGTGGAAGAACCTGACCGACAACGTCAACGGGATGGCCTCCAACCTGACCTACCAGGTCCGCAACATCGCCCAGGTGGCGACGGCGGTCGCGCACGGCGACCTGACCCGGCGGATCGACGTGAACGCCCAGGGCGAGATCCTGGAGCTGAAGACCACGCTGAACACCATGGTCGACACGCTGTCCTCGTTCGCCTCGGAGGTCACCCGGGTGGCCCGCGAGGTGGGCATCGAGGGCCGGCTGGGCGGGCAGGCCGAGGTCGAGGGCGTGTCGGGCACCTGGAAGCGGCTGACCGAGAGCGTGAACGAGCTGGCCGGCAACCTGACCACGCAGGTGCGGGCGATCGGCGAGGTCGCCAGCGCGGTCGCGACCGGCGACCTGAGCCGCAACATCACCGTCGGGGCGCGCGGCGAGGTCGCCGAGCTCAAGGACAACGTCAACCTGATGGTCGCCACCCTGCGCGAGACCACCCGCGCCAACGAGGAGCAGGACTGGCTCAAGACCAACCTGGCCCGGATCGGCGGGCTCATGCAGGGCCACCGCGACCTCATGCAGGTCGCCGAGCTGATCATGCGGGAGCTGACGCCGACGGCCAACGCCCAGTACGGCGCGTTCTACCTGGCCGACCACTCCGGCGAGGAGACCGAGCTGGCGCTGATCGCCGGGTACGGGGTGCGCAAGGGCCGGGCCGGGGCGGTGCGGTTCGCGCTGGGCGAGGGCCTGGTGGGGCAGGCGGCGGCCGAGCACCGCACGATGCTGATCGCCGACGCGCCGGCCGACTACATCAAGATCGGCTCGGGGCTCGGCGAGGCCGGCCCGGTGAACATCATCGTGATGCCGATCATGTTCGAGGACTCGGTGCTGGGCGCGATCGAGCTGGCCTCGTTCAGCCGGTTCACGGACGTCCACCTGGCGTTCTTCAGCCAGCTGATCGAGACGATCGGCGTCACGCTGAACGCGATCAGCGCCAACGCCCGGACCGAGTCGCTGCTGTCGGAGTCGCAGCGGCTGGCCCAGGAGCTCCAGGAGCGCTCGGACGAGCTGCAGCGCCAGCAGGGCGAGCTGCGCAACTCCAACACCGAGCTGGAGGAGAAGGCGGCGCTGCTTGCCCAGCAGAACCGCGCGATCGAGATCCAGAACTTCCAGATCGAGCAGGCCCGGCGGACGCTGGAGGAGCGCGCCGAGCAGCTGGCGATCTCCTCGCGGTACAAGTCGGAGTTCCTGGCGAACATGTCGCACGAGCTGCGCACGCCGCTCAACAGCCTGCTGGTGCTGGCCAAGCTGCTGTCGGAGAACCCGAGCGGCAACCTCACCGACAAGCAGGTGGAGTTCGCCCGGACGATCCACGACTCCGGCACCGACCTGCTGGAGCTGATCAACGACATCCTGGACCTGGCCAAGGTCGAGGCCGGGAAGATGGAGCTGCACCCGCAGCGGCTGGCGGTGTCCGGGCTGGTCGACTACGTGGACGCCACGTTCCGGCCGCTGGCGGTCGACAAGGGCCTGCACTTCGGGGTGGACGTCTCCCCCGAGGTGCCGGGGTCCCTGTACACCGACGAGCAGCGGCTGCAGCAGGTGCTGCGCAACCTGCTGTCGAACGCGGTGAAGTTCACCTCCGAGGGCGACGTCAGGCTCCGGATCGAGCGGGCGGGCGACATCAGCTTCACGCTGCCGGCGCTGTGGAACACCCCGGACGTGATCGCGTTCCGGGTGATCGACACCGGGATCGGGATCAGCGCCGACAAGCTCCAGGTGATCTTCGAGGCGTTCCAGCAGGCCGACGGGACCACCAGCCGCCGCTACGGCGGCACCGGGCTGGGCCTGTCGATCAGCCGCAACATCGCCCGGCTGCTGGGCGGCGAGATCCACGCCGAGAGCGAGCCGGGCCGGGGCAGCGTGTTCACGCTGTACCTGCCCGCGCAGTACACCGAGCCGGACGGCCGGCGGCGCTCGGTGCTGCCGGACGAGCCGGTGCCGGCGGCGGTGACCGCGTCCGCGACCGACCCGGGCGGCGCCGCCGCGGCACCGCCCGCGGAGCCGGTCATGCCGGCCGAGCAGCCCGCGCCGGCCGGGGAGCGGCCCGAGGAGGCCGAGCCCGCGCTGACCGGGCTGCTGGACGAGCCGCCCGCCGACTTCCTCGACACCGTGCTGTCGGGCCGCAAGGTGCTGATCGTCGACGACGACGTCCGCAACGTCTTCGCGCTCACCAGCGTGCTGGAGGGCTACGGCATGGAGGTGCTGTACGCCGAGGACGGCCAGGCCGGCATCGACGTGCTGCACCGCAACCCGGACGTGGCGCTGGTGCTGATGGACGTGATGATGCCCGGCCTCGACGGGTACGCGACGACCGCCGCGATCCGCGAGATGCCGCAGTTCGCCGAGCTGCCGATCATCGTGATCACGGCCAAGGTGATGAAGGGCGACCGGGAGAAGAGCCTGGCCTCCGGCGCGTCGGACTACGTGCCGAAGCCGGTGGACGTGGACCATCTTCTGGACGTCATGCGCAACTGGCTGCAGCCGTCCATCGTCCGCTGACCATAGGATCACGCGGGAGGATCACGCGGGGCCCCGGAGCGATCGGAGAAGAGCAAGCGTGGACGACAAGGCGAAGATCCTGCTCGTGGACGACCGCGAGGAGAACCTCATCGCGCTGGAGGCCATCCTCAGCTCGCTCGATCAGGATCTGGTCCGGGCCCGGTCCGGCGAGGAGGCGCTCAAGGCGCTGCTGACCGACGAGTACGCGGTGATCCTGCTGGACGTCGTCATGCCGGGGATGGACGGCTTCGAGACCGCCCGCGACATCAAGCGGCGGCGCAAGACCCGCGACCTGCCGATCATCTTCCTCACCGCGGTGAACAGCGACCCCGACTACGCCTTCCGCGGGTACGCGGCGGGCGCGGTCGACTTCATCTCCAAGCCGTTCGACCCGTGGGTGCTGCGGGCCAAGGTGTCGGTGTTCGTGGAGCTGCACAACAAGAACAAGCAGCTGCGCGACCAGACGACCCTGCTGCGGGAGCAGGCGGCGCTGCTGCGCGAGCAGGCCGCCCTGCTCCAGGCCAGGCCGTCCACCGACCCCAGCCGGGAGCCGGGCACGGTGCCGGAGGGGGAGGCGCGGGCCGCCGCGGAGCTGTCGGCGCGGCTGGACGCCGTCCAGGAGCAGCTGGAGTCGGTGGGCAAGCGCGTCCCGGCGACGCTGCGGGAGGACTTCGCGGAGCTCGACCGCCGGGTGGCCGAGCTGCGCACGGCCGTCACCGGCGACGAGGACCCGGCCGGCTGACCGCCCGGCCGGGCCCCGGTCGCATCCGGTTCAGGAGGCGCGCCCTCAGGAGGCGGGCTCGGCGGCCAGCTTCGCGCGGGCGGCGGCGATGCGGGCCAGCGTCCGCTCGCGGCCGAGGATCTCCAGCGACTCGAACAGCGGCAGCCCGACGGTACGGCCCGTGACGGCCACCCGGACCGGCGCCTGCGTCTTGCCGAGCTTGAGGCCCTGCGCGGCGCCGACCTGCTCCAGGCGGTCCTTCAGCGCGTCGGTCTCCCAGGGGGCGTCCCGGTAGGCCTCCTCGGCGGCGGCGAGGATCTCGGCCGCCGGGCCCTTCATGCCCTTCTTCCAGGACTGCTCGTCGGCGGGCGGCTCGTCCAGGAACGCGAAGTCGATCATCGGCACGATCTCCGACAGCAGCGCGACGCGGGTCTGCGCCAGCGGCGCCAGCTTGGCGAACACCCCCATGTCCACCTCGAACGGGGCGCCCTCCAGGAACGGCAGGCAGGCGGCGGTGAAGTCCTCGACCGCCAGCGCCCGGATGTACTCGCCGTTGAACGCGCGCAGCTTCTTCTCGTCGAAGAACGCCGGCGAGGTGTTGACGTCCTCGATCCGGAACTCCTCGACGATCACCTCCCACGGCACGATCTCGCGGTCGCCGGACGGCGCCCAGCCCAGCAGCATCAGGTAGTTGCGCATGGCCTCGGCGAGGTAGCCCTCGTCCCGGTAGTCCTCCAGGGCGACCTTGTCGCGGCGCTTGGACAGCTTCTGCCGCTTCTCGTTCACGATCACGGGGACGTGCGCCCACACCGGCGGCTCGCCGCCCAGCGCCTCCCACAGCAGCTGCTGCTTGGGCGCGTTGGACAGGTGCTCCTCGCCGCGGACGACGTGGGTGATGCCCTGGCTCATGTCGTCCACGGCGTTGGCCAGCAGGAACGTCACCGAGCCGTCGGCGCGGGCGATGACGAAGTCCTCCAGCACCGCGTTCTCGAAGACGGGCTTGCCGCGCAGCAGGTCGACCACGGTGGTCTGGCCCTCGTCGGGGGTGCGGAACCGCAGCGCCCGGCCCGGCCCCGGCTCGAGGCCGCGGTCGCGGCAGAAGCCGTCGTAGCCCTTGTGCTGGTCGCCGGTCCGGGCGATCACGTCGTCGCGGGTGCAGTCGCAGTAGTACGCCCGCCCGGCGTCGATGAGCGTGCGGGCGGCCCCGGCGTGCTTGTCGGCGTTGGCCGACTGGAAGTAGGGGCCCTCGTACTGCCCGCCGTCGATCCCGAGCCAGGCCATCGCCCGGATGATCCCCTCGGTCCACTCGGGGCTGTTGCGGGAGGCGTCGGTGTCCTCGATCCGCAGGACCAGCGTCCCGCCCGACTGCGCGGCCATCACCCAGTTGAACAGGGCGGAGCGGGCACCCCCCACATGGAACATCCCCGTGGGGGACGGGGCGAAGCGGACACGGATCGAAGACGTTGAAGGCATGCCCCAAGCGTAGAACGCCCGGCAACCGGTTTGCGCCGAGCCCGGCCCGGGGCATGTCCCCGCGGCGTCAGGGCCTCCAGTGGGGGTCGCGGCCGGCCATGCCCAGCAGGCGGTCCAGCAGCGGCGCCGATTCCGGCACCTTCACCTCCGGGCCGAACGCCCCGTACCGCCGGCCCATCTCCGCGGTCGGC
>NZ_JBEZWH010000140.1:0-6921 GCF_040703975.1 Spirillospora sp. NPDC029432
GTGCGGGACGACCCGGCGACGGCGCTGCGGCTGGTGGCGGTCCTGACCTGGTACTGGTGGCTGCGCGGCCGGGTCGAGGGCGGCCCGCTGACGCTCCGAGGACCGGCTCGGCGGCGACTGGTACGACCAGGTCCCGGTGCACGGCGGCCGGGTCGCGGTCGCGGTGGGCGACGTGTGCGGGCACGGCATCGGCGCGGCGGCGGTGATGAGCCAGGTGCGCGCGGTGCTGTCGGCGTACCTCGCCGAGGGCCATCCGCCGGGCCGCGCGCTGCGGCTCACCTCGCTGCTGGCCGAGTCGCTGCCGGCGGAGGTGATGGTGACGGTCTGCTGCGCGGTCGTCGATCCGGCCGCCGGCACGGTCGAGTACGCCAACGCGGGCCATCCGCCGCCGCTGGTCCTGACGCCCGACGGCGAGGTGTCGTTCCTGAACGCGGCGCTCGGCCCGCCGCTGGGCGTCGGCGAGGCCGACGACCCGGTGATGACGCGGCTGGCGTTCCCGCCGGGTTCCACGCTGCTGCTCTACACGGACGGGCTGGTCGAGCGGCGCGACGAGAGCCTCGACTCCGGCCTGGCGCGGCTGGCCGGGCGGCTGGCCGGGCCCGCCGGGCCGCTGGACCACACCGCCGACTCCCTGCTGGCGCTGACCGCCGCGGCCTCCGAGGACGACGTCACGATCCTGCTGCTGCGCACCGATCCCGCGCCGCCCGGCATGGAGCTGGCGCTGACCGGCGACCGCGCCGGGCTGGCGGAGCTGCGCGAGCGGCTGGCGGGCTGGCTCGCGGCGAGCGGGCTGGAGCCGGACGACGCCTTCGAGATCGTGCTGGCGTGCAGCGAGGCGGCCGCCAACTCGATCGAGCACGGCTACGGCTTCGAGCCGGGTCCGATCCGCGTCGCGGGCGAGTTCGCGGGCGGCGCGGTGCGGCTGGTGCTGCGCGACCGGGGCCGCTGGCAGGAGCCGCGCCCGTCGGAGCGGGGCCGGGGGCTGCGGGTGATGCGCGAGCTGATGGACTCGGTCGAGGTCACGCCGGGCTCCGGCGGCACCACGGTGACGATGGTGCGCAACCGCCGCTCCCCCGCGGCCGATTGAGGCGTCCGGCCGCGGGGGGGCGGGGCGGTTCAGTCCGCCTCGATCTCCCAGGCGCGCCGCTGGACCTCGACGTGGCGCGAATCCCGCAGGCCGTCCAGGATCTCCCGCCATGCGGTGCTCCAGCCCGCCGCCGGGCCGGCGGCGCCGGCGAGGGCGAGGGCCATCAGCTGGGAGCTGAGGTCGCCCCGTTCCCGCAGGCGCCGCACCGCCGGGAGCAGGTCCGCCGGCGGGACCGCGCAGCCGTTCCCGTACCGGCGGAACCGGCTCGACAGCCGGTCGCACACCTCCACGGCCAGCAGGGACTCGCCCCGCAGGTGCCCCGCGATCGACAGCAGCCCGGCCGTCAGGCCCGCCGCGACGCTGCCGGGCAGCGGCCCGGCGTCCTCCGGCGACGGGAGGCGCGTCACGGCCAGCCGCATCGCCTCGCCGAGGTAGAGCGGCCGGGCGGCCAGCCGGTCGACGGCCCGGAGCGCGAGCGCGCGCAGCGGGTCGCCTGCCCCGCGGGTTCCTGGATCGCCCTGCAGCACCCTGGCCAGGGCCGCCACGCGGTGCCGGGCCTCGGCGCTCATCCCGGCGGCCAGCAGCCGGTCCAGCACATCCAGGGCCTCGTCGCGGACGGCTCCGGTGCGCATCAGCTGCTCGAAGACCGGCAGGTCCCGGCGGCCGGCCGGGTCGGCGGGGTCCGCGACGGCCGCGAGGACGTCCTCGAAGCCGCCCTCGTACCAGGGGACCCAGGCCGAGAACGCCCTGGCGGCGCGGAACCGAACGCCCGGCCCGTCGGCCGCCGCGAGAAGGTCGCGGACGAGGGCGGCGTACCGGGGCCGGTCCCCGGGGGCGTAGTCCCAGGGCTGGGCCCGGAAGAGCGTGCGCAGCATGATCTCGCCCGCGTGGGGTCCGGCGGCGGCGCCGAGCGCCTCCAGCGTCCCGGGCGCCTCGGGCAGGTGCCGCAGCGCGGCCGCGACCGCGATCCGGACGTCCCGGTGCAGGCCGGGTTCCTCCCAGGCGCGCAGCAGGATGCCGGCGCCGCCGGGGACGCGCTGCCGCTCGATCTGGCGGGCGGCCTGCTTCCGCACGGTCACCTTGCCGTCCGGCCCCGTCAGGGCCTCCTCCAGGAGGGGGCCGAGGCGGGACGGGGCGATCCGGGCGCAGCAGCGGGCCATCGCGGCGACGGCGGCGGCCGAGGCCGCACCCCGGCCGTGGGCGAGCAGGACGCGCAGTGCCCGGTCCGGGTCGCCGCCGTGGGACAGGGCGTCCAGGGCCGCCTCGGCCAGGAGTCCGTCCTCCCCGCCCGCCCACGACTCCAGCTCGGCGGACGTGCCGGGGAGCCGGCCGAGCGACCGCACCGCCGCGAGCCGGGGCGCGACGGGCAGCCGCTCGTCGGCCGCCGCGGCGCCGAGGAAGGCCCGTGCCCGCTCGCGCTGCCCCGGGGTCCAGCGGCCCGCTGCCCCGGCGGTGACCTCGGGCACCCGGTCGAGGGGCGGCCCGCCGTCCAGCGCCGCGCCGAGCAGGTCGGTACGGCGTCCCGCGACCACGCTCCAGACGCGCGGGTGCGCGATCGCGGCGGGGTCGTTCGCCAGCAGCTCGGCCGCGCGCGCCTCGCGGGTGCCGGCCGCGTCCAGCCACAGGTGCACCGCCTCGCGGGCGATCTCCTCGGGCGCGTGGAGGGCCGCCGCGCGCAGGTCGTCCTGGAGGTCGCCGATCGCGTGCGCCCGGCGGCCCAGGGAGCGGGCCACCGCCACGGCGAGCGCGAGATCGCCTCGGTCGCGGGCCGCGCGCAGGTGCGGGCGGAGCAGGTCGAGGAGATCGTCCTCCCGGCCGCGGCGCAGGACCCGGTCGAGCCGGTCGGCCCGGGCCCCGCGCGGCCCACCGCGGGCGCGCCGCCGGGAGGGCGGGCCCGGCTCGGCGGGGGCCAGCGCCTCCGCCCCGTCGCGGGCGACGAGCCGCGCGTACGTCTCCAGCCCCCACCGATACAGCTCCGGGGCCTCGGCGTGCCTGAGAACGCGCGCCGCCAGGACCCGCAGCACCCGCCTGGTGCCGGGCGAGGAGTCGCGGGCCGCCACGGCCGCGGTGGCGAGCCGGTCGAACGGCCCGGCCACGGTGCCGTCCAGGAGCGCGGGCGGCAGCGCGGTGAGCGCGGCCAGCAGGGAGCCACGCAGCGGATCCTGCTCGCCCGCGCCGCGTTCCGCCAGCCTGGTGACGACGCCGGCGACCACGGCGCGGTCGCCGGTACGGGCGGCGCACTCCAGCAGCAGGGTCCGTGCCGCGCCGCGGCGCCGCGGGTCCCCGGTGAACGCGGCCTCGGCGAGCGGGCCGGCCGCCTCGGCGTACGGGAGGAACGCCCGGAGCCGCAGCGGCAGCAGCGGATCGTCGGCGCGGGACCGCGAGGAGTGCCGGACCGACCCGCGCCAGTCGAGCATCCGCCGGGCCTCGGCCGCGGCCCGTTCCGGCGGCAGCAGCGGGAGGCAGGGCAGCGCGTTCAGGCCGGCGCGCGGGCCGCCGCCGGCCTCGGCCGCCGCGTCGAACGCGGCCGCGCGGAGCCCGGGCGGCAGGTCCTCCAGGAACGCCGGCAGCGCCCGGTGCCGGGACGGGAGCATGGCGGCGATCTCGTCCGGCGAGCAGGTCCGCAGGTGGTCGCGCGCGATCCGGCGCGGGACCGCGCGGTTGCGGACGCTGCGCGCCAGCAGCCGTGCCGCCCGGGCCCGGTCGGTGCCCAGCACCGCCGCGGCGGTCGCGGGCGGGAGCCGGACGTACGCCATGTTCACCTGGTGCGCGTCGAGCAGGGCCGCCACCCGGTCCGGCAGGCGGGCGGCCGCGGCCTCGGCACCGGCGCCCCGGCGGCGCCACCAGGCGGTGCCGTACCGGAGGCCCGCGAGTTCGCGCTCGGCGTGCTCCACGACCGGTTCCGGGTGGTGCCGGCCGAGCGTGCGCCAGGCGGTGACGGCGTGCGCCAGCCCCGGCATCGCCGCGCGCACCGTCGCGGCGCCGCAGGCGGGCAGCAGCCGGGCGGCCTCGCGGTCGCCCCACCGGCCCCGGACCAGCGGCAGCAGGCGGTCGGCCAGCCCGCGGCGGCCCGAGTGCAGGAGGGTCCGGTAGAACGCGCGGCGCAGGGCGGACGGGGCGTCCTCCAGTGCGGCCGCGGCGGCGTCGTCCGGTACGGGCAGCGTCCGCACGGCCCGCAGCGCGGCGCGCCGCAGGTCCATGTCGGGTCCGGCGAGGACGGCGGTGATGTGGCCGAGTTCGCGGGCGGCCATGGCCATGTGCAGGGCGGTGCGGCGCTCGTAGGGTTCCCGCCCGGCCAGCTCGCCGAGCAGCGCGGCCAGTTCCGGCGTCCCGGCCATGGCGCGGGCGCGCAGGGCCAGCTCGCGCATGCGGCGCGGATACGGGAGGGGTTCGACGGCCGCCAGCAGCGCGTCGGCGGTGGCGGCGGGGCTCTCGGCCGGTTCCCGGACCGGTCCGGCGGGGCTCAACGGCCCGGGCGGAGACCGCCCTTCCTCGTGATCATGCCGACGATGATGGCGCACGCCGACTGTTCGGGCAACCCCGGGCCGCATCGGCGGGCCTCCAGCGGGCACAACGGGGTCATGAGGCAGAGACAGCACGCGCCGCGCCGCCACCGGCAGCCGTCCGGCTCCGAGCCGCTGGCCGCCCGCAGCGCGCTGGGCCTGCGGGCGACGCTGTCCGGGACCGCCCTGGTGCTGGCCCTGGCGGCCATGGTGTTCTTCGCCGTGGTCGCCGACGGCCCGGGGACCTCGGTCGCGGCGGTGATCTGCGCCGTGGTCGCGCTGGTGGCGCTCGTGGACCTGGGCGTGATCGCCCGCCGGTCCCGCGGCTGACCCGGGCCGGGCCCGCGGGGCGCCGCCCTAGCCGCCCTGGTCGATGGCGGCGAGGTCGACCATGTCCAGGGCCGCCGCGACGATCGCGTCGGCGTCGATGCCGGCGGCCGCCAGCTGCTCGGCGGGCGTGGCGGACGCGGGCATGTTCCGTACGGCCAGGTGCCGGATCCTGGGGAGCGGGCGGCCGTCGTCGAAGGCGCCGCGCACGGCGTCGGCCAGGCCGCCCTCGGGCCAGTGGTCCTCGGCGACCACGAGCCGCCCGGTGGTGTCGGCGGCCTCCCGGAGCGTCTCGGCGTCCACGGGCTTGACCGAGTACAGGTCGATCACCCGGGCCGGGATCCCGGCCGCGGCCAGCCGCTCGCCGGCCGCCAGCGCCTCGTGCACGGTGACGCCGGCCGCGACCAGGGTGATCTCGTCGCTCGGCGAGGAGCGCAGCACCCTGCTGCCGCCGATCGGGAAGTCCTCGTCCGGGCCGTAGATCACCGGTGTCGCGCCGCGCCCGGTCCGCAGGTAGCGGATGCCCTCGGCGTCGGCCATGGCGGCGACGAGGCGGGCGGTCTGGTTGGCGTCGCACGGGTACAGCACCGTGCTGCCGTGCACCGCGCGCAGCGCCGCCAGGTCCTCCAGGCCCATCTGGGACGGCCCGTCCTGCCCGATCGCCACGCCGGCGTGGGAGCCGACCAGGTTCAGGTCGGCGCGGCTCACGGCGGCCATCCGGACGAAGTCGTACGCGCGGGTCAGGAACGCGGCGAACGTCGACGCGAACGGCGTCCAGCCGCGGACCTGCATCCCCACGGCCGCCGCGACCAGCTGCTGCTCGGCGATGTAGAACTCGAAGAAGCGGTCCGGGTGCTCCTTGGCGAAGAGGCCGGACCGGGTGGAGTCGCTGACCTCGCCGTCCAGCGCGACCACGTCGCCGCGGGCGCGGCCGACGGCGGTGAGCGCCTCGCCGTAGGCGTCGCGGGTGGCGACCTCCTCACCGACCCGGTAGCGCGGCAGCCGCACGGCCTCGCGGTCCAGCGGCCGGGCGCACGGCTCGGCGTCCGGGTGGCGCGGCTCCACGGCGAGCTCGCGCCGCCCGCCCAGCTCGGCGACCGCCTCGGCGGTGTCGGGGAGCGGCTTGCCGTGCTTGCCCTCCTGGTCGGCGACGGCGGCGACGCCGTGGCCCTTCTCGGTCCGGGCGATGATCGCGGTGGGCCGCCCGGCGGTGCCCGCGGCCTCGCGGTAGGCGGCGTCGGCGGCCGCGACGTCGTGCCCGTCGATCTCGATGGTGTGCCAGCCGAACGCGGCGAGCCGGCGGGCGTACGCGCCGGTGTCCCAGCCGTGGCGGGTGGGGCCGCGCTGGCCGAGCCGGTTCACGTCGATGATCGCCGTCAGGTTGTCGAGGCCCTCGTACCCGGCGTGCTCGGCGGCCTCCCACATCGAGCCCTCGGCCATCTCGCTGTCGCCGCACAGCACGTACACCCGGTACGGGCCGCGGTCCAGCCGCTTGCCGGTGAGGGCGACGCCCACCCCGATCGGCAGGCCCTGCCCCAGCGAGCCGGTGGCCACGTCGACCCACGGCAGGCGGGGGGTGGGATGGCCTTCCAGGCGGCTGCCGGCGGTGCGGAACGTCAGCAGCTCCTCGTCGGTGATCGCCCCGGCCGCGGCGTACAGGGCGTACAGCAGCGGTGAGGCGTGCCCCTTGGAGAAGATCAGGTGGTCGTTGCACGGGTTGGAGGGGGCCTCGGGGTCCCAGCGCAGGTGCTCGGCCAGCAGGACCGCCATCAGATCGGCCGCCGACATCGACGAGGTCGGGTGGCCCGATCCCGCGGCGCCGGCCGCGCGGACGGCGTCCACGCGCAGCCGCTGCCCGAGTTCGCGCAGCTCGTTGTGGTCCATGCCGGGCCCCTACCCGGCATGGCCGCAGGAATTCCGTGCGGCCCGGCGCCCGGATAGGGTCGGACCTGGCATTTCACGGCATCGGGGGACGGCAGTGGCAGAACGCAGGTACGGCACGCC
>NZ_JBEZWH010000141.1:0-5768 GCF_040703975.1 Spirillospora sp. NPDC029432
GTCAGGGAGACGGCCCAGTGTTCGAGGGTGAGGTCGGCGGGGGCGCAGCCCAGGCGGCCGGCGGCGAACTCCAGGATCCCGGCGCGGCCGTCGCCGCCGCGCTGCTGGCGGAGGACGCCGGCAATTGGCGCGTCGAGAAGCTGGCGGCGCCGGTGGCGGACTCCTGGGTCAGCGAGCACGGGCTCGCCTTCGCCGCCCGCGCGTTCGCCGAGCTCGGCCGGATCACCTGGGGCCTCCCCGGCCTCAGGGACGCCGAGGACCCCGCCTCGCGGGCCCCGGGCCGCTCGACGGTCGCGTCCACGAAGCTGGTGAAGGCCGGCGCGCGGCTGCGTGCGCTGCTGGCCGCCGCCGGCGACACCGAGTACGAGGAGGCGGTGGACGCGCTGGCGGAGCACCGCCGCACCGCGACCCAGCGGGCCGCCGTCTCCTTCCTGGTGCCGTCCAGGACCGACTGGGTGGACGAGTGCCTGGCCGCACCGCCGGACGCCGGCTACGAGTGGGACTTCTGGCAGCTGCTGTACTGCTCGCTGAGCACGTCCGAGCATGTGGACCTGGCCGCCGCGTCCATCGCCGCCCACCGGCACCTGCTGTGGTGGTGGGACCGGCCGCTCATGGTCACGCTGGTGGACGGGGCGGGCGCGGGCGCCGCGCCGCTGCTCGCCACGGCGCTGGACGTCGGCCGCGGCCAGAAGGCCGTCCGCGAGAACGTCCCGGGGATCCTGGCGCTCCTCCCCGGCGACACGGCGTTCCAGGCGCTGATCGACCACGCGGGCGAGAAGCACGTGCGGCCCGCGCTGCTCGCGGCGATGAGGCGCTTCCCCGTCCGGGCGCTCCGGCTGCTGGCACCGGCGGCCGCCGCGTCCCCGGCGCTCTCCGGGGGACTGGCCGAGCACGTCCGGATCAATCGCGAGCTGGTGGCCGAGGTGCTGCCCGGCCTGCCCGACGAGACGCGCACGGTCATCGGCGCGCTCGTCACCGACCACGACCCGCTGCCGGACGCGCCCGCGGACGTCCTGCCGCGGCCGCTCGCCGACCCGCCGTGGTCGCGTACCGGCAAGCGCGCCGAGCCGTCCGGCTCCGGAGGGCCGGCGGATCCGCTGGAGGACCTGCCCGCTCGCATACCGGTCGTGGACGAATGGGCCGACGTGCGCGCGCTGCCGCAGATCCGGCTTCGCGGCCGGGAGGACGCGCTCCCCGCCGGCGCCGTGCGCAACCTGCTGACGATGCTCGCCATGTCCAAGCACGGCGGCGTCTACGCGGGCGTCGAGATCGCCAAGGAAGTGTGCGACGCCGGCTCGCTGGCGGAGTTCTCCTGGGCGCTGTTCTCGCTGTGGGACCGGAACGGGGCCCCCGCCAAGGGCGGCTGGGCGCTGGCGCAGCTCGGCTGGCTCGGCGACGACACGACCGGTTCGCGGCTCACCCCGCGGATCAACGCGTGGCCGGGCGAGGACGGCCACCACAAGGCGGTCGCCGGCCTGGACGTCCTGGCCGCCATCGGCACGGACATGGCGCTGACGCATCTGCACGGCGTCGCGCAGAGGGCGCGGTTCAAGGGCCTCAAGGCGCGCGCGCAGGGCAAGATCCAGGAGGTCGCGGACCGGCTGGGGCTGACCGCCGAGCAGCTCGGCGACCGGCTCGTCCCCGACTTCGGCCTGGACGCCGGCGGCGGGCTCGTCCTGGACTACGGGCGGCGCCGCTTCCTCGTCGGCTTCGACGAGGGGCTCAGGCCGTACGTGTCCGACGAGGACGGCACCCGCCGCAAGGCGCTGCCCAAGCCGGGCGCCAAGGACGATCCGGACCTGGCGCCCGCCGCGTACAAGAGGTTCACCGCCCTGAAGAAGGACGTGCGGACGGTGGCCTCCCTCCAGCTCCATCGCCTGGAGTCGGCGATGGTGACGCGGCGCCGCTGGACGCCCGGCGAGTTCCGGCGCCTGTTCGTGGAGCACCCGCTGATCTGGCATCTCGCGCGGCGGCTGGTCTGGGTCGCCGAGGACGGCGGCAAGACCACCGCGTTCCGCGTCGCCGAGGACCGCACGTTCGCCGACGCCGCCGACGACGTGCTGACGCTGCCGGAGTCGGCCGCCATCGGCATCCTCCACCCCGCGGAGCCCGGCGCGGACACCGGCGCGTGGGCGGAGGTGCTGGCCGACTACGAGATCGTGCAGCCGTTCCGGCAGCTCGACCGCGCGGTGCACGCGCTGACCGATGCCGAACGTGAGGGCCGCCGCCTGGACAGGTTCCAGGGCGCGTACATCTCCGGCGCGGCCGTGCTCGCCCTCGAACGGCACGGCTGGCGCCGCACGAGCCCCATGGACGCCGGCCTCCAGCACGCCCTCTACCGCGAACTCCCCACCGGCCTGTTCGTTAACATCAGGCTGGACGTCGGGATCCCCATCGGGGACGTCGAGGGCGCGGTACTGGAGGAGATCTGGCTGGCCGGCGAGGTCGCCGACGACTACCGGCCGGAGCCGCACGGCGCCCTTCCCTTCGGCGACCTCGACCCGGTCTCCGCCTCGGAGGTGCTCGCCGAACTCACCGAAGCGGCGTCCAGGGGCTGAGGGCCGAGGGCGGTCAGCGTCCCTTGATCGCCTTGCGGATCTCCGTCATCCGCCGCTGGTTGTACTCGCGCACGTCCGACGGGGCGCTCTCGCGGGCGGTGAACGCCGCGACCTTCGTCCGGCGCACCGCCCCGTCCGGCCGCCGCCAGACCAGCGTGGCCTCGCGGACATCGACGTGCGTGACCGTCGCCTGCGGGATCCGGGTCGTCCTGAGCACGCCCCTCAGGACGACCTCGCCGTCCCGTATCTCCACGCCCAGCCGGTACGCCCGTACCGCGAGCGTGATCCCCGCGAGGAGGATCAGCACGCCGAGCGCGGCGGGTACGGCGGACGAGTCCGCGTCCAGCGCCCTCGGGGCGAACATGAAGACGCTCAGACCTATCAGGAGCACCCCCGGCACGCAGTTCAGGAGCCGTCGCACGAGGGGGATTCTCCAGACCATGCGATTCAGACGGCCGCCGCGCCCCCACGGCTCCCGAAAACGTAGAAAACGGGCGAATCAGCTCAGTGCACGGGTCACCAGCGCCGCGATCCGCTCCTCCACCTCGGGCGTCACCTCGGTCAGGGCGAAACCGGTCGCCCACATCGCGCCCTCGTCCAGCTTCGCCTGGTCGCTGAACCCGAGCGTCGCGAAGCGCGTCTTGAACTTGGCCATGCTCTGGAAGTGGCAGACGAGCTTGCCGTTCAGCGCGTAGGCGGGCATCCCGTACCACAGCTTCGGCTCCAGCTCAGGGGCGGTGGCGGTGACGACGGCATGGACGCGCTCGGCCATGACCCGGTCCCGCTCGTCCATCTCGGCGATCTTCGCCAGCACGTCCCGCAGCGCCTCGGCCGCCTTCTCCGCGCGCGTGGAGCGCCGCGCCGCCTTCTTCCGCTCCTTGGCATGGTCCTTCATCGCGGCCCGCTCCTCGGCCGTGAACCCCTTGTAAGCGTTCTCGTCGGTGCTGGTCATGGCGCTCTCCTCCGTTCACGTAACGAAACGTTACGTCACGTGCCAAAAGCTACGTCCAGCAGGAAAACCATGTCAAGACGAAACGGCCCGTAACATCACGCTAGGCTGGCCCCGTGCGTTCCGCCTCACCCGATCCGACCCGGCGCAGCCAGCGCTCCCGCCGCGCGACCCTCGACGCCACCTACGCCCTGACCGTCCAGCGGGGGTACGCCGCGGTCACCATCGAGGCCATCGCCGCGGCCGCCGGCGTGGGCAAACCCACCATCTACCGGTGGTGGCCCTCCAAGGGCGCGCTCGCGCTGGAGGTCATCAACGACAGGTCCGGCGGCGTACTCGACTTCCCCGACACCGGCGACATCACCGCCGACCTCACCGGCCAGGCCACCGAACTGGTCGCCCTCCTCGACAGCGACTTCGGCGCCCTGTACCGGGGGGTGATCGCCGAAGCCCAGGGCGACGCCGCCCTGGCGGCCGCCCTCCGCGACACCGTCGTCGAACCCCGCATCCGGGCCTGCCAGGACAGGCTGACCAAGGCCGTCGCCGCCCGGCAGCTCCGTGACGACGTACCGACCCGCGTCATGGTCGAGTTGCTCTACGCCCCGCTCTACTACCGGTTCCTGCTGGGCACCGACCCGCTGAGCGCCCGCCAGATCCCCCTCATGATCGAGTGCGCCCTCACCGGCCTCCGCCCGGCGGGTCCCTCCTGACGCTCGCGCTACCGGGCGGATCCGTGGTGGTCCAGCAGGGGGAGCAGCACGTCGTCGGCGAGGTGGACCAGGAACGCCTCGTCCAAGGGTTCCCCGGTGATGAACAGCCGCGAGAACAGCAGCGCCGAGACGATCTCGGCGAACATGCCGTGGTCGCCCCCCGCCGCCAGCTCGCCCCGCACCACCGCGCGCTCCAGCACATCCCCGAGGATCTGCCGCTTGTCGTCCAGCACCTGGCCGCGCACCGTCCGCGCCAGCTCGGCGTCGCGGCGCATCGCGGCGATCAGGCCGAGCAGCAGCGCGGCGTCCTGGCCGGTCAGGCTCGCCCGCATGATCTCCAGCACGGCCAGCACGTCGCCGCGCAGCGACCCGGTGTCGGCCGGCGCCTCCACGGCGCCGCCCGCGTGCCGCCGCACCGCCGCCACGACGAGCCCCGCCTTGTCAGGCCACCGCCGATAGATCGTCGCCTTGCTCGCCCTGGCCCGCGCGGCGACCGCGTCCATGGTCATCCGGTCGTAGCCGTCCTCGGCCAGCAACTCCAGCGTGGCGAGAAGGATCGCCTCCTCCCGCGCCACCCCCCGCGCCCCCGCCATGCCGCCCCCAATCGCGAAACGAAACCGTACCGTACGCGAGAGTACCGCCCACCCGTGCGCGGCATGCGGGCCATCTTCGTATCCAGCACCGACAGGCTGCCGCGGGCGAGGGTTGACGCGGAGGCGAAACTTCAAGTTAATGTCAGCATGAAGTCGAGTGACACCATGTCGATCGGGGAGCTCGCGCGCCGGTTCGACCTGGCCACGCACGTGCTGCGCCACTGGGAGGACAAGGGCCTGCTGACCCCCGCGGCCCGGGTGAACGGCCGCCGCCGCTACACCTCCGACCATGTCGTCCACGTCCTCACGATCATCCGCGCCAAGGCGGCGGGCATGAGCCTGGAGCAGATCCGCGAGATCCTCACCGTCTCGGGCCGGGCCGAACGCCAGGAGCTCCTCCAGGAGCACCACGCGGAGCTCGAACGCCGGCTCGACGAGATCGCGGCGTCCAAGGCGATGATCGAACACCTCATGCTGTGCACGGCGGACGACTTCGTCCAGTGCCCCACGTACCGGAAGAACGTGATCGCCCTGCGGGAGTCGGCCGGCGGCGAGTGCCTGCTCTGAGCCCCGGCGCGGTGGGGCCGGCGTTCTTTCCGGGGGCGGGTTCCGGTTGCAGCCTGCCTGGCGCTCCTCTGTTCTAAGGCGGCCAGAGGAGCAGGTCACGCCCCGGTTCCGCTCGCGGAGGGGAAAGTTCGTGAAGAGATCCGGCTCGGGCGGTCACCTCGGGCCGGTCCGGACCGTCAGTGCGGTGAACGAGCCGATCGGGCGGGCACGCAAGGCCCGCCCCGCCGAAGGGACACCTCCCGTGAACGCGAACGACCTCGACACCGCCACCTCCCGGTTCGGCGACCCGCAGCAGTTGGTGCCCGAGCTCGGTGATGCCGCCGCCGCGATGTTCAAGATCGTCGGGAACGGGGCGGTCGCGCGGAGCACGGTCGGGCTGGTGCATCTGCGG
>NZ_JBEZWH010000142.1:0-5742 GCF_040703975.1 Spirillospora sp. NPDC029432
GGGGGGGGGGGGGGGGTTTTTTTTTATTTTTTTTTTTTTCCTTATTACAGGGGGGCGCCGCGGTGGGGTCCGCCGGCGGGCCCCCCGCCGCGCCTGCTGCTGGAGCCCCTACTTCTTGCCGCGGGGGTCGCCGTGGCAGCGCTTGAACTTCTTGCCCGAGCCGCAGGGGCACGGGTCGTTGCGGGAGACCTTGGCGTACTCGTCCTCGGCCTCTTCGCTGTGGTGCTCGACGCCGCCCTCACCGTCGACGGTCGGCGCGGAGTAGTCGAGCTTCTGCGGCCGCTTCCGGTCCTCCAGGCCCTTCGCCTTGACGACCGGGGCCTTCTCCACGGCCTCCTCGTCCTCGTCCTCCGGCGCCTCAGCCTCGGCCTCGGCCTCCTCGGACGGGACGTCGTCGGCGTCCTTCGCGGCGGTCTTGGAGACCGACACCGGCGCCGCGCCCACCTTGGGCTCGGGCTGCTCCTCCACCTCGACCTCGAGGTTGAAGAGGTAGCCGACCGACTCCTCCTTGATGCCGTCGAGCATCGCGTTGAACATGTCGTAGCCCTCGCGCTGGTACTCGACCAGCGGGTCGCGCTGCGCCATGGCCCGAAGGCCGATGCCCTCCTGGAGGTAGTCCATCTCGTAGAGGTGCTCGCGCCACTTGCGGTCGAGGACCGACAGCACCACGCGGCGCTCCAGCTCCCGCATGACCTCGGAGCCGAGCTCCTCCTCGCGGGCGTCGTATCGGGCCTGGGCGTCCTCGCGGATCTTCTCGGCCAGCGTCTCGGCGTCCAGGCCGGAGATCTCGCCGCCGACCTCCTCGACCAGCTCGTCGACGTCCAGCGAGATCGGGTAGAGCTGCTTGAACGCCTTCCAGAGCTTCTCCAGGTCCCATTCCTCGGCGAAGCCCTCGCCGGTGGCGCCGGCCACGTAGCCGTCCACCACCTCGTCGATCATGTTGCGGACCTGCTCGTGCAGGTCGGCGCCCTCCAGCACCTTGCGGCGCTCGGCGTAGATGACCACGCGCTGCCGGTTGAGCACCTCGTCGTACTTCAGGACGTTCTTGCGCATCTCGAAGTTCTGCTGCTCGACCTGCGCCTGCGCCGACCGGATCGCGTTCGACACGATCTTGGACTCGATCGGGACGTCGTCCGGGATGTTCAGCCGGGTCATGATCGACTCGACCCGGGCGGAGTTGAACAGCCGCATCAGGTCGTCCTCCAGCGACAGGTAGAACCGGGACTCGCCCGGGTCGCCCTGCCGGCCGGACCGGCCGCGCAGCTGGTTGTCGATCCGCCGCGACTCGTGCCGCTCGGTGCCCAGCACGTACAGGCCGCCGGCCTCGACGACCTCCTCGTGCTCGCCCTTGACCGCGTCCTTGGCCTTCTCCAGCGCCTCCGGCCAGGCCGACTCGTACTCCTCGGGCGTCTCCAGCGGCGACAGGCCGCGCTGGTGCAGCTCCAGGTCGGCGCGGAAGTCCGGGTTGCCGCCGAGCATGATGTCCGTACCGCGGCCGGCCATGTTGGTCGCGACCGTGACGGCGCCCTTGCGGCCCGCCTCGGCGACGATCGCCGACTCCTGCTCGTGGTGCTTGGCGTTCAGCACCTGGTGCGGGATGCCGCGCCGCTTGAGCATCTTGCTCAGCCGCTCCGACTTCTCCACCGAGGTGGTGCCGACCAGCACCGGCTGGCCGTTCTCGTGCCGCTCGGCGATGTCGTCGACGCACGCCTCGAACTTGGCCTGCTCGGTCTTGTAGACCACGTCCGCGACGTCCTCGCGGATCATCGGCTTGTTCGTCGGGATCGGCACCACGCCGATCTTGTACGTCTTGTTGAACTCGGCCGCCTCGGTCTGGGCGGTACCGGTCATCCCGCTCAGCGTGTCGTACAGGCGGAAGTAGTTCTGGAGGGTGATCGTGGCGAGCGTCTGGTTCTCGTCCTTGATCGCCACGCCTTCCTTGGCCTCGATGGCCTGGTGCATGCCCTCGTTGTAGCGGCGCCCGTGCAGGATGCGGCCGGTGAACTCGTCGACGATCAGGACCTCGCCGTTCATGACGACGTAGTCCTTGTCGCGCTTGTAGAGCTCCTTGGCCTTCAGCGCGTTGTTGAGGAAGCTCACCAGCGGCGTGTTGACCGAGTCGTACAGGTTGTCGATGCCGAGCCAGTCCTCGACCTTCTCGACGCCGGACTCGGTGATGCCGACCGTGCGCTTCTTCTCGTTGACCTCGTAGTCGCCGGGGCCGTACTGGTCGACCTGGCCGGCGGTGCTGACCAGCTCGGCGCGCTTCAGCCGGGGGACGATCTTGGCGAACTCGCCGTACCACTTCGAGTTCTGCTCGGCCGGGCCGGAGATGATCAGCGGGGTACGGGCCTCGTCGATGAGGATCGAGTCGACCTCGTCAACGATCGCGAAGTGGTGGCCGCGCTGGACGCACTCCTCCAGGCTCCACGCCATGTTGTCGCGCAGGTAGTCGAAGCCGAACTCGTTGTTCGTCCCGTACGTGATGTCGCAGTTGTAGGCGGCACGGCGCTCGTCGGGCGTCATCTGCGGGAGGATGACGCCGACCTCGAGGCCGAGGAACTGGTGGACGCGGCCCATCCACTCGGCGTCGCGCTTGGCCAGGTAGTCGTTCACCGTGACCACGTGCACGCCATCGCCGGACAGCGCGTTCAGGTACGCCGGGAGCACGCAGGTGAGGGTCTTGCCCTCACCGGTCTTCATCTCGGCGATGTTGCCCAGGTGAAGGGCGGCGCCGCCCATGACCTGCACATCGTAGTGGCGCTGGCCCAAGACCCGCCGGGCCGCCTCGCGGGCGGTGGCGAACGCCTCGGGCAACAGGTCGTCCAGGGACTCCCCGTCGGCGATCCGCTCCCGGTACTTGTCGGTCAGCTCGCGCAACTCGGCATCGCTCATCTCGAGGAAGTCCTCCTCGATCGAGTTGACCTGATCCGCGAGCTTCTTGAGCTTGCGCAGGATTTTTCCTTCGCCCGCACGAAGGATCTTATCGATGACTGGCGGCACTCTCGGAGGCTCCTTGCAGATCGTGGGTCACCGCTCCAGGCGGCACGCACACCACACGTACGATGCCCATCGTAGGCGAGACCCAGAATGGTCTAGGTCACGTCGCGACGCAATCCACTGCGCCTTCCGTTTGATCCCCCCGGGGCGCGGAAGATCTGTGAGTGCACATCGAGGGAGGGCGGAACATGTCAGAAGAGTCGCACGGCTCGCATGCCGGACGGCCCAGCTCGTGGGTCGCCGTGTTCATCATGTTCGCGGGGTTCGCGATCGGCGGAGTGGCCCTGTGCCTCGGCCCGAACTGGGTGGTGTTCTGGGTCGGCGCGGCGGTCGTCGCCGTCGGATTCGTCGTGGCCGGGCTCGTCCACATCTTCTCCGACGTGGTCGTGGACGCCCCCCGGGTGATCCCCGAGATCGTCGACTACTCGGTCTTCGGATCCCGTACCGACAAGCGCCGCGGCGGCCCGCTCGGCGAGACGCTGGACCGCCCCGTCCACACCGACCCGCAGGACACGCCGCACGGCTGAGCCGATACGACCTGCGTACCGCGGCCACCGCCTTCCAGGGCGGTGGCCGCCGCCGTTCTCACGGCGTGTCGGCGGCGAGGGCTCCGGCGATTCCTGGGAGATCGCACCGTTCCACCCGTACCGCGTCACAACCCACCCAGGACGCGGCCCGCCAGAGGGCCGCGCGCAGCGCCGCCACCGTCCGCTCCGTG
The DNA here is from genome assembly GCF_040703975.1 of Spirillospora sp. NPDC029432. Taxonomy (NCBI): domain Bacteria; kingdom Bacillati; phylum Actinomycetota; class Actinomycetes; order Streptosporangiales; family Thermomonosporaceae; genus Spirillospora; species Spirillospora sp. NPDC029432. Next base: position 3,719 of record NZ_JBEZWH010000142.1, read on the forward strand.
CGCGCCGCCGACCGCACCGCCCACGGCTCGAACGAGACCTGCCGCGCGACCAGCGTGCCGCCCTCGCGCGCCGGGTCGACCCGGCCGAGGAGCCGGCCGCCGGACAGCAGCGGCATCGCGAAGTACCCGTGGACGCGCTTGGCCTTGGGCACGTACGCCTCCAGCCGGTGGTCGAAGCCGAAGACGCGGGACGTCCGCGCCCGGTCCCACACCAGCGAGTCGAACGGCGACAGCAGCGTCGTCGCGTGCCTGCCCCGCACCGGCCGCGCCAGCGCCTCGGGGTCGGCCCAGGCGGCCTGCTTCCAGCCCTCGACGCGGACGGGCACCAGCCCGGCGGCGGCCGCGTCGACCTGGTCGGTCCTGATCCGGTAGTAGTCGGCCAGGTCGGCGCGGGTGCCGACGCCGAGGGCGCGGCCGGCCCGCGCCACCAGCCGCCGCAGGCACTCCGCGTCATCGGGCTCCCGGTCGAGGAGATCACTCGGGACGGCGCGCTCGGCCAGGTCGTACACGCGGCGCCAGCCCACCCGGCGGACGCAGACCACCTCGCCGATGTCCAGCAGCCACTCGATCGCGATCTTGTGGTCGCTCCAGTCCCACCACTCGCCGCCGGCCTTCGCCCCGCCCAGCTCCTTGGTCGTCAGCGGCCCGTCCGCCCGCAGCCGGTCCCGCACCTGGTCGCAGACGCCCTCGGGCACCTTGTGCCAGCGCCACCCGCGCTCGCGGAACGCCCGGCGGCGGAACGCGAACAGCGGCCACTCGTCGATCGGCAGCACCGACGCGGCGTGCGCCCAGTACTCGAAGCCGGCGCCGTCGCCCCAGTAGGCCGCCTCCACCGCGTCCCGACCCACGGGGCCGAGCCGCGCGTACGGCACCAGCTCGTGCGAGCGCGCCAGCACGGAGATCGTGTCGAGCTGCACGGCGCCCAGCGATTCGAGCACCCCCGGCACTCCCCCGCGCCGCGCCCCGAGCAGTCCCTGGGCCCTCAGTTGCAGCCGCCGTACCTCGTCCGCGCTCAGCTCGATCTCGTCCACGGCCCGAATGCTAGAGCACGACACCGACAATCCTGAATAGCCGGTGTCAGGCCCGCGAAGCCGGACAGGTGGTGTCAGGCCCGCCCAGGCCGGAAGGCCGGGGTCCGGGTCAGGGGCAGGATCAGGGGCCGGCGAACGCCGACGCCGACTCCAGCAGCCGCCGTCCGAGCGCGACATCGCCCCCGATGCCCGCCCGTACCGCACCCGGCTCCCGCCGGTCGGCGGCCAGCAGGCAGAACTCCATGACGCCCAGCTCCAGCGTCACGACCGGCTCCGCCTCCGCCCCGTCGCCGCCCAGCGGGACGAGCCACTCGCCGCCGCCGGGACCGTCCAGGACCACCCGCGCGGCCCCCTCGGCGCCGCCGCTCCGGATGGCCAGCGCCACGGGCAGCGACCGTACGCCGAGATCGGCCATCGCGTGCAGGTGCCGGGGCAGCGGATCCGGGACGCTCCGCCCCACGGCCGCCGCGATGTCGGCCGAATGCACCCACGTCTCGAACGCGCGGGCGACGAACGCGCCGTCCAGCGGCGCCGGGAAGCGCAGCCGGACCTCCCGCCGCTCCTCCCCGGCCGTGGGGAGGCCGGCGCACAGGGCGTGGGCTTCCGCGCGCCAGGCGGTACGGGTCTGCTCGGGGGTACGGGTGCGCTCGAAGGCGATCGTGCTCGCGGTGCGCGCGTCCACGTCGGCCTCGCCGCCGGTCGGGCCCGGGCCCGGGTGCTCGTTCCGGAGCTGCTCGTGCAGGAGGCGGTCCACGGCGGCCAGGTGGGCGACCACGTCCTGGACCGTCCAGTCGTAGATCACGATGGTGGACCAGTCGCCGGGGGCCAGCTCGGCGAGGAGGGCGTCCAGGGTCGCGACCTGGGCGGCGTACGGCGCCGCGTAGGGCGGGACGTCCGGGGCGGGGGCGCGGCGGGAGCGGGCCGCGGCCAGGACCGCCTCGCCTCCGGCATCGCGACGAGGCTCGCCTTCGGCATCGCGACCTCGCCTCCGGC
>NZ_JBEZWH010000143.1:0-5453 GCF_040703975.1 Spirillospora sp. NPDC029432
GCGCGGCGCCCCCCCGTCCGAGGGGGTGTACCGGGGCGACAGGGGCGGGGCGGAGGCGGCCGCGGCGGCCGCGGTGGCCGGGGCGGACCGCCGCCCGGGCGGGGCGGGCGCGGCCCGCGGCAGCGGCAGCGCCGGAAGGCCAACAACGGCAAGGCCGCGTTCCTGTTCGCGATGGCGTTCCTGGTCGCGATCGTGGGCACCGGCGGGCTGTTCGGCGTCGCCTGGCTCGACAAGCGGATGAACCCGCCCGACTACGAGGGCTCGGGCACCGGCAACGTCACCGTCCAGATCAAGGACGGCGACAGCGGCTCCACCATCGCGACGACGCTGCTGGAGCACAAGGTCGTCAAGAGCACCGCCGCGTTCATCGAGGTCTACGGCAAGAACCCCAAGGCGGCGGGCATCCAGCCGGGGTTCTACCAGCTGCGCAAGGAGATGTCGTCGGCCGCGGCGATGGCGCTGCTGCTGGACCCCAAGTCGCGGGCCGGCAACCAGATCACCATCCCCGAGGGGCTGCGCGCGCTGAAGGTGGCCGAGGTGCTGTCGAAGAAGACCGGCATCCCGGAGAACGACTTCGTCAAGGTCATCCGCAGGCCCACCGGGCTGGGGCTGCCCGACTACGCCAAGGGCAAGATCGAGGGCTACCTGTTCCCGGGCCAGTACAACCTGAACCCCAACGCGTCCGCCAAGGAGATCCTCAAGTCGATGGTGGACCGGTTCAACCAGTGGGCGACGCGCTACGACCTGGCCGGCAAGGCGCAGGAGGCGAAGATGAACCCGGCCACCGCGATCACGATGGCCAGCCTGATCCAGGCCGAGAGCGGCAAGCCCGAGGACATGCCGAAGATCTCGCGGGTCATCTACAACCGGCTGCAGCACAAGCCGGTCCCGATGTTCCTCAAGTTCGATAGCACCACGCTCTACGGGCTCGGCAAGTACGGCATCGTCGCCAGCAGCGAGGACATCAAGTCCAAGAACCGCTACAACACCTACAACTACGCGGGGCTCCCGCCCGGGGCGATCGCCAACCCCGGCGAGGCCGCCGTCGAGGCGGTCTTCGAACCGGAGGAGGGCGACTGGCTGTTCTTCGTGGCCACCGACCCGAAGAACAAGATCACCGAGTTCGCCGACGACGAGACGGAGTTCGAGCGGCTCAAGGCCAAGCTCAACGCCTACCTCGCGGCCAATGGAGGGAACTAGTGACGAGGGCCGCCGTCCTCGGCAAGCCGATCGGGCACTCGCTGTCCCCGGTGCTGCACCGCGCCGCGTACGCCGCGATGGGCCTGGACGGCTGGACGTACGAGGCGTACGAGTGCGACGAGACCGGCCTGTGGGGCTTCCTGGAGTCGCTCGACGAGGAGTGGGCCGGGCTGTCGCTGACGATGCCGCTCAAGCGCACCGCGCTGAAGCTCGTCGACACCGTCTCCGACCTCGCGGTGGCCGTCGGCGGCGCGAACACGGTCGTGGTGCGCGACGGCCGCCGGCACGGTGACAACACCGACGTGCACGGCATCGTCGCCGCGCTGGCCGAGGCCGGGCTGGGCGCGCCCGGCTCGGCCCTGGTGCTCGGCGGCGGCGCCACCGCGGCCTCCGCGCTGGCCGCGCTCGCCGAGCTGGGGCTGACCAAGGCCGGGCTGGCGGTCCGCAACCCCGAGCGCGCCGCCGAGTCGGTGTCGGTCGGCGAGCGGTTCGGCCTGGACCTGAAGGTCGGCTCCCTGGACCGGCTGCCCGACATGCTGGACGCCGACCTGGTGCTGTCGACCCTGCCGGGCATCGCCGCCGACCCGTTCGCCGGCCAGCTCGCCGCGTCCGGCGCGGCGCTGTTCGACGTGGTGTACGCGCCGTGGCCCACGGCGTGCGCGTCCGCCGTCGAGGAGGCCGGCGGCAGGGTCGTCGGCGGCTTCCCCATGCTCCTGCACCAGGCCGTGCGCCAGGTCGAGCTGATGACCGGCCGCGACGACGTCCCGGTCGAGGCCATGCGCGCGGCGGGCGAGGCCGAGCTGCGCCGCCGCGCCGCCATGCCCGTCTCGCCCCTGTCGTCCCGGGACTGACGCCCGTTCCCGTCCGGCCGCCGGCCGGGCGGGTCAGGCGGACGTGCGCTGGGGCGGCTGAGCGGCCGGCGCCGGGGGCGGCCGGCGCCGCTTCATCGCCTCGTGCGTCGTGGTCAGCACGATCGGCAGGATCACGCTGAGCCAGAAGTCCTTCCAGCCCCACACGCCGGTCGCCACGCCGCCCAGGCTCCCGACCGCGACGAACACCAGCACCAGCACCGTCCAGTGCCGCTTGAACAGCGCCCGCGCGTCGATCCTCGGGGGCGCGGGCAGCAGCGCGGGCAGCGGGCGGTCCCGGGCGTGGTCGCGCTGCACGATCGTGGCGTCCGGCAGCCAGTGCAGCACGTCCCCGGTGTTCAGCAGCGGGACGCGCGAGAGCTCCATCAGCGCCTCCATCCGCCACCACAGCGTCCACAGCGACGTGCGGCCGCTGCCGGGGTACCCGTTCCAGCGCGGCGTGGACACCTTGCCCTTCGCCAGCGTCGCGAACGCGCGCGCGACCGCCGGGCCCGGCGCGCCGCGCGGGTCGCGCAGCATGGCCATCAGCGCGACGGGCAGCCCGTGGTGCCACAGCGCCAGCCGCCACACCGGCTTGGCGCCGCCGCCGTGCGGCGAGACGTCGTAGGTCTCGATCCAGCTGTGGTCGTCGTCGGGATCGAGGTTCTCGCGCAGCCAGTCGTGCGCCGCCAGCAGCCGCTCGTCCTGGTGCCCGGGACGCGCCTCCGCCAGCGTCACCAGCGCGAACGCGGTGTGCGTGACGGTCGGTGCCGCCGACGGGGTGGGGCCCCAGCCGGGCCGCTGCGCGGTACGGTCGGCCGTCAGCCACTCCACGCCCCGCTCGACGGCCGGATCGTACGGGTTGAGCTGGGTGAGGGCGCGCAGCGCCAGGCAGGTCAGCCACACCCGCGACGGGCAGCCCAGCAGCGAGCCCCAGCCGCCGTCGGGGTTCTGGTTGCGCAGCAGCCAGCGGTACGCGCGCCGCACGTCCGGCGCGTCCTCGCGCAGGTCGCAGCGCGCGCGGGCGAGGAAGCGGGCGATCCACGCGGTCGCCTCGACGACCGGCATGCCGAGGCTGGTCTTGGTGGCCCAGCCGCCGTCCCGCAGCAGGTCGCCGGAGGCCGTCTGCCGCGCGGCCAGATAGGCCAGGCCCTCGTCGAAGTGCTCGAACGGCCGGCGCGCCTCGCTGAACGCCAGCAGCCCGAGCGCGGTGGCCGTGGTGCCCGGATCGGGGCGGGTCAGGTCGTGGTACCAGCCGCCGCCACCGTCGCCGCCGCCTCCGGTGACGGCGTACGAACCGCGCAGGACGTCGAACGACTCGTCCAGGCGCGCGTTCAGCACGGCCATGTCCACGGCCGGTGGCCGGGGGGCCGGAGAGGTCGCCAGAATGCGGGCGAGGGGGGACTGCTGCACGGTTACCGCCTTTGATGGCTATGTGCCCGTTCGGTGGAGTTCTCTACCTCACTGGTCTGGTGGCTCTATCCGTGCCCGCACACTTCGAGGGCCATTCCCGGGCACGCTCATTGGGAGACGGAGAGTGAGAACCCCTGGTGGGAGTACCCGGGAACGGAGGACACGATGGTCGACAGGGAGGAACGGCAGGAGGTGGGGCCGGAGGCGGGGCCGGAAGTGGGGCCGGAAGCGGGAGAGGACTGCGTGCTGTGCCCGCCGCTGCGGTTCCGGCTCAACGCGATGGCGGACCTGCCGGGCGAGCGCGCGGTGCTCGCGGCCGACGACGACTTCTTCCTCATGCCTGACCTGGCTCCGTTGGTCGAGGGGCACGTGCTGCTGGTGACGTTCCGTCACCTCCAGTGTGCCGGAGCCTTCGGGAAGGGTCTGTGGGCCGGAGCGTGGCAATGGCGTCACCGTGTCGCAAGGGTCTACCGCGCCGCGTACGGCACCGACGACCTGCTGATGTTCGAGCACGGTCCCGGGACCCCGCAGGGCGGCGGCGCCTGCGTGGACCACGCGCACTGGCACCTGATGCCCGCACGGCCCGGTGTACGGAGCGTGCGCGCCGTGCTGGAGGAGCACGGCCTGCACGGCGTCCCGGCCACCCGGGAGACCGTGCGGGGGCACTACCGCGCGGGCCGCTCGTACCTCCTCGTGGACGAGCGGGGAACGCCGACCGTCCACCCGGGCGACGGCGTGCCGAGCCAGTTCCTGCGGCAGGCGGCGAGCGCGAGCCGGACCTGGCGGTGGCAGGAGTCGTTCGGGCTGCCCGCCAGCCGCACGCGCTTCCTGCACACGCTCGGCGACCTGCGCGCGGCGCTCGCGGCGGAGGGCGGCACGGCGTCAGCGGCCTGACCGCGTCAGCGGCCTGACCGCGACGCGAGCCACCAGAACAGCTCGCCGGCCGCCAGCCGGTCGCCGAACCCGGCCCGCTCGACACCGTCGCCGTAGCCGGTCGCGTACTCCAGCAGCAGGTCCTCGCGCCGGTAGGCGAGCGACCGCTCCAGCGAGCTGGCGCCGAAGCGCAGCAGCCACAGCGGCCGGCCGGGCACCGCCGCGTCCAGCGCCGGCAGCAGGCCGCGCACCTCCACCCCGCCGGGCATCGCGGCGGGCCGGCCGAGCAGCCGCGCGAGGGTCGGCGCCTCGCTGATGACCACGTCGGCCAGCCGCAGCAGCGGCAGCACCTTCGCCGCGGGCAGCCGCGCGTCGATGTCGTGCGGGACGAGGTCGAACGCGACGAGCGTGCCGGCCGCGCGGGCCGTCTCCGCCGCCCGGAGCAGCGCCGCCCGCGACACCGGCGACAGCAGCGCGTACCCGTCGGCGACGACCACGTCGGCGCGCCGGATCTCGGCCGCCGCGCCGCGCACGTCCCGCTCCGACAGCAGCCGGTTGGGCGTGTCGTCCTCGGCCACCAGCAGCCGGACGCCGTGCGGCCGGCCGGGCGCCGCGGCGTCCCGCAGCATCACGGTGACGCCGTTGGCGGCGCCCCGCTCGACCCGGAGCAGGTCCCGCAGCCCCAGCCGGCGCAGCTCCCGCCGGATCACCGGCGTGTAGTCGTCGTCGCCGACGCGGGCGAGCACGCCGACCCGCCGGAAGTAGCCGGCCGCCGCCCGGGCCAGGTTGACGGCCGTGCCGGCGACCAGGGCGCGCGCGGGGGCGTAGGCCAGCCGGTCGGCGGTGACCTCGGCGAAGCGCAGCTCCGGCAGCGTCGCGCGGACCTCGATGCGGACGTCGCCGACCGCCAGCAGCCGGAAGCGGCGCGCGGCGACGCCGTCCAGGCCGGGCCATTCGACGGGGGAGCGGGCGGGGGTGTCGAGGATCTCCATGGCGGGGGGCGGCGGCCGGGCTCAGCCGGGGGCGGTGCTGGACCGGGCCGGCAAGGCGACCGCGCTGGAGCGGTTCGCCCGCGAGGCCGGGATCCCGGTCAGCCAGACGGTCGCGATCGGCGACGGC
>NZ_JBEZWH010000144.1:0-3819 GCF_040703975.1 Spirillospora sp. NPDC029432
GCGCCGAGTGGGAGGAGCGGCTCCCCGCCGGCGAGGCGGAGCGCGACCGGCTCGACGGCGAGATCGTCCCGCTGGTGGCGCGGTGGGAGCGGGAGCCCACGCCGTCGACGTCACCGACGCCGCCGCCATGGCGCGGATCGTCGCCGAGATCGACGGCTCGCCCCACCCGCTGGGCGGAGTCGTGCACGGCGCGATGGTGCTGGACGACGCCAGGTTCACCACCCTCACCGCCGAACGGATGATGAGCGTGCTGGCGCCCAAGATGACCGGCGGGCAGATCCTGGACGCGCTCACCCGCGAGCACGACCTGGACTTCTTCATCGCCTACACCTCCGCCGCCGCGCTGATCAACAACCCGAACCAGGCGCCGTACCTGGCGGCCAACCTCGCGCTGGAGGGCACGGTGCGGGAGCGGCACCGGGCCGGGCTGCCCGCGCTGGCCATGGCCTGGGGCGGCATCGACGACGTCGGGTACGTCCACCGCACCCGGCAGGAGACCGACCGGGAGTTCCTCACCCGCGGCCTCGAACTGCTCGGCGTGAAGGAGGCCCTGGCCGAGCTGGACCGGGCGATGGCCCGCCCGGAGGTCCCGGTCGTCAACGCCGCGCACCTCGACGCCGGCGAGGTGCAGCTGGTCGTGCACACCCTCGCCGCCCCGCGCACCGCCCACCTGGCGCCCCCGCGCGAGGACATGGAGGCCTCCGACCAGCTCCGGGCCGCCCTCGCCGCACCCGGCGCCGACGCGGTGCGGGTGGTGGAGGACACGCTCGCCGGCGTCCTGGCCGAGGTCCTGCAGACCACCCCGGACCGCGTCGACCGCACCCGCCGCATCGACCAGATCGGCCTGGACTCGCTGATGGGCGCCGACTTCTCCAGCGCGCTCAACCGCCGGTTCGGATGCCAGATCGCGGTGGTGGAGGTGCTGGGGACCCCGAGCCTCACCGCCCTGGCGCACCGGGTCCTCACCCGGCTCGGCCACTCCGCCGGCGGGGCGGACGCCGTACCGCCGGAGTCACCGGCCGCCGCCCCCGGCACCCCCGCCGAACCCGTGACCGCCGGCGACCGCCGGTGACCGCGACCGCCCGGACCGCCGGCCGCCGCACGTCAGGAGACCGATCACCGTCATGACCACCTTCCTCGCGGAGCACGCGGCGACGCGCCGGCCCCAGATCCGGACACTGGCGGCCCGCGCGGACGCGCCCGTCCGCCTGTACTGCGTCCCGCCGGCCGGAATGGGGGCCGCGGCCTTCTACCTGCCGTGGACCGGGCACATGCCCGGCGACATCGAACTGTGCGGCGTGGAGCTGCCCGGGCAGGGCCCCCTCGCGGGCCCGCCGATCCCGTCCGACGCCGAGCGGCTCGGGTACGAGATCGCCGAGGAGATCCGCGCCGAGCACGACACCCGCCCGTTCGCCGTGTTCGGCCACAGCGCCGGCGCCCTCCTCGGCTACCTCGCCGCCCGCCATCTGCGCGACACCGGGCACGATCCCTTCCTGCTGGCGGTGTCGGCGCTCCCCGCGCCGCACCGCTCCGACTACGCCCGCCTCATGGCGAGGGTCGCGACCGAGGGCAGGAAGGCGTTCTGCGACGTCTTCGACCTGCCCTCCGAGCTGTTCGACGACGACCCGGTCCAGCTCATGGCGGTGCTCACGCCCATCATCGCCAGCGTCATGCTCACCCTGCAGTACCGCCACACCGCCCGGCCGCTGCCGCGCACCGCCCTCGCCATCTACGGCGGGCGCGACGACGCGGTCGCCGACCACCGGCAGCTCGCCGCCTGGAACGACCTCGCGGCCGAACCCAGCGTGCCGCGCCTGTTCCCCGGCGCGCACATGTACGTCCTCGCCCAGCCGGGCGCGGTGGCCGACTACCTCGCCGCCGACGTCCGCGCCGCCGCCAGGGCCGCCCTCCGCGGCGGCGACACCTCGCAGACACGCGCATGATTGGAAACGAGACGTGACAGAAGTCCTCGCGCAATTCCAGGGCGACGAAGCGACCGCCGACTCCGGGTCCGCCCTCGCCTTCCTCGACCGCCTGGAGAACTCCGACCAGCTGACCAGGCTCCGCGAGCGCACGTACGCGCTCATCCGTGACATGACGGGCGCGCCGGGCGCGGTCGCGCCCCCGCGCGGCGTCGACGTCGGCTGCGGGGCCGGCCGGGCGGTCGCCGAACTGCGCGGCCGGGGCCTGCAGGCCACCGGCGTGGACCGCAGCGACCTCATGCTCCAGGCCGCCCGCGGCCGCCACCCGCACCTGCCGTTCCTGGAGGCCGGGGCGGAGGACCTGCCGTTCGAGGACCATTCCCTCGACTGGTACCGGGCCGAGCGCCTCTACCTGCACCTGCCCGACCCGGCCGCCGCGCTGGCGGAGGCCCGCCGGGTCCTCGCGCCCGGCGGAGCCATCGTGCTGATCGATCCGATCTGCGACTCGGGGGCCGTCGACTCGGCGTACCCCGAGGTCACCCGCGCGATCGGCGACGCCCTCGTCCAGGCGTGCCCCAACGCCCGCGCCGCGACCCGCAACCACGCCGACCTGGCCGCCGCCGGCTTCGGTGAGATCACGCCCCACTGCCACACGATCATGGCGACGGAGCTGGCCGAGGCCGCGCCGCTGCTGGTGGACCTCGGCCTCGCCACGGCGACGGGCCTCGACCTGGTCGGCCCCGCGCAGGCCGCCGAATGGCTGGACGACCTGCGGCGGCGGGACGCGGCCGGCCGCATGCTGGCCGTCATGACGTTCACCATCACCGTCGCCCGCGCCCCGGCCGCCTGACCCCCGCCGCCGGGTTCTCCGGGCCGCGTGCCGCTACCAGGGGAGCGGGCCGTCCGCGCCGAAGAACCCGGCGGTCGGGCCGTCCGCCGGGAGCGTGGCCAGGCGCACCACGACTGCGGCGCCCTGCGCGGGGGTGAGGTGCCCGGTGTGGCCGTTGCTGTCGGTGTCGACGAAACCGGGGGCGGCGGCGTTGACGAGGACGCCGTCCTTGCGCAGCTCGTTGGCGTACTGGACGGTCAGCGCGTTCAGCGCCGCCTTGGACGGCGTGTACGCCGCCGACGGCAGCAGTGCCGCGAACGGGCCGTCCGGGTCGCTGGTGAGGGCCAGCGACCCGGCGTGGCTGCCGACGTTCACGACGCGCGGAGCCGGGGACCGCCGCAGCAGCGGGAGCACGGCGTTGGTCACCGCGATCACCCCGAAGACGTTGGTCTCGAACACCGCCCGGACCATGTCCAGGTCGACCGTGCTCGGGATCTGGTCGAGGGCGTCGGCGGGCGCGACCTGCCCGGAGCCGGTGACGCCGGCGTTGTTGACCAGCACGTCCAGGCGGCCGAAGCGCTCGCCGGCCCACCGGGCCGCCTCCTGGACGGAGGCCGCGTCGGTGACGTCCAGGACGACCGCGTGCGCGTCCCCGCCCGCCGCGCGTATCGCCGCGGCGGCCTCCTCGCCGCGCCGCGGGCTCCTGGCGCCGACCAGGACCGTCATGCCCAGCTCGGCGAGCCCCTCGGCGACCGCGCGGCCGATGCCCTTGTTCGCGCCGGTGATCAGCGCGACGTCGCGGGGTGCGGTGTGCTCGTTCATGTCCTGCTCCTGTCCGGGAGTGCCTCTCGCGGGGACGGCGCGGCGCGGATCGTCCGCGCGGCGCCCTGACGGACAAGAGATGCCGCCCGCCCGCCGGCTGTGACGGCGCGGCGATGTGACGTGCGCGACACGTTCCAGACAGGTCGCCTCGATCTGGTCCGGCGCCGGCCGACGTACAGCGCGGCGCGGGCGGCAGGGCGCCCTGCCGCCCGCGCCGCGCTGTACGTCGGCCGGCGCCGGACCAGA
>NZ_JBEZWH010000145.1:0-3467 GCF_040703975.1 Spirillospora sp. NPDC029432
CGGTTCGGGATGGCGACCACGTTCTTCAACCCGCTGCCCTGCATGCGCGGGTACGGCGGCACCACGTATCGGAACGGGCTCAACCTCTCCGCCGCCCGCCGCTCCGGCCACCGCGCCGTCCGCCGGGGAGGGGCCGTGGGCCGGCGACGGGCCGTGGTCGCGGGACGTCCGCACCGGGGAGTTCGCGGCCGAGTCCAGCGAGGTCACCGGGCTGCTGCCGAAGCGGGTCCGGCAGCAGAGCCTCGCGCCGCAGCTGCGCGAGCGCCCCGCGCCGCCGGGCTCGGGCGCCGTCCCGGACGGGGGCGCCCGGGAGTTCGACGAGTCCGACGACCTCACCGGCCCCGGCGATCCCGATGATCTCGATGATCTCGATGACGAGCCCAGCCCCGAGCTCAGCCGCGACCTGATGTCCTCGCTCCAGTCCGGCTGGGCGCGCGGCCGCGGCCCCGATGACGACGACGATGACGGCGGCGAAGACGGCGGCATCGACGCCCGCACCGGCGGCGCCGAGTTCGAACCACACGACGAACGGGGAGAACGATGACGCGGAGCCAGGCGGCCGGCGAGCTCGGCTGGCTGCTCGACGACCTGGTCGAACGGGTCGACGAGGTCCACCAGGCCGTGCTGCTGTCGCGCGACGGCCTGGTGATGGGCTCCTCCGGGAGCGTCACCCGCAAGGACGCGGAGTTCCTGGCGGCGCTGTCGTCCGGGTTCCACAGCCTGGCCAACGGCGCCCGCGAGCACTTCGGGGCCAAGCGGGTGCGGCAGACCGTCGTGGAGCTGGACGGGTCGCTGTTCTTCGTGCTGCCCGCCGGGAACGGCAGCTGCCTGGCGGTGCTCAGCGACGCGGGCGGCAACGCTGGGCTGGTCGCCTACGAGACCGCGATGCTCATCAAGCGGGTGCGCCGGCAGCTGGGCGCCGCGCCCCGTACCGACGCGGACTCCGGCGCCGGGGCACGGGCCTCGACGGCCGCCGAGCCCGGCTAGGCCCGGCCGTGGACGCGCCGAGAGAGCGGTGGACCGGCCAGGACGCGGGGCCGGTCGTACGGCCGTACGCGCTGACCGGCGGCCGGACCAGGCCGCGCGGCGCCCCCTTCGACCTGGTCGCCATCCTGGTCGCCACCGGGAAGGCGCCCGGCGAGCGGGTCCGGCTCACCCGCGAGCAGCGGCGGCTGCTGGAGCTGTGCCGGCGCCCGTCCACACCCGCCGACCTGGCCTCCGAGGCCGACCTCCCGCTGCGGGTCGTCCAGATCCTGCTGGACGACCTCCGGCGGCTCGGGCTGATCGAGCGGCGGGAACCGGAGCACGACCGCGCCCGCCCCGACAGCCGGATACTGATGAGGGTGCTCGATGAACTTCGCCGCCTCTGACCTTCCCGTGACCCCCGGGACGCCCGCGACCCCGGCCGAGCTGGACGAGGACCCGAAGCACACGCTGAAGATCCTGGTGGCCGGCGGCTTCGGCGTCGGCAAGACGACGCTGGTCGGCTCGGTCAGCGAGATCCGCCCGCTGCGCACCGAGGAGACCCTCACCGACAAGAGCGCCGGCGTGGACGACCTCGCCGGCCTGGAGCGCAAGTCCACCACCACCGTCGCGATGGACTTCGGGCGGCTGACGTTCGGCGGCGGCGTCCGCCTCTACCTGTTCGGCACGCCGGGGCAGGAGCGGTTCTGGTTCATGTGGGACCAGATCGCCTACGGCGCGGTCGGCGCGATCGTGCTGGCCGACACCCGGCGGCTGACGGCCAGCTTCGCCTCGATCGACTTCTTCGAGCGGCGCGAGATCCCGTTCATCGTCGCGGTCAACCGCGCCGACGGCTCCCGCCACTACACGATCGCGCAGATCCGCGACGCGCTGGACGTCGATCCGCACGTGCCGGTCATGCTGTGCGACGTGCGCGACCGCGGCTCCGCCAAGAACGTGCTGGTGGCGCTGGTCGAGCACGCGATCCGGTTCGCGCCGGCGCCGGGCCCCTAGGAGCCGGTGACCACCGAGAAGTTGAAGTCGCCGGTGCCGAGCCTCCCGTAGAGGGTCACCCACATCAGCACCAGCGGCTCCATGCCGCGCGCCGCCTGGAGCCCGCCGAGGTCCATGATCTGCCCGTCGCCCCAGCCGAACGACCGCAGCAGCCCGGCCGTCTCGTCCTTGGCCGCCGCGTCGTCCCCGCACAGGAACACGTTGTGGTGCCCGGGGACCAGCTCGGGCCGCACCATGACCGAGTTGTTCATGGTGTTCAGCGTCTTGACCACGCGCGCGTCCGGGAACGCCCGCTGCAGCTGCTCCGCGACGCTGCCCTCCGCGGGGACGACCAGGCGCGGCGGGAAGCCGTCCGAGAAGTCGAGCGGGTTGGACACGTCGACGATCACCTTGCCGCGCAGGTTCTCCGCGCCGGCGGCGGTGAGCGCCGCGAGCGAGACCAGCCCGCCGGTGGCGTTCACGACCAGCTCGCCCGCCGCGGCGGCGTCGGCGAACGTGCCGTGCCCGCCGCCGGTCTCGCGCGCCCACTCGGCCGCGACCGGGTTGCCGCCGGAGCGCGATCCGAGCGTCACCCGGTGGCCCAGCCCGGCCAGCCTGCTCCCGAGCCGGCGGCCGACCTCGCCGGTCCCCATCACCGCAATCTTCATCCGCCGTCCCCTCCCGCACCCGCCACCGTACGGATCGACCGTAGAACCCCCGGCGCCCCGCTGCCAGAGGGCGCTTCCCGGCGCCCTCCCGGGGGCGGCGAAAAAATTCGTGGAAAAAGTCCGGCGGGGATGTCGGGATCGCCGTTTCGGCGCGCACCTACCCGTGAAGGCCGAGAAGCGTCCCGAGGGGCGCGCGAGACGAGGGAGCGAATCATGAAGTACATGCTGCTGATGCAGTTCGGCGCGGAGCCGGTGGACTTCCCGCCGCTGGACACCTGGACGCCGGACGAGATCAAGGCGCACATCGCCTTCATGGGCGAGTCGAACCGCAAGCTCACCGAGTCCGGCGAGCTGGTCTCCGCGGAGGGCCTGGACGGGCCGGAGGCGGCCAAGATCGTGCGGGCGGACGCCGCGGGCCGGCCCGTCGTCACCGACGGGCCGTACTCTGAGACCAAGGAGTTCCTCATCGGCTACTGGATCGTCGACTGCGAGGGGCCGGAGCGCGCGCTGGAGATCGCCGCCTACCTCTCGACGGCGCCCGGGCCCGGCGGCAAGCCGCTCAACATGCCCATCCAGGTGCGCCAGATCATGGCCGGACCGCCCGAGGAGATGTAGGACTGCGCGACGGGGAGATCGACGCCGGCGTCCTGCTGCGCGAGTTCGCGCCGCAGGCCGTCGGCGTGCTCACCCGCCGGTTCGGCGACTTCTACGCCGCCGAGGACGCGGTGCAGGAGGCGCTGGCGGCGGTCCCGGTCCACCCTGATCACGTCGGCGCCCAGGTCGGCCAGCAGCATCGCGGCGAACGGCCCCGGCCCGATCCCGGCCAGCTCGATCACGCGTACC
>NZ_JBEZWH010000146.1:0-3343 GCF_040703975.1 Spirillospora sp. NPDC029432
GCCGGCCGAGCCCCAGCGCGGCCGCCGCGCGCACCTCCGGCGCGGGATCCGCGGCGAGGCCGGCCAGCTCGGCGGCGTGCCCGGGAACGCGGCCCAGCCCCTTGGCCGCGGCGGCGCGCCGGCCCGGATCGGGAGAGCCCAGCTCCCGCAGGAAGAACGCGACCTGATGTCCGGCGATCATGAACCACTCCCCCGCGATCGGTCCCGTTGAGAAGACGATCAGGAGGGGCCGCGGGTTGCCCGGATCAGGCGGGCGCCTTCGCCGGGCCGAGCGCCATGTCGAGCGCCATGTCGAGCGCGCGCTCGACGTGGATCCGGGTGGAGTCGAGCACCGGCAGCGGGCTGTCGTCCGGGCCGATCAGCAGGGTGATCTCGGTGCATCCCAGGACGACGGCCTCGGCGCCCCGCTCCGCCAGGCCGGCGATGACGCCGGCGTACGCCCGGCGGGACGCGTCCGTGACGATCCCCTGCGTGAGCTCCCGGTAGATGACGTCGTCCACCGTGGTCCTGCCGGGCTCGTCGGGCACCAGGACGTTCACGCCGTGGCGGAGCATCCGGTCCCGGTAGAAGTCCATCTCCATGGTGAAGCGGGAGCCCAGCAGGCCCACCGTGGCCGTCCCGGCCTCGGCGGCGGCCTCGGCGGTGGCGTCGATGAGGTGCACGAACGGGACGTCGAGCGCCGCCTCGATGGCGCCCGCGACCCGGTGCATGGTGTTGGTGCACAGCAGGACGAGATCGGCGCCCGCGTCCTGCAGCGTCCGGGCGTCCGCGGCGAGCAGCTCGCTCGCCCGGTCCCAGTCGCCGGCGCGCTGCAGCGCCTCGATCTCGGCGAAGTCCTCGGTCAGCAGGAGGCTCCGTACCGTGCGGTGGCCGCCGAGGCGGCGCCTGCTGCCGGTGTTGAGGAGCCGGTAGTACTCGGCGGAGGAATCCCAGGCCATGCCGCCGATCAGGCCGATGGTGGCTGTCATGCCGCCATCGTGCCCCGCCGCGCAGACCCTAGGAAGTCCTCTCCTCCTTGGCTCCGACCCAAGACATACTTATACCTATGGACGCTCATCGGCTGCTCGTGTTCCAGCAGGTGGCCAGGGCCGGTTCGATCGCGGGCGCGGCGCGCGCGCTGGGCTGGACCCAGCCCGCCGTCAGCCAGCACCTGCGGCTGCTGGAACGGCAGGCCGGGACACCGCTCGTCCTCCGCCGGCCGCGCGGCGTCGTCCTCACCGAGGCGGGCACGGCCCTGCTGCGCCACGCCGACGCCATCGCCGCCCGCCTGCAGGCCGCCGCCGACGACCTCGACGCCCTCGCCGATCTGCGCAGCGGCACCGTCCGGGTGGCCGCCTTCCCCTCCGCGAGCGCCACCATCGTCCCCGCCGCCATGAGCGCCCTGGCCGACCGCCACCCCGGCATCGACGTACGGCTGCGCGAGGCCGAGCCCGCGGACGCGCTCGCGCTGCTCAGGTCGGGCGAGGTCGACCTCGCGGTGGTCTTCGCGCACGCCGGGCAGGCGGCGCCGGACGAGCCGGGGCTGACCGGCGTCCGGCTCGCCGACGATCCGCTGCGGCTGGTGCTGCCCGCCTCGCACGCCCCCGCCGGCGGGCCCGTCGATCTGCGGTCGCTGGCGGGCGAGAAGTGGATCGCCGGCTGCGAGCGCTGCACCGAGAACCTGCGGCGGACGTGCGAGGCGGCCGGGTTCGCGCCGGACGTGCGGCACGGCACCGACGACTACGTGGTCACCCAGGCCCTGATCGCGCGCGGCCTCGGCATCGGGCTGCTGCCCCGGCTCGCGCTGGACGCCTACACCCACCCGGACGTCGCGGTCGCCGAGGCCGTCCAGGCCGGGCCGCGGACGGTGCGCGTCCTGCACCACCCCGAGGCGCCGCAGATCCCGGCCGTACGGCAGGCGCTCCGCGTGCTCGCCGAAAAGTGGCCGGACTCCCCGCGCTGACGCCCCACACGTACGGGCGGAGTCCGATGTGGTCATCACCATGGAGGGGCGACACCCGCCCGCCCGTTCCCCCGGAGGCGCTACCTTGGCTGGACGCTCGTCGGCCCGATCGGGGAGCCGGAGCACCGGCACGGCCCGCCGCGTCCCATGCGGAAAGGCCGGCGTCAGGGGTCGCTCCCGCGGGCACGGGGTATGCCGGTGCGGGGTCCGGCCGGGCGGATCGTGAGGCTGGAGGCGATGAGTGATGGGAAGGGCGGCGGGTCCGTTCGAGCGCGGCGCCCGGTCATCGGGCGAGGCGGTCGGCACCGCGTTCTTCAGCGTGGCCTGGCAGGAGAACTGGGCGGTGGTGACCGTACGCGGGGAGCTCGACCTCGCCAGCGCGCCGGGCCTGGACGAGCACGTCTCGCAGGTGGTCCGGCTGCACGTCCCGCCGCTGGTGGCGGTGGACCTGTCGGGCGTGGAGTTCTTCGACTCCTCGGGGCTCAACGCGCTGATCCGGGCCTGGAAGCGGGTCGGGACGGCCGGCGGGCGGCTGGTACTGCTGCGGCCGGTGCCCCGGATCGCCGAGGTGCTGCGGGTGACCGGGCTGGCCGTCCGGTTCGAGATCCGCCAGGAGCTCCCCGCCTCAGGCGGGCGCGAGGGACGGCAGGGCGAACAGGCCTGACAGGCGGGTGAGCGCGCCGGGGACGGCGCGGTAGTACACCCAGGTCCCGCGCCGCTCGCCCTCGATCAGCCCCGCCTGCCGCAGCACCTTGAGATGGTGGGAGATCGTGGGGCCGGTCAGCTCGAACGGCCCGGTCAGATCGCAGACGCAGGCCTCCCCGCCCGGCACCGAAGCGATCATGTTCAGCAGTCTCAGCCGGACCGGGTCCGACAGCGCCTTGAACACCTTGGCCAGCTCGGCCGCCTCGTCCTCGGTCAGCGGCGGGCCGCTCAGGGGCGCGCAGCAGCCGTCCGCCGGGACGATCGGAAGTTCGCTCGATTTAGACACACTTCTAATTTGACATCTGTCTAGGCAGTGACGCAAGCTGGAGGCTACTTAGACGAACTTCGAATCAGAACGCCGTTCCGTACCGAGGAGCACCGATGAGCGAGCACACCACCGAACCCGCGGCCGGAGCCTGCTGCGGAGTGGACGCCTGCTGTACCGGCGGGGAGCGGGCGCTGGACCCCGGCACCACGGTCCTGCAGGCCAAGACCGACGCCGGATGCGGCTGCCTGGACGCCGCGAGCGCCAGCGAGGAGGGGGCGGCAGAGGAGGCGGCGGACGCCGGGCCGCCGGTCGTGGTGATCGGCGCCGGGCCGGTCGGGCTGGCCGCCGCCGCACACCTGGCCGAACGCCGCCTGCCGTTCCTGGTCCTGGAAGCCGGTGAACGTGCCGGTGCCGCCGTCGCCGAATGG
>NZ_JBEZWH010000147.1:0-3327 GCF_040703975.1 Spirillospora sp. NPDC029432
GCGTTTGAAGGTACCTTCGCGGTGAGAGCGGTGTAGGGAATCAGGGCGCCGTAGCCGGTGCGTTCGTCCCAGCCCTTGGCGTCGACGAGCGCCGCCGCCCCCGCAGGGCGTGCCGCAGCCGGGCGCCGCGGGCAAGATCTCGCTCACCAAGAGCTCGCCGTCGGTGTCGCTCACCAAGCACGGCGCCACCGGCGGCCACATGCGGGTCAACCTCAACTGGTCCGCCAAGGAGGGCGCCGCCAAGGGCCTGCTCGGCAAGCTGCGCCGCGGCGTCGACCTGGACCTCGACCTGTGCTGCCTGTGGGAGCTGCGGGACGGCCGCAAGGGCATCATCCACGCCCTCGGCGACTTCGGCGCCCTGGAGCGCCCGCCGTTCATCCAGCTCGACCGCGACGACCGGTCCGGTGCCGTCGCGACCGGCGAGAACCTGCACATCAACCTCGACCACACCGCCGACTTCAAGCGGATCCTGGTGTTCGCCGAGATCTACGACGGCGCCGAGGACTTCCGCGGCCTGGACGCGACCGCGACCCTTTACCCGGTCGGCGCGCCGCCGATCGAGATGCACATCAGCGACTGCGTCGACGCCTCCCGGGACGCCGTGCTGGCGCTCATCGAGAACGTCGGCGGCGAGCTGGTCGTGCGGCGCGAGGGCCGGTTCGTGCTGCCGCCGCCCGGCCGGCCGCGCTGGGGCAAGATGTCGGTCGACCAGGCGTACAACTGGAACCTGGAGTGGGTGGCCGCGCGCGGCAAGGACTGACCGTCCCGGCGGTGCGGCGCGCTACGACCTGACGGAGTCGGCGAGCTTCTTGTCCCGGGCGGCCCTGACGAGGGCGGCGGCGAACCTGCCGAGCTCCTTGTCCGGGACCGCGCCGGCCAGCTTCTCCGGGTCGGTGGGCAGCCCGAGCCGGTCCGCGCCCTTGCGGGTCTGGTCGTCGAAGTAGGGGCGCAGCCACGGCCAGACGGCCTGCGCCTCGCGGCAGAAGATGTCGACGCCGGTCGGGCCGATCCCCTTGAACTCCTTGAGGAGGCCGGCGGCCCGGCCGACGTCGCGCCCGGCGGTGACGGGCAGCCGGCGCAGGTCGCCGCCGTACTTGTCCTGGACGAGCCCGGCCATCTCGCCGAGCCGTGTCGCGGTGCTCTCGTCGTACCGCACGTAGTGGCCGCGGCCGAGCGCGTCGACGCGGTCCTGCCAGCTCAGCCTCCCCATGCCGCGCGGGGTGCCGCCGCCCGCCTCGAACAGCTCGCGCGCCGCGGCCATCGCGATGTCCGCGGTGATCCGCGCGCTCATCAGGTTGGCGAGCACCAGCAGCTTCCACAGCGCGGCCGGCTGGTCCTTCAGCGGGATTCCCGCCTCTTCTGCGTAGGTCCGGCCGGCTTCGCGCATAAGTCTCTTGACGACGGCGTCCATGGAACGCACCTCCCGTATGGAGGCGGCGTACCCAGGAAGGCCGGGGTGACTCCGGCCGGTGCGCCCCGGCTAGAGCAGGCTCAGCTGGCCCGCGCCCGCGAGCGGGTCGCGGTGCTTCTTCAGGTGGCGCCAGCGCGGCAGGTCGTCCAGGTACGACCAGGACATCCGGTGGTGCGGCGTCGGCCCGTGCTCCTCCAGCGCGGCCTGGTGGACGGGGGACGGGTAGCCGGCGGAGTCCGCGAACCCGTACGCCGGGAACTCGCCGTCCAGTCCCGCCATGAGCCGGTCGCGGTGCACCTTGGCCAGGACGGACGCCGCCGCCACCGTCACCGACCGCTGGTCGGCCTTGACCTCGCACCGCACCTTCCACGGGCTGCGCAGGAAGTCGTGCTTGCCGTCGAGGATCACCACGTCGGGGCGTTCGGGCAGCGCGTCCAGCGCCCGCACGGCCGCCAGCCGCAGCGCCTCCGTCATGCCCAGCTCGTCGATCTCCTCCGGCGACGCGGCGCCGATGGCGTGCCCGGCCAGCCAGCCCGGCAGCACTTCGGCGAACCCGTCCCGGTGCGCCGCGGTGAGCAGCTTGGAGTCGGTCAGCCGCACGGTCCGCCGCCCGCGCCCCGGCAGCTCGGGCGGCGCGCTCAGATCGGTGACGGCCGCGCACACCACGACCGGGCCCGCCCACGCGCCGCGGCCGACCTCGTCCACGCCCGCGATCCGCAGCGGCGCGCCCGCCTTCGCGCGCAGGTCGTCCTCGATGCCGTACCCGGCGGCCCGCGGCGGCGGTACGGGCGCGGCGGCCGGCGCCGCGCCCATGCCGGGCAGCGCGCCGTCCGGCTCGCCGGGGTCGGTGGCGTTGCGGGGATCGTTCACGGGGACTCCATCGGCGGGGTGGTGGACCCGTCGATCGTACGGCCGCCGCGGGGGGACGCGCCCGGCGTGCCCGGCGAACCCGAGCCAACGAACCCGCGCCGGGGAGTCCCGTTCCGGCGGGCACTGCGCTTTACTCGCCTTGTATGGCTGTGTTCCGGAGAGCCCGCTCTCGCGCCGCGGCGGCCAGCGCGGCGCGGGATCTGTTCGAGCGCCTGCGCGTGCGCTACTTCCAGATCCAGAGCGGGCAGCGGTTCCTCGGCGGGCTGCTGGTGGCCGCGCTGGCCGTCGTGGCCGCGGTGCTGCTGGAGGGACCGGTGGCCGGCACGGCCGTGGCCGCGCTCGCCGCGCTCGCGGTCGCCCACCTGTTCCTGCGCTCCCCGGCCGGCATGGCCGCCGGCTCGGTCATCGTCGGCTGGGCGCTGCTGTCGGTCCCGCTGGGCCGCCTGTACCCAGAGCAGGGCCTTCCCCTCTACCTGAACCCGGCGCTGCTGCTGGCGCTGCTCGCGCTCCCGGTCGCGTTCGTGGCGCTGCGGCTGCGCGGGTACGCGCCGTGGCGCACGGCGCTGCTCTCCCTCGGCGCGGCGGGCCTGGTCACCGCCGCCGTGGTGCACCTGCTGCCGCAGCTGCACGTGTCGCCGGGATGGGCCGCGGCGCTCGCCGTCCTCGCGTACCGGTGGGACCAGGCGCGGCGGTCCGTGCCGGCCGAGGCGTACGACACCGGCTGGGTCCAGGAGCAGTCCGGCGCCCCGGACGCCCCAGACGCCACGGACGCCACGGGCTCTGAAGGCGCGAAAGGAGACGCTGCGAAAGGCCCCGGCAAGCGGCCCGACCGCAGGCGCCGGCCCCCGGTGAACGAGCCCGGCGGGGACGAGGACGCGCCGCACGCGGGAGTGCCCGCCGCGACGCAGGCCGCCTACGAGCGGCGCGCCGCCGAGGCCAGGGAGACCGCCTCTGGAGTCGACCTGGCGGACCAGCTCGCCCAGCCACTCGATCAGGTCGATCAGATCGTCGGTCTTGATCGACTCGGGGACGGACTGCTGCAGCGC
>NZ_JBEZWH010000148.1:0-2748 GCF_040703975.1 Spirillospora sp. NPDC029432
CCCGCTCCGGCCGCGCCGCTCCCCCGCCCGGCGGCGAGGGCCCGGCGGCGCCCACCGCGGCCGGAGCGCCCCCGGCAACGCCCCACGCACGTCCCGACGGACATGGAGAGGACCAGCCGCGATGAACCAGGCGATCCGCGATCCGGCCGACAACAAGCTGGGCTGGATGCTCGACGAGGCGCTGCGCATGCCGGAGACCCGGTACGGGATCCTGCTGTCGGCCGACGGGCTGCTGATGGCCCACTCCGAGCGCATCGGGCGCGACGACGCCGAACGGCAGGCGGCCGGGATGTCGGGGCTGCAGTCCCTGGCGCGGGCGTCGGCCGAGTTCTGCGGCGACCCCGACACCACCTGGCGGCAGACGGTGACCGAGTTCGACGACGGGTACGTGTTCCTCGTCGCGGCCGGGCCCGGCGCCTACCTCGCCGTCTCCGCGACCCAGCGGGTCGACATGGAGACGGTGTCGTTCCGGCTGCAGGAGCTGGTGCAGCGCCTGGGCAAGGAGCTGTCCACCCCGCCGCGGCACGGTCCCGCCGCATGACACCGCGGCGGAACGAGCGCGCCCTCGTCCGGCCGCACGTGGTGACCGGCGGGCGGGCGCACCCCTCCCGCAACGTCTTCGACCTGGTGACGCTGGTGGTGGCCGTCAGCGACCAGCTGGCCGGGCTCAGCCCCGAGCAGCGCGCCATCGTGACGCTGTGCCGCGGCGGCGCGCTGTCGGTGGTCGAGATCGCCGGCCATCTGCGGCTGCCGGTCGGGGTCGCCCGGGTCCTGTTGTCGGACCTCATGGACAGCGGCCACGTCACCACCCGGGCGGCGGCGCCGGCGGCGCGGCCCACCCGGACCGAGATCCTGCAGGAGGTGCTCGATGGACTCCGCGCCCGCCTCTGAGGCGTCGTACCTGCCCGACAGCGTGCGCACCGCGGTCAAGCTGCTGATCGTGGGCCACTTCGCGGTCGGCAAGACCACGTTCGTCGGCACGATGTCGGAGATCCGCCCGCTGCGCACCGAGGAGCGCATGACCCAGGCCGGCGCGGTCGTCGACGACCTGGCCGGGGTCCGGGACAAGACCACCACGACGGTGGCCATGGACTTCGGCCGGCTCACCCTGAACGAGCGCCTGGTGCTGTACATGTTCGGCACGCCGGGCCAGCAGCGCTTCAAGCAGATGTGGAGCGACCTGGCGCGCGGCGCCCTCGGCGCGCTGATCCTGGTCGACACCGAACGGCTGGAGCAGTCGTTCGAGGTCATGGACATGGTCGAGACGCACCGGCTGCCGTACGCGGTGGCCGTCAACCAGTTCGACACCTCGCCCGTCTTCCCCGAGTCCGAGGTCCGGGAGGCGCTGGACCTGCTGCCCGACACGCCGCTGGTCATGTGCGACGCGCGCGACCACCGGTCCTCGGCCGAGGCGCTCATCACCCTCGTCGACCACCTGCTGACCCTGGAACAGGAGCCCGCGTGACGGCCGAGCCACCCTCGCCCCCTACTCCCTCTTCGCATCCATCGCCCCCTTCGAGGCCCGCGGCGTCGCACTCCCGCGCTCCGCGCGAGCGGGTCCCCATGTACGGCGACGACTTCGCCGCCGACCCGCAGGCGCTCTACGACGAGATGCGCGCGCACGGGCCGCTGGCCCCGGTGGAGCTCGCGCCGGGCGTCGAGGCCACCCTCGTCGTCGGGTACGACGCGGCGCTGGAGGTGCTGCGCGACGCGGCGACGTTCCCCAAGAACCCGAGCCGGTGGGAGAAGACCGTCCCGGCCGGCTGCCCGGTGCTGCCGATGATGGGCTACCGGCCGAACGCGCTGTTCACCGACGGCGAGTACCACGCCCGGCTGCGCGCGCCGATCAACGACGCGCTGGCGCGGGTCGACACGATCGCGCTGCGCGAGTACGTCGAGGACGGCGCCGACCGGCTGCTGGACGCGTTCGCCGGCGCGGGCGAGGCCGACCTGGTCGGCCAGTACGCGCGGGCGCTGCCGCTGCTGGTGTTCAACGAGATGTTCGGCTGCCCGCCGGAGATCGGCGACCGGCTCGTGTACGGGATGAGCGGCATCTTCGAGATCGAGCACGCGGAGGAGGCCAACGCCGTCCTCACGCAGGGCGTCGTCGACCTGGTGCGGCTGAAGCGGGAGCGGCCCGGCGCGGACGTGACGTCGTGGATGATGGCGCACCCGGTGGGGCTGACCGACGAGGAGATGGCGCACCAGCTCGTAGTGCTGATGGGCGCCGGCACCGAGCCGCAGCAGAACCTCATCGCCAACGGGCTGCGGCTGCTGCTGACCGACGACCGCTTCGCCGGCGACCTGTCCGGGGGCAACCTCCAGATCGAGGACGCCCTCGACGAGATCCTCTGGACCGATCCGCCGATGGCCAACTACGGCGCCACCTACCCGGTGCGGGACGTGGACTTCGCCGGCACCCGGCTGCCGGCCGACCGGCCGGTCGTCATCAGCTACGCCGCCGCCAACACCGACCCCACCCGCGCCTCCGCCCACCGCGCCGGCAACCGCGCGCACCTGGCCTGGGGCGCCGGCGCGCACACCTGCCCGGCCAAGAACCACGCCCGGCTCATCGCGTCGGTGGCCATCGAGAGGCTCCTGGACCGGATCCCGGACCTGGAGCCGGCGGTCCCGGCCGAGGAGCTGCGCTGGCGGCCGCCCGGATCATCGGCGCCACCACGTACTCCAAGCTCTCCCCGCTCGTCACCAAGCTCCTCGCCGAAAAGTGAGTGCGGCGAGATGAACCCC
>NZ_JBEZWH010000149.1:0-2653 GCF_040703975.1 Spirillospora sp. NPDC029432
CCGGCCGTCGCCGACCCACGCGTCGGCGCCCTCCCGGACGCGGCGGAACGGGCGCTCAGGAGCAGCCCTCGAACTCGGGGACCGAGTGGACGAGGTCGACGCCCGACGAGCCGAACCAGATGGCGAGCATGCGGGACGCGGTGCCGTCCTGGTACATCCGGGTGATCGCCTTGTTGACGGCCTCGCACCCGTCGATGTCGCCCTTGCGCAGGCCGACGCCGTACCGCTCCTCGGTGAACGGGGCGTTGAGGATCCGCACCGACGCGCGCCGCCGGGCCGCGAAGCCCGCCAGCACCAGGTCGCCGGTGGAGACGGCGTCCACCCGCCCGTCCAGGAGCATGTCCACGCAGGCGGAGTAGGACGGCGCGGGGACGAGCCGGGCGCGCACGCCCAGGCCGCCCACGACGCGCTCGGTGGACACCGAGCCGCCGGCCTGGCACATCCGCCGCCCCGCCAGGTCGCGGACGGACGCGATCCGGGTCTCGTCCCGGCGGACCATGATGTCCTGGTGCGCCACGTAGTAGGGGCCGCCGAAGGTGACCTTGGTGGAGCGGTCGGCGGTGATCGAGTACGAGGCCAGCACGAGGTCGACGGTGCCGTTGTCCAGCAGCTTCTCGCGGTTCTCGGACGTGACGGCCTTGAAGTCGACGCGCGAGGCGCCGAGGCTGCGCGCGATGTACCGGCCGGCCTCCACCTCGAAGCCGCGGAACGTGCCGCCGGGCTCGGCGAGGCCCAGTCCCGGCTGGTCGGCCTTCACCCCGACGGTCAGGGCGTCCGCTCCGGCGATGGTGTCCGCGCCGGTCGCGGTGCCGCAGGCCGCCAGGGAGGCGGGCAGCAGGGCGGTGAGGGCGGCGGCGAGGGTACGGGCGAGTCTCACCCCGCCAGGGGTAGCGTCCCGACACGGCCGGGAGGTGAACGCCGCCCGTCCGCCGGGCGTGCTCGATCGGTCGGCCCGGTCAGCCGGGATCGCGCGGCGCCGGCAGGCCCAGCTTCTCGCGTAGCTCGCGCTGGACGGCGCCGATGTCCGCGCGGGCGTCGATCGTGGCCACGTACTCCTTCTGCCGGAAGAGGTCCAGCACCGGGTCCGTCTTCTCGTGGTAGATGCGCAGCCGCTCGGCCAGGGCGGCGTCGTTGTCGTCCTCGCGGGTGAGCAGCTCGCCGCCGCACACGTCGCAGCGGCCCTCGACCTCGGGGCGGTGGGCGATGAGGTTGTAGTCCATCCCGCAGCGCGCGCACAGCCGGCGCGCCTGGACGCGGCGGCGGACCTCCGCGTCGGGCAGGTCCAGGTGGATCACGCCGTCGATGTCGTAGCTCTCCAGGAAGAACTCCGCCTGCCGGCGGTTGCGCGGGAAGCCCTCGACGACGAAGCCGAAGTTCCAGTCGTGCTGGTCGAGCCGGTCGCGCACCACGCCCTCGACCAGGTCGTCGCCGACCAGCTCGCCCGCCGCCATGGTTCGGCGGACCTGGGCGCCGAGCTTGGTGTGGTTCTGGACGTGCCAGCGGAAGATGTCGCCGACGGAGATGTGGACCAGGTCGAGGTCCCGGGCGAGCAGGAGCGACTGCGTTCCCTTGCCGCTGCCCTGCACGCCGACGATCACGTACTTGCGCATGCCCGAACCGTACCCCGGGGAGGAAGTGCAACTCGCGGGTTGCAGTAGCCTGGACGCATGTGCAACCCTGGGGTTGCACCCGAAGGGAGAAGATCATGGTGGTTCAGGACAGGATCGAACGGGAGATCTCCATCGCCGCGCCGGTCGCGCGGGTCTGGGAGGTGATCACCGAGCCCGGCCATGTCGGCGCCTGGTTCGGCACGGACGGCAAGCCCGCGGAGCTGGACGAGCTGCGGCCCGGCGGCCGGATGGTGGTCGACCACGGCGAGCACGGCGTCTTCCCGATGAGGATCGTCGCCGTGGAGCCGCCGCGCGCGTTCTCCTACCGCTGGGCGCCCGGCTTCCCGGGCGCCGAGGTGACCGAGGACAATTCGACCTTGGTGGAGTTCACTCTGCGGGACGAGGGGGTGGGGACGCTGCTGCGGATCGTGGAGACCGGCTTCGCCGCGCTGCCGGCCGAGGTCGCCGCGCGCAAGTACGAGGACAACAGCGGCGGCTGGACGCACATGGCCGAGCGCGTCCGCGACTACACCGAGAACGGGGGGAAGCTGCCCGGATGACCGTTGACCGCGACGTGGCCGGGGAGCTGCTGGCCGCGCTGGCCGACCCGACCCGCCGGGAGATCCTGGAGGCGCTGGCCGCGCGCGGCGAGGCCAGCGCCACCACGGTCGCGGCCGGGCTGCCGGTCTCCCGGCAGGCGGTGGTCAAGCACCTGGCCGTGCTCGACGCGGCCGGGCTGGTCGAGGCCCGCCGCCGGGGCCGCGAGGTCCGCTACGCCGTACGGCCGGAGCGGCTGACCGCGATGGCCCGCTGGATGGCGGCCGTCGCGACGGAGTGGGAGGCGCGGCTGGGGGCGATCAAGCAGATCGCCGAGTCGCCCGCGCCCCCGCCGCCCTAGACGCGGCGGGGACGGCGGCCCAGGCGGAAGAACCGGGACCGGTCGGACGCCTGGGCCGGGGGCGGCCGAGATCGGAAGAGCGGCGGGTAGGGAAAGAGGGTCTGTAACAGGGTGTGTGTATCGGTGGGCGGCGGGTCATTAAAGA
>NZ_JBEZWH010000150.1:0-2539 GCF_040703975.1 Spirillospora sp. NPDC029432
GGCGGCTCCTGGCCTCGAGCGCCACGCCGGCGACGAGCAGGCTCAGGCCCGCGGCGGCCATCGCGGCGCCCGCGAGGTTGGCGGCGCGCAGGCCCAGGCCGGCGGCGATGACCAGGCCGCCGAGCCAGGCACCGATGGAGTTGGCCAGGTTGGCGCCCGAGTGCAGCCCGGACGAGACCAGCGCGGGCGCGTCGCCGGCCTGCTCCAGCAGCCGGGTCTGCACCGCCGGGCCCAGCGCCAGGCTGAACAGCCCGATGGCGAACAGCAGCGGCACCGCCAGCCACGGCACCGGCACCGCGGCGGCCAGCGCGACGAGCGCGACGACCAGCCCGGCGAGGCAGGCCATCGTGGTGCGGGTGGCGTCGCGGTCGGCGAACCGGCCGCCCAGCAGCGACCCGGCGGTCATGCCGAGCCCGACGACCACCAGCAGCGGGGTGATCGCCCCGGCCGGCAGGCCGCCCTCCTGCGTCATCATCGGCGCGACGTAGCTGTAGCAGGCGAACAGCCCGCCGAAGCCCAGCACGATCACGCCCATCGACAGGAGGACCTGCGGGCGGCGCAGGACGCGCAGCTCGGTGCGCAACGACGGGGCCGCCTCCGCGGCGGCGGAGCGTGCGGGGACGAGCGCCAGCACGGCCGCGACGGCGACCGCGCCGATCGCGGCGACCAGCACGAACGTCCAGCGCCAGCCGAAGAGCTGGCCGACCAGCGTCCCGCCGGGGACGCCCACCACGTTCGCGACGGTCAGGCCGAGGAACATCATCGACACCGCGCGGCCGCGCCGGGCCGGTTCCACCAGGCTCGCCGCCACCACCGCGCCGACGCCGAAGAACGCGCCGTGCGGCAGCCCGCTGAGCAGCCGCGCCGCCATCAGCGTCAGGTAGCCGGGCGCCACCGCGGACAGGAGGTTGCCGGCCGTGAACAGCGCCATCAGCCCGGCCAGCACCCGGCGGCGCGGCAGCCGCATCGTGACCGCCGTCAGCAGCGGCGCGCCGACCACCACGCCGAGCGCGTACATCGAGATGAGGTGGCCGGCGCTCGGCACGCTCACGCGCAGGTCGGCGGCCACCTCCGGCAGCACGCCCATCATCACGAACTCGGTGGTGCCGATGCCGAAGCCGCCCAGGGCCAGGGCCAGCAGCGCGCGGCCGAGGGCGCCGTCCCCCGTCGCCTGCGTCGTCAAGATCCGTCTCTCCATTCCCGAACCGGGTCGCAGCGTGCGTCGTCGCAGCCCGCGCACGGGCACCCTGGAACGAACCGGCTGGTCCGGCCCCGTTATTCCGACTGTGTCCGGCGCCACGGTCGCCGCGCGGGACGGCGCCCGCGCCGCCGGGAGGTGTCCCGGGCGCTAACGTTGCCGGTCATGACACGAATCGCACGGTACGGCAGGCTGGTGGCCCATCCGGAGCGCGGTACGGAGCTCGCGGAGCTGCTGCTCGCGGCCGCCGCCGCCCTGGAGGACGACCCCGGCTGCGAGCTCTATCTGATCAACCGGCAGGCGGACGCGCCCGACACCGTCTGGGTGACCGAGCTGTGGCGCGACGGGGACGCGCTGCGGGCCGCCCAGGACGCGATCAAGGGCAGTCCCGAGACGGCGGCCGCCATGAAGCTCGTCGCGGCGGCGGAGATGATCGAGCTGGACCTGCTGGGCGGCAAGGGCCTGCCCCCGCACCCCGCCGCCTGACGGGGCGCCCGGCGGGCGTTTGCGGAGACTTCACCTTGCGGCACGTGTAGCGGGCGTCCCCGGGGTACGGGGTGCGCCATGTTGGGGAGTCTGGCTCGCGGGAGTGCCGCGCTGGCCCGCACGGTCGCGGCGGCGCCACTGCGCGCGACCGCCGGCGCGCTGGACGCCGTGCACGGCGTGGTCGCGGAGCTGGTTCCCGGAGGCCGGCGGACGTGGTCGTACGGCGGGCGGCTGCACGTCGAGCTGCGGCACGCGCACCTTCCCGGCGCCGAGAAGCGCGCCGGGGCGCTCGTGGACGCGGTGGAGGGGCATCCCGCGGTCGAGTGGGCGCGGGTGAACGCGCCGCTGGGCCGGCTGATCGTCGCCGTCCGGGAGGGGCCGCCGGACGAGGCGGCCGGCGAGCTGCTGCGCTGCGTCGAGGCCATCGACGTTCCCCCGGAGGAGCCGGAAGAGGACGAGGCGGGCGGCCGGGAGCTGCCGCCCGGGCTGACGCTGGGCGCCGACCTGCTGGGCCTGGCGATGACGGGCGTGGAGTGGGCCGCCCGCCGGGCGCCGCTGCCGGCCGAGGCGGCCGCGCTGCTGGGGTTCGTGGACGCGGTGCCGCGGCTGCACTCGGCGGTCGTGCGGGCCGTTCCCGGGGGCTTCGCGGAACGGTGGATGCCGGTCGCGGAGGCCGCCGTCCAGGCGCTGGCCCCGGGCGGTACGGGCCTGACCCTGGACGTCGCGCAGCGGGCGTGGCAGTGGCGCGAGCGTGCCGCGGCCGGGCGGCTGTGGGCGGGGGCCGAGGAGGAGCTGACCGGCCGTCCCGAGCGGGCCGCCGCGCCGCCCGTGCGGATGGAGCGGCCCTGCCCGCTG
>NZ_JBEZWH010000151.1:0-2139 GCF_040703975.1 Spirillospora sp. NPDC029432
CGCCGCGCCGGCCCCCGCGCCGCCGGCGCCCATGCCGCTCGCCGTTCCGGCACCGCCCGCGGCAGCCGTTCCGGCACCACCCGCGGCGGCGGTCCCGGCGCCGCTCGCAGCGGCCGTTCCGGCGCCGCCTGCCGCGGCGGTCCCGGCTCCCGCGGCGGCGGTTCCGGCCGCGGCCGTTCCCGCGACGCCGGCCGACGGGACCAGGCCCGCCGCGATCAGCGGGAAGAGGGCGGCGAGCGCGACCGCCGCGCCCGCCATGGCGCGGACGCCGCGCTGCTCCCAGCCCGGCCCGTACGCGGCGGTCGCGGCCTGCTCCAGCTCGGCGACGAACTCCACCGCCCCATGCGGGCGCTCCCCCGCCGCCTTGGCCATGCCCCGCGCGACCAGCCCGCGCAGCGGCCCCGGCACCGCCTCCACCGGCGGCGCCGCGCTGAGATGCCCCTCGCGGAGAACGCCCAGCGCCGTGCCCTCGTACGGGCGGCGCCCCGTCACGCACTCGAAGAACACGCACGTCGCCGCGTACACGTCCGTCGCCGGGGACGCGGGATCGCCGTTCCACTGCTCGGGCGCCATGTACGCGGGCGTCCCCGACCGCGACCCCTCGCCCCAGAAGCCCGCGATCCCGAAGTCGATCAGCTTGCTCAGCCCGTCGCCCTGCACGACCACGTTCGCGGGCTTGTAGTCGCGGTGCACGACGCCGACCTCGTGCGCCGCCGCCAGGCCCAGCAGCGAGCCCTTCAGCACCGTCAGCGCCGCCTCCGGGCCCAGCGCCCCGTGCCGGGCCAGCAGTTCCTTGAGCGAGACCCCGTTCACCGCCTCCATCACCAGCGCGGCGCCGTGCTCGCCTGTGACGAACTGGTAGAGGCGGACCACGTGCGGGTCGGTGACCCGGCCGAGCATGACCGCCTCCTCGCGGAGCCGCTCGATCTCGGTGCCGTCCCCGTCCCGCCGGCTCAGGTACTTGATCGCCACCGGCGTCCCGGCGGTGGCGTGCCGGGCCAGCACCACCCGGCCCTGCGCGCCGGCGCCCAGCTCCCGTACCTCCGTGAAGCCGTCGATCCGCCAGTTCCCGCTCTCCCTCATGTTCTCCCCGGGCTCGGTGCGGACGGCAGCAGCGCCGCCACATCGGGTTTGATCAGCTCGCCGGCGCGGGCGTAGGGCACGTTCCACGTGCCGCCGCTCCAGCACTCGACCTGCGGTACGACGTAGTTGAGCCGCAGCGAGTTCGGCGTGAAAGTGATCTGCATGGGGGCGACGGCCGGCCCCCCGCTCGCGTCCGGCTCGAAATGGGCGCGCCGCAGCGGGCCGTCCAGGCAGTAGCGGTTCTCCTCGGTGGACGGGGGCATGGCGCGGGCGACCGCCGCGATCCCCGCCGCGCTGTAGTCGCGGAGGATGTCGGCCGGGCCGAGCGCCCGCCCCGTCCGCAGATCGACGGTCACGGTGTCCATCAGGCCCGGCGTCTCGTCGGCGACCGAGCAGCTCCGGGTCTGGAAGCTGTAGAAGACCGAGACCAGCCGGGGGCCGCTGTAGTGGACGGCGGCCTTGCTGCCCACGGTCGCGCAGCGCGGCACGTTGGCGCCGGTGTGGCTGCCCGCGATGTACCTGCGGAACGAGGCGATCTGGCGGTCGAGCGGTGCCCGGAGCGCGGCGTTGGCCCGCTGGAGCACGGGGCCGTCCGGGAGGCCGCTCACCCGTACGATCTGGGCGTTCTGGACCTGGAGCACCGGGCGCCCGGGGATCGGGCTGGACGATCGCACGGTGGTCACCGCCGCGACCGGCCGCACGGCCGGGTCGTCGTCGCCGGCCGCGACGTACGCCGCCGTACCGCCTCCGGCCGCCACCACGGTCGCCGTCCCCACCGCGACCGCGACCTTGGCCCCGGTCGCCGCCAGCACGCCCCCGCCCGCCGCACCGGCGCCGCCCGCCCCGACCCCGACGCTCGCCGCGCCCCCCGCACCCGCCGCCCCGGTACCCGCCGCGCCCGCGCCGCCGGCACCGGCCGCGCCCGCCCCGGCCGCGCCCACACCTGCCGCTCCACCGGCGCCCACCGCTCCCGCGCCCGCTCCTGCTCCCGCTCCAGCCGCGGCGCCGCCCGCGCTCGTCCGGAGCTCGGCTTCTACGGACTCGCCGGCCATTCCG
>NZ_JBEZWH010000152.1:0-2002 GCF_040703975.1 Spirillospora sp. NPDC029432
GCGGAGCCGCCGGCGTCGCGCAGCGCCGCCTCCAGGGCGCGCACGCCGTGCGCGAGCGCCGCGGGCGCCACCGCGCCGAGCGCCGGGGAAGGGTCCCACCAGCGGCGGACCCGCGCCTCCAGCCCCTCGGTGTCGATCCGGCCGTCGCCGACCCACGCGTCGGCGCCCTCCCGGACGCGGCGGAACGGGCGCTCGCGGCGCGTCGCCACCATGACGACCGCGTTCGGCAGCCGTACCGCGTCGGAGGTGACCGCGGCGACCACCCGGGGCTCGGCCGCGCCGCGCAGCTCCAGGTAGACGGCCGACGGGAAGGCCGCGATGACGCGCGCCGGGCGGCGCGCGGCGTCGAGCACCGGACGCAGCGCCAGGCTCGCGGCGCCGGCGGCCGGCGGCCGGGGGCCGGGCCGCGGCGCCAGCGTGATCGGGTCGCGCACGAGGGCAGTCACGGGGTCCTCCCGAGGGCCGGAGTCGTCACCGGGGCCCGGCCTCTCTAGCCGCGACCGTACGGCCGGGCACGCGGCGTGACGTATGGAGAAAGCTGCCAAGACTGGTTGTCATCCTTCGTCTTTGTTGTCAGGGTTGATCGCACAGCGGTAGCGATCACGCCCGAACGGGCGATGTCAGCACCAAAGAGCGAGGTGACCGTTCCCGTGAGCCAGCGTCCATGAACGCCTCACTCGGCCACAGGCCGGACCACCGGCCCCCGCCACGCGCTCGACCAGCTCGTGACGCGCACGACCACGCGCACCCCGCACCAGGACGTGTACCCGGCGCGCGCGCCACGACCCGGGCCGAACGGGAAAGGCTCCACCAGAGCCCGACCCGCGCACCTCGGCGTACGAGGAACTCGACGCCGGAGCCGACCCAGTTGGGAGTCATCTGATGTCCATCCCCGCGGAGCCGAGGTCGTTCCCGCCTCACCCCGCCGCGCCTCACCCCGCCCCGCCCAAGCCCCCCCGCCCCCGCCCCGCGCTCGATCCCCCCGCGCTCGATCCCCCCGCCCTCCGCCTCGCCAGCACCGGCACCCTCACCTACGGGCTCCCCGTCGGCGAGGTCCTCGGCGTCTCCTCCCTCAAGGGCGCCCGCGTCATCGCCGGCCGGTCCGGGCTGGGCCGCGTCGTCCAGCGGCTGAACGTGATGGAGGTCCCCGACATCCTGTCGTGGGTCAAGCCCAACGAGCTGCTGCTGACCACCGGCTACCCGCTGCGCAACACGCCGCAGTCGCTGGACAACCTGGTCGCCGACCTCGACGAGCGCGGGCTGTCCGCGCTGGCCATCAAGCTCGGCCGGT
The DNA here is from genome assembly GCF_040703975.1 of Spirillospora sp. NPDC029432. Taxonomy (NCBI): domain Bacteria; kingdom Bacillati; phylum Actinomycetota; class Actinomycetes; order Streptosporangiales; family Thermomonosporaceae; genus Spirillospora; species Spirillospora sp. NPDC029432. The sequence goes on from NZ_JBEZWH010000152.1 coordinate 1,292, forward strand.
ACCTCGACTCGCTGCCCGCCGAGATGATCGCGCAGGCGGACCGGCGCGGCTTCCCGCTGATCCTGCTCGCCGACGACGTCGGCTTCGACGACATCCTCAACCAGGTGCTCACCGACATCCTCAACCGGCAGGCCGCCGTGCTCGCCCGTACCGAGGAGGTGCACCGGGCGCTGGTGCAGATCGTGCTGTGCGGCGGCGGCCTCCAGGAGGTGGTGGACGAGGTCGCGGCGCTGCTGGAGGTCGCGGTCGTCGCGCTGGACGGCGAGCAGCGCGTCCTCGCCGGCGCCGGCCCGGAGGAGCACGTGCGGGCGATGCGCGCGCTGGGCCGCGGCTCCGCGCACGAGGGCGACCACCTGGTGGCGCCCGTCGTCGCCGGCGGGTTCGACCACGGCCGGATCGTCGCCTACAGCCCCGGCGGAACGCTCCGCGAGGCCGACCTGACGATCCTGGAACGCGCCGCCACGGTCGCGGCCCTCGTCATCACCAAGCAGCAGGCGGTCTCGGCGGTGGAGAGCAAGTACCGCGCCGACTTCCTGCGCGACATCCTCGCCGGCCGCGCGGGCGACGACGACCGCGTCATCGCGCACTGCGCGGGCTTCGGCTGGGACCTGGACCGGCCCGCGATGGTGCTGGTCGCCGAGCTGGACGGGCGGCCGCGCGCCGACGCCCGCGACGGCAGGGGCGGCGACGCGCGGGGCCGCGACGCGGCAG
>NZ_JBEZWH010000153.1:0-1865 GCF_040703975.1 Spirillospora sp. NPDC029432
CGCGGCACCTCAGCGATCAGGGAGGGACATGGAGGACATCGGCTTCATGTGCGCCCGCTGCGGCGGCGAGGTCCACGACGTGACGCACAACCGCGAGGGGTCGCTGGACGGGGTCGGTTACCGGCACAACCGGCGAGTGGAGCCCTGGGACCACGAGCTGGAGCTGGCGGTCGGCGCGCCCGCGCCCCGCGCCCGCTCCTGCGACTTCTGCGACGTGGAGGGGCCGAGCTGGCTCTACTACCCGACGCTGGACCCTGAGGACACCGACATGTTCGAGGTGGAGCTGGACACCACCCACCTGTCGGACGACGACACCGCGGTGGCGGTGCTCAACATGCTGTACCCCTGGTACGCCTGCGACACCTGCTCGGTGCTGGTCGCCGACCGCAACATCGAGCTGCTGATCGCGCGCGCCCTGGACCGTACCCCGGTGCCGGCGGACGGCCCGGTGGACGAGGAGACGGTGCGGGCCCGGCTCACCGGGTCGCTGTCGGTCTTCTTCACCACCCGTCCCGGCCGCCCGCAGCCGTCGCGGGCCCTCTGAGCCGGGCCGGTCTCCCGGCCGTTCGGGCCGAGACCGCGGGGCGGACGTGAGCATGTCCGACCTCCTGATTAGGATCGGTGTCCGGTTTCAGCTGGGCACGTGAGGGACGCGTGAAGGTCCGGGGGATGCAAGGTGATCATTGATAGACGGTTTCGCGGGCCCGCGGGGTCCGGGAACGGGGGGTACGTCGCCGGGCTGCTCGCGGGGCACGTCGCCTCCGACACGGTGACGGTGACGCTGCGGCGCCCGCCGCCGCTGGACACCGAGCTGCACGTCGCGACCGACGACGACCGCGGCATCGGCGCCCGGCTGTGGGACGGCGAGGAGCGGCTGGTCGCGGAGGCGCTGGCGGGCGCGATCGTGGTCCCGGCGGTGCCGCCGGTGCCGTACGAGGAGGCGCTGGAGGCGGCGGAGAAGTACCGCGCTGCGGAGCGGCACCCGTTCCCGGGGTGCTTCGTGTGCGGGCCCGAGCGGGAGCCGGGCGACGGGCTGCGGCTGGAGCCGGGGCCGGTCGCCGAGGGCACGGTCGCGGCGCCGTGGGTTCCGGCGGAGCCGCCGGAGCCGGAGATCATGTGGTCGGTGCTGGACTGCCCGGGCGGGCTGTCGTACGGCCAGGACGATCCGCCGGTGGTGCTCGGCACGATGACCGCACAGGTCACCGAGTTGCCGGAGGCGGGCGAGCGGTGCGTGGTGATGGGGCTGGCGCGCACCCGGGAGGGCCGCCGGCTGCATGCGGCGACGGCCGCGTACGGGGCGGACGGGCGGCTGCTCGGCCGGGCCGAGCAGATCTGGATCGAGGTCGATCCGGCGCGGTTCGGGTCCTGACGGATCGTTTCCCGGCCGTGGGGGCGGCCGGAGGGATCGATCGGAAATTCTCAGCCGCCCATCCGATTCGGCCAGAAGGCGCCCGTTTGTGTCCGGTGACACTGACCGATCCCGCGCGGCGTCGTTCAATCTAGGCTTCGCGACCGAGGAGGTCGGGCCTGGATGAACGGAAACGGGTTCTGGTTCATCGTCGTGGCGGCTCTGGCGGCGTACATGGGCACCTCGTGGGAGCGGGCCAGGAAGGCCGGCGACGACGCGCGGCTCGTCCGGCAGCGGGTGTCCCGGCTGCGGGCGACCGCGACCAAGGAGAGGCTGCACGCGCTGCTGATCGCCGCCGGGGCGCTGGCGGTCATCATGCTGATCGCGCGCGGCGGGTGACGCCTCTCAGGTGACGCCAGGGGCCCGCGGGGCACGGCCGGGACCGTGCCCCCCGGGGGGCCCGCCGGAGGGGGGGCCGAGCGAGGGCGGGGGGCGCGGCGGCGAACGGGGCGGGCCC
>NZ_JBEZWH010000155.1:0-1492 GCF_040703975.1 Spirillospora sp. NPDC029432
CGGAGCGGATCGCGCCGGTGGTGATCCTGACCGCGTTCTCGCAGCGGGAGCTGGTGCAGCGGGCCACCGAGGCCGGGGCGATGGCGTATCTGGTGCCGACGAGGGCGAGCTGCTGCGCGGGTACGAGGTCGCCGAGCGGCTGCACCGCGGCCAGCTGCGCAAGTCCGGCGCCCCGTACATCACCCATCCGCTCGCGGTGGCGATGATCCTGGCCGGGATGGGCATGGACACCACCACGCTCGTCGCCGCGCTGCTGCACGACACCGTCGAGGACACCCCGTACACCGTCGGCGAGGTGCGCGCCGACTTCGGCGAGCAGGTCGCGGTGCTGGTCGACGGCGTCACCAAGCTCGACGGCGAGCGCTGGGGCGACCGCGCCGAGGCGGAGACGCTGCGCAAGATCGTGCTGGCCGCGGCGGCCGACCTGCGGGTGCTGGTGATCAAGCTGGCCGACCGGCTGCACAACCTGCGCACCCTGGGCTTCCAGCCGCGGCACAAGCGGGCCAGGTACGCCACCGCCTCGCAGGAGCTGCTGGTGCCGTTCGCCGAGCGGCTCGGCATCCACATGCTCAAGCGGGAGATGGACGACCTGGCGTTCGCCGCCCGGGACCCGGCCGGGCACGCGGCCACCGCGCGCGCCGTGGCGGCCGCCCTGCGCGGTGCCGAGCCCGCGTTCGGTGCCGCGCTGGGCCTGCTGCGCGCCTCGCTGGCCGCGCACCGCGTCCGCGCCCGGGTCGCGATCCGGCCGCGCCACCTGTACGCGGTGCACCAGGAGCGCGAGGGCGAGCTGGCCGGGCTGCGGCCGTGCGACGCGGCCCGGCTGCTGCTGCTCGTCGACGGCGGCGAGCAGGACTGCTACATCGCGCTCGGCGCCGTGCACGCGGCGATGCACCCGATCGCGGGCCGGGTCAAGGACTTCATCGCGCTGCCCAAGTTCAACATGTACCGCTCCCTGCACACCCGGGTGATCAGCCCGGACGGCGACCTGCTGGACGTGATCATCCGCAGCCGGGCCATGCACCCGGTCGCCGAGTACGGCATCGTCGCCCACATGCGCGAGGCCGGAACCGGCGCGGTGGCGGGCCGCCGCGACCTGGTGTGGCTGAGCCGGCTGCTGGCCTGGGAGCCCGACGCCCCGTCCGCGGCGTTCCTCGACAGCCTGCGCGCCGACCTGGCCGCCGGCGACGTCGCGGTGTTCACCCCGGCCGGGGAGGTGGTGGCGCTGCCGGCGGGGGCGACGGCGCTGGACCTGGCGTACGCGCTCGGCCCCGAGACCGGCGACCTGTGCATCGGCGCCCTGGTCAACGGGCGGCTGGCGGCGCTGTCCGCCGAGCTGCGCGGCGGCAACGTGGTGGAGATCCTCACCGAGCCGGGCGCGGCGCCGTCCGAGGACTGGCTGCGGTTCGCGGTGACCGCCCCGGCCCGGGAGCGCGCGGTCGCGATGATGACCGGTACGTCGGAGATGCCGCGGAGCATCTTCAGCACTTCGGCG
>NZ_JBEZWH010000156.1:0-1464 GCF_040703975.1 Spirillospora sp. NPDC029432
TCGCCCTCGACCGCTTCCACGAGATCCTGGAGAAGGCGTTCGCCGCCGGGCCGCCGCGGGCGGCGGCGATCGCCGCCAGCGCGCCCAGCAGGATGCCGGCCAGGCCGGGCAGCAGGTTGTTCGGGAACGGCATCGGCTCCATCGCGCTGACCTGGTACGACACCAGGATCAGCCCGACCAGCAGGCCGCCGGTCGCGGCGCCGACGTCGATCCGCCACACCGGGCCGCCGACGCCCGCCCGGCGCAGCGGCGCCCGGCAGGCCACCGCCAGCAGCCAGGCCGACAGCACCTGCCCCAGGACGATCACCGGGACCACCTCGATGCCGGCGACCGCGTACGTCCCGGCGACCGCGCCCACGGCCACGCCCAGCAGCGTCCCGCCGAGCACGCACACGCCGCCGGGCACCGCCCGCACGGCCAGCCCGGAGGCCAGGAACGCCAGCGCCAGCCCCTGCCCGGCGACGATCACGATGTGCGCGGTCGTCAGCGACTTCCAGCCCGAGGACGCCACGAACGCCGGGCTCGACAGCACCAGGACGTGCAGCGCCAGGAACGGCCCGAACGCGGCGGCGCCGAACGCGTCCCGCCAGGAGATCCCGGGAGCGGCCACCGCGCCCGACGCGAACTCGCGGTAGAGGGCGGCGGCGCCCAGGCCCACGAACAGCAGGCAGGCGATCCACGGCCCGAGGCCCGACCGCCAGGAGGCGTCCCAGGTGGCGAGCGCCATCCGGACCGCGCTGTCGGCCGAGATGCCCGCCACGGTCGCGGTCGCGAAACCGACGCCCGACAGCCCCCGCGCGCCCTCGTACAGCGCCCCCACGGCGATCATGCCGATGGCGGTGCCGGCGAACGCCAGCCAGGTCTGCGGGGTGAGGATCTGGGCCAGCAGCCGCACCGCCAGCAGCCCGCCGACCCCGGCCAGCAGCAGGCCGCGCGGCCCGGCGGCGCGGCGGATCAGCGGGCTCGCGAAGCCGGCGAGGTAGACCGCCAGCAGCACCACGCCGGTCACCAGGAGACCGGCCGAGTCGGCGAAGTGGTCGTACTGCGGCAGCGAGAAGCGCAGGGTCTGCGCGAGCACCGCGACGGTGACGGCGATCAGCGCCAGCCGGGCCGGCCCCTGCGGAACGATCGGCGCGCCGGCCGGCTGCGGGGGCTCGCCGGTCCTGGTTCCAAGGTCTGTGCTGGCCAATTGAACGAATGCTCCCGGGGATGAGCGGACTGAGCGGAACGGGCGGTGTCAGGGGGACCGGCGGGGCGGGCTCGGCGGCCGCCGCGGGTCGCGCCTCCCAACCCTATGATCGCGCGTGCCCGGCCGTGGCACGAACGCGCGGGACGGTGAGTCGCGCAACTCCGCCGGAACCCGGCCGGACCCCGGCCGGAAAAGACCATGGCCGGGGCGCGGGGGGGGGGGGGGGCCCCCCCCCCCCCCCCCCCCCGGCCCCCCCCCCCCCCGCCCCCGGGGGG
>NZ_JBEZWH010000157.1:0-1174 GCF_040703975.1 Spirillospora sp. NPDC029432
CGGAGCTGGGGGTGGTCGCAGAGGCCAGGGGGAAGCGACTGTTTACTAAAAACACAGGTCCGTGCGAAGTCGTAAGACGCTGTATACGGACTGACGCCTGCCCGGTGCCGGAACGTTAAGAGGACCGGTTAGTCACTTGTGGCGAAGCTGAGAATCTAAGCGCCGGTAAACGGCGGTGGTAACTATAACCATCCTAAGGTAGCGAAATTCCTTGTCGGGTAAGTTCCGACCTGCACGAATGGCGTAACGACTTCCCCGCTGTCTCAACCACAGGCCCGGTGAAATTGCAGTACGAGTAAAGATGCTCGTTTCGCGCAGCAGGACGGAAAGACCCCGGGACCTTCACTACAGCTTGGCATTGGCGTTTGGAGCGTCTTGTGTAGGATAGGTGGGAGACTGTGAAGCCGGCACGCTAGTGTTGGTGGAGTCGTTGGTGAAATACCACTCTGGTCGTTTTGAGCGTCTAACCCGCACCCGTGGATCCGGGTGGGGGACAGTGCCTGGTGGGTAGTTTAACTGGGGCGGTTGCCTCCCAAAGAGTAACGGAGGCGCCCAAAGGTTCCCTCAGCCTGGTTGGCAATCAGGTGGTGAGTGCAAGGGCACAAGGGAGCTTGACTGTGAGACAGACATGTCGAGCAGGTGCGAAAGCAGGGCCTAGTGATCCGGCACCGGCGTGTGGAAGCGGTGTCGCTCAACGGCTAAAAGGTACCCCGGGGATAACAGGCTGATCTTCCCCAAGAGTCCATATCGACGGGATGGTTTGGCACCTCGATGTCGGCTCGTCGCATCCTGGGGCTGGAGTAGGTCCCAAGGGTTGGGCTGTTCGCCCATTAAAGCGGCACGCGAGCTGGGTTTAGAACGTCGCGAGACAGTTCGGTCCCTATCCGCTGCGCGCGTAGGAGAATTGAGAGGGTCTGTCCCTAGTACGAGAGGACCGGGACGGACGGACCTCTGGTGTGCCAGTTGTCCCGCCAGGGGCACGGCTGGTTGGCTACGTTCGGTCGGGATAACCGCTGAAAGCATCTAAGCGGGAAGCCTTCCTCGAGATGAGTTCTCCCTCCCACTTCGGTGGGGTAAGGCCCCCAACAGACTATTGGGTTGATAGGCCGGAAATGGAAGCGCCGTAAGGTGTGGAGTTGACCGGTACTAATAGGCCGAGCGACTTGACACACAA
>NZ_JBEZWH010000158.1:0-1158 GCF_040703975.1 Spirillospora sp. NPDC029432
TCGGGGTCGAGCCCGGCCGCCAGGCGGTGGAGCTGCTCGGCGTGCCACAGCAGGTTCAGCGCGCTGTCCACGGGCCGGATGTCGGTGACGCGCCCGACCAGGCCGCGGGCGCCGACCTGGATGAGCGGGGCGTCCAGCCGTTCCTGGCCGCGTTCGAGGAGGGCCCTGGGCGCGTCGGGGGTGAGGCAGGCCGGCCGCCCGATGCCGATGATGTCGCACTCCCGCCCGGCGAGGGCCCGCTCCATCGCGGTGCGCGTGCGGAAGCCGCCGGTGACGGCGATCGGCACGCGGCCGGCGATGCCGCGGACCGTCCGGGCGTAGTCCAGGAAGTACGCCTCCCGCGCCCGGGTGGACTCGGCCAGCACGCCCATCATGGCCGGGGCCTCGTACGAGCCGCCGCTGATCTCGATGAGGTCGATGCCCTCGGCGACCAGGGCGCCGATGACCTCGCGGGACTCGTCCTCGGTGAAGCCGCCGCGCTGGAAGTCGGCGGAGTTGAGCTTGATGCCGACGCAGAAGTCCGCGCCGACGCTCGCGCGGATGGCGCGCAGGACCTCGACCACGAAGGCGCGGCGGCGTTCGGGGTCGCCGCCCCAGGCGTCGTCGCGCCGGTTGGACCCGGGGGACAGGAACTGCGTGACGAGGTAGCCGTGGGCGCCGTGGATCTGCACCCCGTCGAATCCGGCGGCCTCGACGACGGCGGCGGCGGTGCCGAACCGCGCGATGATCTCGCGGATCTCCCCGTCGGTGAGGGCGCGGGGCTTGGCGGCGCCGGGGACGCGGGCGGCGATCGCGCTGGGCGCGACCGGGCGGTGCCGGCCGGCGCGCTGGTTGGCCTGCCGTCCCGGGTGGTTGAGCTGGACCCAGATCTGCCCGCCGTCCTCGTGGTAGCTCCCGGCCCAGCGGGCCAGCGCGGCCAGGTGCCGGCCGTCCTCGATGACGACCTGGCCGGGCTCGCTCAGGTGCCGGTGGTCGACCATGACGTTCCCGGTGACCAGCAGGCCGTATCCGCCGCCGCCCCACCGGCGGTAGAGGGTGGTGAGGCGGGTGCCGGGAGCGCCGCCGGGCTCGGCGAGGCCCTCGCTCAGCGCCGCCTTCATCAGCCGGTTGGGCAGGACCCGGCCCGAACGGAGGGTGAGGGCGGACGCCAGGTGGCCG